>JAJDDZ010000100.1 GCA_029260025.1 Phycisphaerae bacterium | reverse complement strand
TCGGGGTCGGAGCAGAGGCATGACCATCGACCCCAAAACGCCGAAGGACCCTTCCAGGGCAGCCTTCGCAGGCGAGGCCTTTCCGAGTCGCACAGGTAGGAGTAAGCCTGTGAGAGTTGTAAACTATTCCTGGGAAAGCGGTTATGGAAAGATCGAGCGACAGGAATTTTTTCGAGGTTTTAGGCTGGCGTTCCATCTCGGTTCGGATAGGCTACCCCGATCGTGGATGTCGCCCTAAGCGCGGGGGGCGGTGCCAGAAGATTCAACCGCGGTTTCAAAGGAGAAAGCTATGAATTTTTGGTGGTGGATCGTTGGCGGTTTGGTAGCCCTGTTTGTCTTCTTCCCGGATGTATTGACTGGCCTTACTGCTACTGCCTAATTGAGAAACTCCAGACCTGTCGCTCGCGACAGGTTCTGCGGAAATTGCTAACGGCGGATTGCTGAGGATCTTGATCTTCCGCATCCGCCGTTTGTTCTTGCCCAACTAAAAAACCCCTACTTGTTACCGCCTTGAACCTCGCTCACCCTGGCCCGCTGGTGCGACGTAGGAATGCGACCCAGCCGGTTCTTCAATTCCGAAAACATCTCATCGATAGGACCGTACAGCGATACCAGCTTCTCTTGTATCTCCACAAGCTCCGACTCAGTACTTTTCTCCCCAGCAATCTGTCGTTCTAATCGAAGGATTTCGTCGCGATACCGATCACGGTGCGACCTGGCACGCTCTGAGAGCTCGCTCAAGCATGAACGCGCCGCGCTGCGTTGGCCCTCATCCAGGTCATAGATCCGAATAAAGTCAACTGTAAAAACTTCCCACAATGAAAGCTCGATTCCCACCTGATCCACAGGCGGTTGCGTCCTGCGAATCTCCGCAACCGCAGCCCGCCTTTTCGTACGTCGATTATCTCGAAGTTCTTGTTTCGCCTCGCGATCCATACCGTATGGTTGCCAGAAATCGACTTCATCAAAATGCCCGGACGCGTATTCCGAGAGTTTCATTTCCACAAACTGCAAACCAACCTCCATCGCCATCGACTCCGCCGCAAACTTCGTCCGCTCCCCAGGCTCAAGCGTTTCACCGACAGCCATTCGCGAATCCCGAACTTGTCGCTTAATTTCGTCAAAGAGAGGCCCCGTCCGCTCAGCCCATTCCTGAACGCGAGTCTTATCGGGCGGCGTCAGTCCTAACCGCATCTCAAGAAACTCGTTTGCCAGCGGCTGAATCTGACCGCGATGATCGTTCAGAAACCCAGACCACCTATTCACGAACGCCTCACGGACGTCCCCACGGCGATCCTCCGGCAGTCCGTAGCGATCTGTCACCTGATCCGCAACACGAGCCAGCAATAGTCCCAGAAGCTTCTCACTAGGCCAAAGTCCCTCAGGAGCCTTCGCCGCAGCAATCACCTTACCATCGGGTTTCGCAACAGGCGGAGTTGTCTGCCCAATCGCCGCCAACATCATTGAAATCAACATCAATCTCGTCATCGTCCACCATTCTCTGCGATTCAAGGGCTACCAGTGCGAGAAACCGCCGCCAACACGCCGATACACTCCAAAGAGCATACACGAATCCTTGTGGAGCAAGCGTGCACGACAACCCAGACAACCCTATTGTCTCTATCGTCATACCGACGTTCAACCGCCTCGCACGGCTGCAACGCTGTGTGGACAAGATTCGACAAAACGTATCGTCCCCTTCGGAGGTCATCGTAGTAGACGGCGGATCCACCGACGGAACTAGGGAGTGGCTTTCCCAGCAGGGCGACATCCGCACGATACTAGAGAAAAATCGCGAGGGAGCGGTCAAGGCCTTCAACAAGGGATTCCGCGCTGCCACCGCCAAGTACGTCATGTGGCTAAACGACGACGCCTACCCCAAACCAGGCGCCGTAGAGGCTGCCAGAAACATGCTAGAGCGCGACGATCTTTCAGGCGTTGGCATGATCGCGTTTTATCACAATTGGGATAGTGAGCGAAATATCCTTGACACGGTTGAAAGTGGCGGCGAGTCCTACGAGTTATGTCACGTTCGAGGCTACCCCTACGCGAACTTCGGTTTGCTCGAAAGAGAACTTCTCGAACGCATAGGATTTGCCGACGAGCGGTTCTACTTCTTCGGTTTCGACCCCGACCTGTCACTTCGCATCCAGCTTGAAGAGGACTTGAAAGTAATCGGTTGTCGCGAAGCGCTCATTCATCACGACCAGCACCACGACGAACGCAAACTTGCCGACCTGACGATAGGCGAACAGGACAACGCCAAGCTCTTCGCGAAATGGGATCTTCCAGAACCAGGCAATTTCCCCGACCCTCGTCCGGGTTATCGCAAGGAAAGGATGCAGCTAGAGCTCATGCAGACAACGATTGAGGATACGGTAGGGCGTTAGTCTTCGTCTGGTCCGTTCTCGGATGAATCAGCATCATCGTCGCCCTGCAAAACATCAGCTGGCAACAACCAAAGATGAATCAAATACGACAACAGAATCCCAGTAACAGGAGCCCCGAAACGATCAGCAGAAGTCACTTCGTACTCAGCAAACTTGATATACGCCCAGATACCAATAGAAGCAATGACGGCAACGCAAACAAGCGTCTTAAAAAAAATTCGACCAACAAAAGGTAACTTGCCCATCATTCGCTCCCTATTTCACAATCTCCCGACCACAGCCGAGGTCCCGACCCAGTCTTCCCCACATACTAATCAATAGGCCCAAATCAAGCTTTCGTCAAGTTGTGTCCGTTGCAGTAAATGCTTGTATGTTGGCGACTTATGACACCCTAAGCCGATAATAAAACCACCACAACGACAACGATTCCGTTGGACCTCGCTGTCGCCAACGCCTACAATCAGGCGACGTGGGGACAGGCCCGGCGTTACACCGGGGCGGTAGTGATAGGATAACTACCGGATATCCGACGGGGAGATGTATCAGTGAACACGACAATACAATCACTAAGACAACACGAGCTAGTGATCCTGCGTAGATTGCGCAACGGACCACTAACTGAGTTCGAACTAGCAAGCGAAATCGCTGAGCACTCGGGCTTTACGCCCGAGGAAACAGCCGACAGCGTCGCAGGATGGCTAGAAACGTTACGCGACGAGGGTCTTGTCTGGGCAGGCGCCCTACAAAACGCAGACGGTCAGCATCTCATGGCCGCCGCGCTAACAAGACAAGGACGCGAACTGGTAAACTAATCAACCATTAGGTCGGGCGAGGGCTCGACTGATTCAAGAAACGATAGACTCCTGCACGAGGCACCGAATGTTTGTTCGGTGCCTTTTTTCTTAGGCGCAAGAAGATGTAACCTGCATCCATCTAGTGACAGAACCTCCGCCGACAAATCACGACAGTTGAGAAATCAAAAGGCATGCGTTAGCATATTCCTTGTCGTATCACCCCCAAAAATTTCCATGCGACTTTAGGACAGTGCGTCAAAATGAATATCATCGACATCAAGAACGTAACGAAGACCTTCGGCCAACACACCGCGGTCAACGACTTGAGCTTATCCGTTCCTGAAGGGTCCATCTACGGATTCATAGGACCAAACGGCTCTGGGAAAACAACAACCCTGCGAATGATCATGCGCATCTACTACCCAGACGCAGGATCAGGTCCGATCCACGTACTCGGAGAGGAGGCAACAACTGCTGACAACGACCGTGTAGGATACCTCCCAGAAGAGCGGGGCCTCTACAAAAAAATGAAGGTCAAAGATATCCTTAGATTCTACGCAGAGCTAAAAGGAAGGCGAGACTTCAAAGGCGTCGTCACCCAGTGGCTAGATCGACTAGGATTGCACGACTGGGCCGACAAGAAAATCGAAACCCTCTCCAAGGGCATGGCCCAGAAGGTCCAGTTTATCTCAGCGGTCATCGCAGAACCGCAGCTCGTCATTCTCGACGAACCCTTCAGCGGACTGGACCCAGTCAATGCCGACCTCATGCGCGAAGAAGTTCTTGCCCTTCGCAAACGCGGATCAACTGTCATCTTTTCCACCCACGACATGGCAGTCGCCGAAAAAATGTGCGACTTCATTTTCATGATTTACAAAGGGAACAAAGTGCTCGACGGAACCCTGGACACAATCCAAAACAAGTATGGACAAGACACCATTCGCGTCGCTATTGACGGCAATGGTTACGACCCAGGTTCATTACCGGGCATAGCGCGCGTAAACGACTTTGGCAGGTATCAAGACCTCCACATGTCGCCCGGCGCAGATACCCAGCAAATCCTGACTCAACTAATGAACCACGGACGTGTCACCCATTTCGAGTTAACGAAACCGTCGCTGCACGACATTTTCGTCCGCATCGCAGCCCCAGCGCCCGAAGACCAAGCTGCACAAGAAAAAGGGGAGGTGGCAAGTGCGTAAAGTACTCGTCGTAGCAATGCGAGAATACCTCGCCGCGGTCAAGACCAAAGCATTCATCGTCAGCATGATCGCCGTGCCAATCATATGGGCAGGGTCAATCGCAATACAAGTCATACTCAGCGACAAGGTTGACGTCGCTGACAAACGAATCGCGGTCCTGGATTACACCGGAGAAATCGCCGACTCCCTAAAAGCAGCCGCAGACCATCGCAACGAAACGTCTCTCTTCTCTGGTGAAGGCGAAAACAAAGAACAAGACAAACCAAAATTCCTATTTGAAGTTGTAAAAGACGACGGGAATAGAACTGACGAAGCATCCTTTACCCTCTCAGAGCGAGTCCGCAACGAGGAATTACTCGCCTACGTCATCATTGGACAAGACGCCATCACGCAGAGCAATGAATCCCAGAACTCTGGTGTACAGTACTATTCAAACAGTCCAACTTACAGAGATGTCGCTCGATGGATT
>JAJDDZ010000099.1 GCA_029260025.1 Phycisphaerae bacterium | reverse complement strand
AACCGGTGCCACACCGGAAGTAGCGGCGGGCGGTTGCCGCTCTTGGGTTGGTCCGCACGGCGGACCCTACGAATGTCTCGTCACGCGAGATTAGGTTGGGGGTGCTCACGTTTGTGGGGCGGCGATTTCTGCCAGGATTTCTACTTCAACGGCTGCGCCCAGGGGGAGCTCGGCGACGCCTACTGCTGCTCTTGCGTGCCTTCCCTTGTCGCCAAATATTTTTGCCAGGATGTCACTAGCGCCGTTTGCGACTGTTGGCTGGGCGGTGAAGCCTTCGTTGCTACCGACGTAGACGCAGACTCTTACGATTTGAGCGATATTGTCAATTCCGCCTGCTGCCTGGGCGATTGCGGCGATCCCGTTTATGGCGGCGATTTCGGCGCCCTTCATGGCGTCTTCTTGGGAGACGGTTTCGGGGACTTTTCCGGTGTGCTGGAGCTTGCCATTCTTGAAGGCTAGCTGGCCACTGCACATGGCGTAATTTCCTGTGCGGATTGCTGGGACGTAGCTTCCTACTGGGGCGGCGGGGGTTGGGAGGGTGATTCCTAGTTCTTTTAGGTTGCTACTTGGTGTCATCGGTTGTTTCCTCTGCGATTTTTGTTTGGGTCTCGGCGTTTTCTGCTGTGTCTGTAATCTGCGGGCCAGCGATTTTTATGTTGTCGATGATGTCGCGATCGGGTGATTCGTCGTCTGGCTCCTGGTGGTGGTATTTTGTTGGTTCGACATCTTCTATGGGCAATGAGCCTTCTTTGACGAGTTCTGCTTCTTCGGTTTCGGTTAAGCTGTCGACTTCTTCGCCTAATGGGGTTGGGTCTAGAAGTTTGATGTGGATGTCGCCTGTTGCTAGAGGTTGTGTCGCCTTGACTCGCCAGCGGCGGATTAGCTCCAGGAGGGCAAGGAACAATCCGATCATTTCGGCGCGGTCGCGACCGACGAAGATTTCTTCGAAGCGTTGCTCTCCGCCTGCGCGTTGGAGTGAGTCGATCATGTCGGCGGCGTGGAGGCGGATTGGGGTGTCGTCTACGGAGACTTTGTGAACTGCGCCCGCCTTGCCGATTTTTGTAAGAATCTTGTTGAATGCTTCGAAGAGATTCCAGATGTCGATGTTGTCGAGATCTACTTCGTTGGGGTCTTGCGGCGGAAGCACTGGTGAGCGGGGGTGTTTTAAGGCGTGTTCTGCTGCTGATTCGTGTAGCGAGCGAGCTGCGTCTTTGAATTTCTTGTATTCGAGGAGCTGACGGATTAGCTCTGATCGCGGGTCGATCATTTCCTCGTCGTCTTCTACAACCGGGGGGCGGGGCAATAGGGTTCTGGATTTTATCTCCATGAGGGTGGCGGCGAGGACTAGGAATTCGCTTACGAGTTCGGGGTTTATCTCCTTGAGCATCTCGACGTATTGGATGTACTGTTCGGTGATTCGCGAGATCTGGATGTCGTAGATATCGACCTCGTCCCGCTTGATGAGGAAGAGCAAGAGGTCCATGGGGCCGGTGTAGACGTCGAGGGCTACGCGGTATCTGGGGTCTCTTGGGCTTGGGGTGGCGTCTGTCACGCGTGGGTTCCTTTTGCAGCGATGAGTCCGGATGCGGTTCTTACATGTTCCATGACTCCGCGTGCGACTTCTCTTGCGCTCTTGCCTGCTTCGATGAGAATGTCTTCGAGTGAGTCGGGGTCTGTTTCTAGTTTTGTTCGTCGCTCTCTTGCTGGGGCGAGGAGTCTCTCTGTGACTTGAGCGAGTGCTTTTTTTGCATCGCCGTAACCCATGCCTCCGGCGGTGTATTTTTCGCGGAGGTCGGCGGTTTCAGCTTCGGTGGCCATGAGTTTGTAGAGGGCGAAGACGTTGCAGGCTTCTGGGTCTTTGGGTTCTTCGACTGGGGTTGAGTCGGTCTTGATGCTCATGATTCTTTTCTTGGTCGCTTTGGGAGTGTCGAAGAGGTCGATGGCGTTGCCGTAGCTTTTTGACATTTTTTGGCCGTCGATTCCTGGGACGATTCTTGCTTCGTTTAACTTTGCCTCGGGTCTCTTCAAAATTTCCTTGCCGAAGGTTTCGTTGAAGTGAGTTGCCATGTCTTGAGTCATCTCGATGTGCTGAACTTGGTCTTTTCCGACTGGGACGAGGTCGCTGTGATAAATCAAGATGTCGGCGGCCATTAGTAGAGGGTAAGAGAAGAGGCCCATGGATGGTGAGATGTTCCTTGCGACTTTGTCCTTGTAGGAAGTTGCTCGTTCGAGGAGTCCCTTCCCTGTTACGGTTGAGAGAATCCAGGCGAGTTCTGTGACTTCGGGTACGTCTGTTTGTCTGAAGATTTTGGCTTTTTTGGGATCCAGGCCAAGTGCGAGGTAGTCGAGGGCGACGTCTTCTGTGTATTTTTGGAGCAAGGCGGGGTCTTGTACGGTCGTGAGTGAGTGGAAGTTGGCGATGAAGAAGAAGCAGTCGTTTGCTTCTTGCAGGTCTATGTGCTGGCTCATGGCGCCGAGGTAGTTGCCCAGGTGCAATTGTCCGCTTGGTTGAATTCCCGAAAGTACCCGCACGCGCTGTCTCCAAAAGGGTCAGCGTCGCGATTTAGACGGTCATTGTCAAGCGGAGGGTTACGGGTTTTGGCTTGCCGGAGGTGGTTGAAGAAACGGGGTTGGCCTTGTTTTCCTGTTGTTTGTTGGATTCTGTAGATGACGTGAAGTCTTGACCTACGGGTGGTGCGGGAGGAAACTACGCTGGCTGGTTTGGGACGGATCTATGGATTTTTCTTCGATAAAACTTCTTATTCTCGACGTTGACGGTGTGTTGACGGATGGTCGGATTTCTGCGCGGGCTGGAGTGGGGGATTCTGCGACTCTATCTGGGAGTGACGGTAAGAGATTTCATGTGCGCGATGGGCTTGCGATTAAGGTTTGGCGGGAATGCGGGGGGCGGGTTGCGATACTCTCGGGGCGGACGAGCTTGGATGTGACGCGGCGGGCAGCTGAGCTTGGGATTGATTTTGTACGGATGGGCGAGGCGGAAAAAATTCCTGCGTTTGAGGCGATTTGTCGCGAAGCTTCTTGCGCGGAACACGAAGTCGCTTATATCGGTGATGATTTGCCGGATGTTGGTCCTATGAAGCGGTGCGGGCTTGGGATTGCGGTTGGGGATGCGGCTGGGTGCGTGAAACGGGTTGCGGGTTATGTTACGCGCCGCGGCGGCGGTGGAGGCGCGGTGAATGAGGCGATAGAATGGATTCTTCGCAAGCAGGGGCGGGGTTTTGGTGAGCGAACGTCAAAGGTATGAATCAATTTTCTACAAAGCGGATGAGGCCGGGCGGACTGACTTCGAAGGCGGGTTGCGGTGGTAATCGGCGCCGTCGTGGCAGCGGGTTGTTGCGTGGGGTTGTGGTTGCGGCTGCGACTTTGGCGATTCTACTTGTCTGTTTCTCGATGTATGAGTTCAGTGCATCGGACCGGGAGGTTGGTACGGATGTTCCGCGCGGGCGACTTCCTGATTTACCGACCGAACTTTCTAAGGATGACGTTGCTCGCCTGGCGACTGGTGAGGGCGGAGTTGCGGTTGGGGACGCGAAGCTTGGGAAAGCTCAAGAGATTAGCATTTCGATTTATTCGCGTGAGGGGACGCGGGCTGCACTTGAGATCACGGTTTCTGATTGGGTTCCTCTCGATGGTTCTGATCATGAGTTTACGCTGAAGGATCCTGATATTCGGATGCGGACGAACGACGGTAATAATGTTCGTGTGACTGCGACTGAGGGGATGCTTGATGCGAAGCGCAAAAATGCGGGGGGACTTGATCCGCGGCGTGGATGGTTGACCGGAAATGTTGTGATTGAGTTTGATCGGCGGACGGATGCGGACAAGGCTTTGCTGTCGTCGGAGGAGCGTGATCATCCGGGCGCTGACGATTTGGTGCGGGTTGAGACGGAGACTCTGGAATTCGATCTTGAATATGACAAGTTGATAGTTCCGGGGAAGCTGAAATTGACCGCGAGCGATTTCTTGTTTGAGGCGGATGATCTTGAAATTCGTTTTAACGAGGCGGAGAGTCGGGTGGAGGCGCTGCGTATTAGGGGGGGGGGAACGATTGAGCTTTTGGGTTACGGGAAGGGGCTTGGGGTTTCGATGCCTGGGGCGGATGCAATGCCGCAGGCAAAGACAACAATTGTTGAGTGGATTCGGGCGACTATTGAACGGCGTCTGGCGATGGGAGATGCTGCGAAGGAATCTGCGGTTGGGGCCGGAACTGGGGATGGACCGCTTCCTGAAAAGACAGCGGATGGGGTACCGATTTTTCGAGCTGGTAGTGTTGAGGATGACGGGAAGTTGGATCGTGGGCCTGTTCGATACTTGGCGCGGTTTGAAGATGATGTGGATGTTCGACAAATGTCTGGAGGGAAGATTGCTTCTCGATTGAAGGCGGATGCGCTCGAGGTTCTTCGGGACTTTGGTGATCGGGAGAAGAATCAGGTTCGTTCGAAGAGTGGGGAGGGTGAGGGTGGATCGCCAAGTGGTGGCGGTGCGCCTTCCACGGCGGGGAAGCTTTTCTTGGCTTGGAGTGGTCGCCTTGCGCTTGATGCTCTGGCGCCTGATCATGCGCGTTATGCGGAGGGCGGTCGGGCGAAAATTCTTGCTTATGGATCGCCGGCGGAGCTTAGCGGAGTTGGTGGGGAGGCTGTTTGTACGGAGCTTTCT
>JAJDDZ010000098.1 GCA_029260025.1 Phycisphaerae bacterium | reverse complement strand
TCTTTGGCCTCTAGTATTTTGGGCCGGTCTCGTCCGCTCAGCAGTTCTTTGACATGCGGCGCAACTGCTCGCGCTGTAGGCGGTTGGTCATCCACTCCAGAACGCTGGTCGTAGCTTTGTTGGGATTTCCTTGGTCACAGGCCTGCAGGCCATAACGTACTCGGCTGTCATCGATCTTGCGAACGCTTTGAACGGAAACATCCCCCTTGAATTCTTTCCCTTCGTAATTCAGAGAGGCGCAGAAAAGCTCACCGATTTCACATTCGCCGGCGGCGATCACGGAAAAACCGGTTTGGCTAACGTCTAAGACTGGACAAGCTGGCTCTTTTCCAAAGGAAGCTGTCATGCTCCTGGCAGCCGTGGACACACGGTAACATTCCCTGGACTCAGCTGAGATGGGGTCGCCGACGAGCCGAGCCTCGAATTTCAGGGTCTCCTCAGTTCGTTCGAGAGTCTCAACGCGCGTTGGTCGCTGCATGAAATCTCGATGCGGGTTGTAAAAGAGAAGCAATCCTTTCTTTTCTTCGATCTGAAGCTTTGGGTCCTCTGCCATGGCGGTGACCAACTGCCCTTTCAACTCCCGGAGCGATACGGGATGGAGGATCCGGTGCTGCAGCTGACTTGGCAAACAAACATACAGAACCTCACCGATTCCAACCATCGAATGATCCATTCCGTCTCTCCCATTGGTGTTCTGTTCCGACCGGCGCAGGATTCTGAGAAGCGCTGAACCGATGAGTGCACGCAGCTAGCCCGCGCGACTCTCAGATTCAAAAACCAACCTTGCTCAGATCATCGGTATCGCTCACTAGGATGAGTGACTATTCTAGGCAACCTTGCCAGAGACGAGCATCGGAAGTTCCTGCGCGGTGTCTTCACTGGTTTTCGATGCTTGGAGAGAAAAGAAAAGGGAATCTTGATTTTTGGTCCGTCGTCGCCCGATCTGCGTAAAAACCCTACCTGTGCTCAACCGAAGTCAACGAGAGTGCCATCGAGTAACACTGCGCGCGGTTCTGGGTCACTATTGTTTTGTTCAGGATACCTGACGATTCGGTCTCGCTGGTGACATGTCGCTGGGGCTTCAAACTAGGGGATGTCGCGATTGCGTACGATTGTTCTTGGGCTTCTTTGAGTTTCCGAGGGACGATCTGAACGTCTGGGTTGATGCGAGCGGAACTCCTTCGTGTGATTCACTGAACGCTGCAAATAGTTTTCTCGCGGTTTCAAGCTTGTCATTGGTAAGGTCGCGGGCGCGATTAATGAGGGTGTCGTAGTTGCGGAGAACGTCGCGATTCACTTCAAAGGTGAGCGAGTCGATCTTGGCGATTGCGACTTCGAGTTTCTCCGGTTATCGCAACGCGCCTAACGTGATCGCGCTTCTTTGGGGGGAATCTAGGCAGGGCGTCAGCGCGGGCAACAGGCTGCAAGTCGTAAACAGTAGTAATTGATTCATCACAAAATGATGCTCTCTAGATGGGCTTGATGAGAATTCGCCAGGTACATCGCCACCATTTCGGGGTTGGGGGCGCTGGAACGTGCCCTGGACTCTGACGTTGGAGGAATTCTCTTGAATTGGGGCCCGTCGATCGTGTATATTGGGCGGTTGAGCTAAGAACTAAGCTCGGGCGTTGGACACTTGCACATTTCGTTCGCCATGCTGCTTTGGGGCCAGACTGAAAGGGATCGGACCATGAACGAACTCATTCGTTGCGGCAAACTGCTGTGTTACGTTGCTTGCGCCGTCACGGCAACTTCGGCGCGAGTTGATGGTGTCGAGATTGTTGTCAAGAACGACTCTGTGACTGGCGTGGTCAATGGTACACCGTGTACTTGTTTCATCCCTGGCGAAATACCAGCGAGTTGGTTGACGATGCCATTCGATGGCACACTCGTTGGCGTGCAGGTTTTTTGGCAGTCGCAGCTTGGCGGTGCGCCGGATTCATTTGAGATGGGCGTACACGTTTACGCTAGCGGAACGTTTCCGACTCCGGGTGCGGTGCTTGCTTCTGTGACGGGTCCGACGCTGACCGATGGAGTTCTCAACGAGTATCGCCATACGGATCCGCCGACGAACATTATTCCGATTAACTTGGCGGTTACCGCTGGGCAAACGATCGTCGTAGGCGTGGAAATGATCAACCAAAGCGCCGGCGGTGGGCCTTTTACGCCAAGTACAAGTTCTGATCAAGACGGATGTCAGACGGGTAAGAATGTTGCCTTTGCAATACCCGGCGGTTGGGCGGATGCGTGCCTTCTTGGTGTTACCGGCGACTGGGCGATTCGAGCGATTGTTGTACCGGATAATGACATACCGACCGTGTCGCAGTGGGGGTTTGTAGTCTTGGCCGTTTTGATACTCGGGGCTGGTACCCTCGTGTACCAGAGGCGCCGGTGCTTGATCGCGTGACTGATTTCGTGCCTGGAATCAGTCAAGCCACTGCTTCTTGTCCTTGATCTTCATGGGGACGTACTCTTCCGTAAGATACGAGAGGTTTTTGGAGATCATGGCTTCGACTTCCATTTTGAAGCCGTTGGTGAGCATCTTTTTGAATTCTTTTTGCCACGGTTTCTTTTTGGCAAACCAGGGGTAGTTGGCAATTTGTTTTGCGCGCTTGATGTCTGACGCGTCTAGCTCGATCTTCACGTCGTCGCTCATGCCGCAACGATCGTAATCGAAACTCGATACGCCAATGAACCTCGCGTCGGGAATCGCCATGCGCCGTGACTCGTAGGCGAGGTTGATCGATCCGTGCTTAATGACCGAGTAGATGTAGTATCCCCACGGGTCGTTATCGAGCAGGACGAAGACGGGGAGCTTTAGTTCTTCGTGCATGCGGCGAAGTAAACGGCGCATGCCGCGGGCTGGTTGACCGCCGCCGTGAGAGACAATGCAGTTGTGCGATTCCCAGAATCGGTCTTCGTGAAAACGTCGCCAGACGGTGTCTTTTTCAACGTGCAGGATGAATTTCGCGCCGCACTTTTTGAACTGGATCATGTCCGGTTCGCAGATACTCGGAACGGCGTAGCCAGCACTGCCCATCGCGGCGCAGTCGAGGGTGTTGCCCATGTCTACTAGCGTAATTGGTCCGGCAAGGTTGCCGCGGTTACTTGCGAAGACGTGCAGCTCTTCTCTGAGTGAGTCGATGGCGACTTCGAGGTCTTCGATGATCGGATCTGACTCTGCCTGGTCGTCGAACGTTTTTTCTTTGGTTCCCTTGATGGTGTGCTTGGCCATGTAGTAGATCTGGCGGATGCTGGCGGTCTTGTTGATAGCGATGAGTTCTTTGCATTTACTCGCGACGAGCATGGTCTGCATGAAGCGCTTTGCTTGCCCGTAGTTGAAGAAGTTTCGCGATTGTTTGTTCTTGCCCATCTCGACGTGGCGAGTTTTTTCGTTGTAGGCGACGTTGGAGAGAGAGCGGGTCGGAATAGCGATCGCGGGGTCCTGCTCATCCTCTGCCATAGCCACAATCGCATGCGCTAGGGCTTCGATGTTCTTGTCGGT
>JAJDDZ010000097.1 GCA_029260025.1 Phycisphaerae bacterium | reverse complement strand
GGTCCTTGGGGAGGTCTTCGCTCTTGGTTTCCTTTTGATCTGCTTGTTTGGCGCTCATGGTGATATTGTACCGGAGATTGAGGTTGCTGCGACAGGGGGGTGGGGGGGCTAAGCAGCGTGGACCGGGACAGGGTTGTCGATTTTGTCATCGGTCTGGCCAATGGTTGCGGGGATTGGTTGTGGGTGAATCACGGTCGTGGATCGCATGATTCGCTTGATGCGGATGTTTGGCGTTGGTGTTAAGACTGCGAGGTATTCGTCGAGAAAGGCGATGACTCGCTGGGCATATTCTTCTGGTCGGACTGATACGGCGCGGTTGTGTTTCGCTCCGGGGACCATCCACAGTGTTTTTGGTCCGAGGGCTCGGTCGTAGAGAATCTGCGACTGGGCGACGGGGATATAGCTGTCTTTCTCGCCGTGGATGAAAAGCATAGGGCGCGGGCCGAGTTTCGCAATAGCCTTGCGTACGGATGGGAAGCGGCAATTAAACTTGCGACGACATTCGCGGAACAATAACCATCGCAGGAATCGCCAGAACACGGGGGGGTGATTTTCGGCGACGATGCGTATGCGTGCGAAGACGGTGGCGAAGCGGCGCATCAAGTATTCTAAGGCGGTGTCGCTGCTAAATGCGCCGTCGGTAATGATGGCGCGCACGTCGTCGCACTTAACGGCTCCAAGGATAGACGCGCCTGCGCCGCGAGATAGACCGAAAAGGCCTATGTCTTTGGGGTGACCCTGTTTGTCGAGGTGGTCGGTGATAAACGCGATAGCGCCCGCCATGTCAGCTTGTTCGCGGTCGCTGACCCATTGACGAGGTTTGTAGCCTTCTTCCGGGGGTGATTCGCCGTGGCCTCTGAAATCAAAGGCGAATACGTCGTACCCTGCGCGGAGGAGCGGTCGGCAGAATCGCATGCAGCTGGTCCGGACGCTACCGAATTCATGGGCAAAGACGACTGTTCCGCGATAGGCTGGCGGTGCGCTTGGGGTTGTCGGGGTAGTCGGGGTTGTGTGTCCGTTTCCGTTTGTCCCGTTGTTACCTTTCTTGCTGTTCCCGTTAAGATGCGTTTCTGGATGTTGGCCTCTCGCTGAAAGGATGACGCCTTTAAGTGGGTGTCCGTCGGTTGCGGAGAGCGATACGTTTTCATGGACTAGAGATAGTCCATTTTTTCCGATGCCGTTTTCTTCGACCTCGGCGTGTTCGTCGAGGATGTTGATCATGATACGGACGTACTTGCGAAGAACCATGGCGGGATAGATCAGAAGAAGCGATGCGACGACGGCGATGGCTGCGAAAATGCCGAGGGAGTCTCCCCAAGTCATTGCTAAGCTGTTACCTAGTAGTACCTCTTTCAACATACTCGTCATACAGCGATCACTCGATTCCCGGTCCCGCGATGAACGAGGCGGGCTTGGGGTTTCTGACGTTGCCCCAGATAAGCATTCTCAAATTGTGCCGTCTCCGCGCCGAAACAACACTGCTGCTGTTTACCGATCGACAGGGTTTCTTACAAGTCTTTAGGCCGCTTCGTTTGGCGGAAAACGTCGAATTTCGTTGTTTGGGGTTGAAACACCCAACAACTCACAGATTTGCTGGGTAGTGCGGTGATTCTCCGGTCAGCACGCGTAGGACATCATCGACGACGTCGTTCATTCCGGCAAGCCCGCGATCTGTTCGAGCGCCGATATGGGGGAGCAAGATGGTGTTTGGGGCGGATAGGAGTGGGTGGTCCTGTGGGAGGGGTTCCGGGTCGTAGACATCGAGGCCAGCACCGCCCAGGTTTCCGGATCGAAGGGCGTTGGCGATTGCGAGGTTGTCTACGATGGGTCCGCGGGCGGTGTTGATGAGAATCGCGCCGGGTTTAAGTTTCTTGAGGGTGTCATGGTTGATGAGGTTGTGAGTTTCTGGGGTCAGCGGGAGGTGGAGGGAGATCAAGTCTGCCTGTTGATAGAGGTCGTCTTTGGTGACGGGGGTGGCGGTGGAGTCGAGCCAGCCGATCTCTCGGAGGTCGTTGTAGATGACGGTCATGTTGAACCCGCCGCGGCAGCGTTTCGCGACGGCTTGTCCGATTCGTCCCATGCCGATGATGCCCAGGGTCAGGTCGCGCATTTCGCGTGCGCGGGCGGTCGTTCGTGCGTCGGCGAATTTTTCGTCGCGGAGCATTCGCTCTGCCCATCCAAATTGCCGGGTCAGGGCGATCATCATTCCGACGGCGAGGTCTGCGACCGCGTCTGTGGCGGCGGTTGGTGTGTAGACGACGGCGATGTTCCGCTCGCTGGCTGCGACAAGGTCGATGTTGTCGAGTCCTACGCCGCCTCTTGCGATGACTTTGAGATTTTTTCCGGCGTCAATGACGGCTCGGGTGACGTTTGATCGAGTTCTAACGACCAGGGCGTCGGCATTCTTGACTGCGTCGGTTAGGGCGGACTCTGCGCAGGTTTCTAGGATGGTGACGTCGCCTGCTTTGCGCAGTCTTGCGATGGCGTCTTGGTCGTAGGTTTCGGTTACTACGATTCTGATTGTGCCGCTGGTCATAAACAAGGATGATCGTTGCGGGGTTTGGATGCGTCAACAATAGCTCTGGGGAGAGGGTGAAGCGGGTGGCCTTAGCCGATCGGCTTTGCCCAGAGGGCGGCTAGCAGAAAGACGAAGGCTGCGACTGCCCAGAACCATGCTCGGTGATGCGTGCTGGGGTGAAATCGTCTGTTGAGTGAAATTGGCATGGTTTTTTTGTCTCGGCTGCTTTTGGCCTCTATCCAAAGCTTACAACACGGACGTCGGCGCTGCCAACGAATCGTCTGACTTTCCGGCGGGTTTTTTTGGTTGCGTTACATAGGCGCCCGCTACCTGTATCATCGACACTATGAAGGTAACATTCCATACAGAGATGCTGGAATTGGCGACGCGCCTCTCAGAGGTGGCTGGTGCGATGGCGATCGCGGCGCGGGCGACGACGCGGGCGAAGATGAAGCACGACCAGAGCGTTGTAACGGAGACCGATCTGGCGATTCAGGCGTATGTTGTCGCCGCGATCAAGGAGCACTTTCCGGGTCATGCGATTATCGGCGAGGAGACGCCGGAGGGGGATTGCATTTCTTTGGGTGCGCCGAGCGAGCGGTATTGCTGGGTGATCGATCCGATCGACGGTACGCGAAACTACGTCGCGTCGTTTCCTTGTTTTGGAACGTCGATCGCGGTGCTTGATCGGGGGACTCCGGTTGTGGCAGCGGTTCGCGAGCACAATACGGGTCGGTTGGTGACGGCGGTTGCGGGTGGCGGGACGACGCTTGACGGCGAGCCGGTTTCTCCGAGTGATTCCATGGCGCTGACCGAGGCGATTGTTGCGGTGCCTTCGAGCAAGGAGCCGCTGACCGTGGCTGTGGTTCAGCTTCTTGCGGCGACGAACGGGGTTGTTCTTCGTGATATGGGTGCGACGACCATTCACTTGGCGATGGTGGGGTCGGGCGCTTTGGCGGGCGCATTTGGTGAGCGGGCGAAGCTCTGGGATGTAGCTGGCGGATCGCTACTTGTGAAAGAGGCCGGAGGGGTGATTACCGGCGCGTTCGGCGAGCCGTTTTTTCCGATTTCGCTTAAGGGGGATCATGATCGGAATGTTCCGTTTCTTGCGGGTACGCCGGAGGTTCATGCGCGGTTGTTGGGGTTGGTTAGGTCGCTTGCGCCGTGATTGGCTGACGAGGGTTTCTTTTCGCGACCCGTCGTAGTTGCAGATGTTGGGTCGATGACCCAACCTACACTCTCACCTCGGCGCGCCTTGTACGCAGCCCCAGCAGGGGCTAAGAGTCGCCCTAGCTGAAACGAGAATCGCTTAGCTTCTGATTTTTCCCGCTAGTCCATCACCTTCTGAATTGCGGATTTGATGAAGGTCATTTTTGTGTTGGTGGTTTCGTCTACTTTGACGACGACTTCTTCGTCTTTGACGGTCATGATGGTTCCGATGGCGCCGCCGACGGTCAGGACGCGGTCGCCTTTCTTCATGCTGTTGTTGAGTTCGTCGCGGTCGCGTTTTTCGCGCTTTTTCTGACTGCGCATCGTCAGAAAGAAGAACACCATCATGGCCATGATCATGGCGACGGGGAACAAACTTGCTGTCGGAGGAGGCCCGCCAGTCGTTGGTCCCGCTGGACCGGCGGGGGTTGTGGTCGGGTTTGTCTGAGCCAAGATTGTTAGCACTGCGATGTAGAGCGTGTTCATTCGTTTTCCTCGTTGGTTTCGGTGTCGCCTGCTGTTGCGGCGATCGGGAATTCGTCGGTGATTGTCGCCAGCTTGCCCTCGGAGATCAACTTTCTAATTTTGCCCATGAATCGCTGGAAAAAACGCAGGTTGTGGATCGAGGTGAGGGTCGGTCCTAGCATTTCGCCGGCTAAAAACAGGTGTCGGATGTAGCCACGACTGAACTTTGCGCAGGTTTCGCAGTCGCAGCCTTCTTCAAGAGGTTGATCGCTGAGGCGGTGTTTTTCGTTTCGCATCTTGAGTGCTTCTGTCGCGGTGAAGGCGTAGCTGTTGCGGCCATTCCTTGTGGGTAGGACGCAGTCGAACATGTCTACGCCTGCGGTGACGGCAGCGAGGATGTCTCTGGGCATGCCGACGCCCATGAGGTATCGCGGTTTGTCTTCGGGTAAGCATTCGGTGATGGCGGGGAGGATTTTCGTCATTTCTTCGTGGGTTTCGCCGACGGATAATCCGCCGATC
>JAJDDZ010000096.1 GCA_029260025.1 Phycisphaerae bacterium | reverse complement strand
CTCCTTCAGTCGTTCGTATTCCTCCATAGCCGCGGATCTCCGAAAATGGGGTTCAAAACACCGCTGACGGCCCACCAACGCGACCGTCATCGCAGCGCGATTTTACCATCCGCCCTGTCTCGTGGACAGGCGGTATAGCTCCAATCGGCTCTGACGGGGTCAAAAATCCGCCTTATCCGTGAAAACCTTCATTTTGTACCCATTTTAACATTTCACTAATTCTCTTCATGATGATGATAAAATCGCTGCAAGTCGTTATACGGGCATAGTGTGCGCCTGTTCCGGCCTGACGAAGAGGCCCTTCCTGTCAATCCGCCTTGGCAATACAGGAAAGTGAGTGAATTCGTCAGTGGTAGGGCTGGGAGGCGTTGTGCTGGGTCTGAATCGAGGGACCCGCGAGGGGTTTTGACTGAGTTTAACTCATATAGTGCGCCACTGGGGTAGGTCGATGAAATGCGAAAGCGCCGCATGGAGGCGGCGCTTATGTTCCGCATTCTGCTTTCTCAAAAGGCGTTTGGAAATGCCCGGGAAAACCACCGTACATGGCTTCGTCATCTTTGGCTTCGTCCTCTTTGGGCTATTCGCAGCCCGAGCGCAAGCTCAATCGACCCGAGATAGCCCAACACGCGTTCGTACGCAGTCGTTCGATGTTGCCTATCGGGTAAACGAAGCTGCCTTGCCGCTTGACTCGGTGCAGCTATGGTATACGCGCGACGGCGCGAAGACTTGGGAGCTATTCGGCGCTGACGATGATCGACAGTCGCCGGTTACGTTTCATGCTGCTGGTGAGGGACTTGTTGGGTTCTTTTTTGTCTTGACGAATGCGACCGGAGCATCGAGCGCCGCGCCTGCGGACGGGACGGACGCTCATCATTGGGCAATGGTCGACTATACCGTTCCTGTTGTGCAGCTTCATCCGCTTCGTGCGACGGCCGTCATGGGGGAGCGCGTTATTCAGGTTCGCTGGACCGCGATCGATACGCAACTCGCTCAGCGCCCTATCCGGCTGGAATATCGACTTTCGCCTGACGCAACGTGGGTGGCTGCATCGCGCGAACCGCTGGCCAATACCGGACGTTTCGACTGGCGAATTCCAACTGGCGTTTCTGGACCTGTTGCGATGCGGGTGACTGTTACTGACCTTGGCGATAACCGCATCGAGAGCGGCGAGCAATCGATCGAAGCTTCCACGGAGCCAGCACCGGTCATTCGGACATCGAACGGACCTGCGGCGATGATGGGGTCTCACATTGCGGTTGACGATTCGACAATTCCCGGTTCTCGTCGCGCCCGACAGCGAATCGAGGAGCTACTCGCTGAGGCTGAGGAGCATCGGAAGAGCGGCGACAACGTTCGTGGAATTGCGCGGTTGCGCGAGGCGATTCGCCTTGATCCGCATCTGACGGATGCTTTTACGGGTATGGCATCAATGCTTCGAACCGTTGGTGACCACGATCGAGCATTGAACGCGTATGATATTGCTCTGAAACAGCGCCCGGCGATGCGGGACGCGCTTTTGGGGTCTGCTTTGGTGCTTCGAGACCAGAAGAAATACGGTGCGGCGGCTGAGCGACTTCGGACGGTTCTGAGGTACGATGCGAAAGATGCTGAGAGCTGGATGAATCTTGGTGATGTTGCTATCTTCCAGGGGGATGAGCTGCTGGCGCTTGAGTGTTATACGCGGGCAACTCAGATTGACCCTACGGCGGAAAAGATAATCGTGGAGGCAACCGAGCGACTCGCGATGATGAGTAAGTCAGCGACGTTTCGCGGTTCAAACGACTAGGTACTTGTGTCTAACTGCTTGCGACGGTTTCTTGTATGAGTGAATCGACCATTCCAACCAAGCCAGTCTATGCTATTGCGTCGGCGGATCGCTTCTTGCGTAGTGAAGCTCTGTCGGGCGTGGTTTCGCGAATTGGCGACGACGGGAATGCGCCTGCTCGCTATGACGGGCCGTCGGCGAATCTAGCGGAGGTATTGGACGAAGCACGGACGTTTTCGCTTCTGGGTGGTCGCAATGTTGTGATCGTTGAAGATGCTGACAAATTCATTACGCAGAACCGGGCGGCGCTTGAGCGTTATTGCGAAAATCCGGCGGACTCGGGGACGCTCATCCTGCTCTGCAAGTCGATGCCCAAGAACACGAAGCTCTACAAGATCGTCGCAAAGAGCGGGCAGGTGATTGTTCGTGAGCCGATGAACGCGCGGACGATCGTTGGGTGGGCGGCGGATCGTGCGAAGCAGACGTACGGTAAGCGACTGGGACACGCGGCGGCGAATCGACTGCGAGAGCACATCGGTGACTCGGCGGGATCGATCGACGCGGAGCTCTCCAAACTATCTTCTTACGTTGGTGAACGGGGCGAGATTACCACGGATGATATTGCCGTACTGACGGGGCAACTTCGCGAAGAGAAGTCCTTTGCCGTACTGGACGCGATCGCGAACGGAGATGCGACATCGGCGATGACGCTTTGGGCGCAAACGCTTGCGACTGACCGGGCTGCGCCTGCACTGGCGATTGGTGGACTCTCGTTTGGCGTGCGTCGACTTATTGAGGCACGCATCGAGTATGACAACGGGGTTAGTGCGGGGATTCTCTCGAAAAAGCTCTTTGCATCCCCGGACGTCGCGGAGCGTCGTCTTCGCAGGTGCGATCCTGCCCTATTGAGAGAAATGCAGCGTGACCTGTTGGCTGTCGACCTTGCGGTGAAGACCGGCGGATCGACGATCGAGGTTGCGATCGAAAAATTCATTGTGACGCACACATCGCGGGGCAGGACGCCTCGCGTCAAAGCGGGCTAAGGAGGGCCCCCCATGTTTTACCTATCGAATCACAATCGCGGAACCGGTGTCGCTCATTCTTGGCTACGTGCACCTATCTGCATCGCTTGCTGCGCCTGTATCGTTGCGCTTAGTAGCGGGTGCCTTGCGAAGAAAAAGTCGCGACTGAGCGAGCTTCTTGCGCCGCACGGAGATTCGGTTGCTGAGGGATCGTCTTCGAGTTCCCCCGGCGCTGCCAAAGACGCAGCCACCGACAATTCGCTGGCTGCGATCGAGGAATTCTTGCAACGAACGTCGCAATATCGCGCGACGGGGAGCGATTCTGCGATGGGTATCCCTGCGTCGCCGGTCCTGTTTCCGAAGGAAGGCGACAAGGTTATGCCCGCGCCGATCGAGGAACGTGGGGCAACGACGCCTGTTGAGAGCGTCACGACGAATGCCCAGATAACGATCGAGGACGCCCACGAGCGCAGACCGGCGATACCGATTCCGGCGGTTGTGGCTGTGTCCATTGGTTCGTCGAAGACGGTCGAGACCCGACCCGTCGAACAGCAGGCGACCAAGGCGACGAATCTTGCGATGGACGTTCGGGCGAACCCGATGCGTCCGACGTTTGACGATCTTCTCGCTGATCTCGCCAAGCAGGTTGAAGAGAAAAAAGACTTCGACGCTCAGTGGCGCTTGCGACTTGGGCAATTGGCGGCTGGTCGTGATGAAGATGCGATGGCGATCGTCAAGAAACTTCCTGAGGATCAGGCGCGATTGCTGACTGATTTGATCGACGCGGCGATGGCGGTTCGAGATGCTGCGCGCGATCCGCTTCTTAACGGCGAGACGGCGCTGGCGACGGTGGATGATCTTCGTGACACGCTCGCGGACCGGGCTGACCCAAGCGTCGAGTCGATCGCGTTTTGCCGAAAGGTTTCCACGTTTGGGGTTTATGAGAAGATGTCGCGGGAAGACTTCGTCGCGGGTCGCAAGATTCAGACGATTGTGTATTCCGAGATTCGTAACCTTCGGGCGCAGCGCACGACCGACGACCGGTTCGAAACAAGACTCTCGACGCGGATGGCGGTCTACTCTGACAACGGAAACATCGTTTGGGAGCGAGACGAACCGGAGATCGTTGATAGTTGCAGTCAGCGCCGGACCGATTTTTTTATCGCTCAACGGATCTCTCTTCCGGCCACACTTCCGACCGGTCCCTATGTCTTGAAAGTGCTTGTTGAAGACAAGCTGGGCGGGCGGGCGAGTGAGTCGATGCATGAATTTGAGATTTTTGCGCCGGTTTCTGTTGCGCAAGGTCAGTAGATCGACGTCGGCGGGCAGTGCCCTCCTTACAAGATTGCGCACTCCGTTGTGTCCCCTCCCTCGATTCCCTTTTGTACAGGAACGGATTCTTCCGTCATAGGCTTGATCGTTTTGTGTGCAATGGAATGGGTTTGGATGGGTTGATATGGGTTTGTTTCGGTCGGGATCGGTGGTTGGGGATCGTGAGGGGGACAAATGGGTTTGATTTGTGATTTTTTTTTGAGGGGCGGCACTTCGGGTCCAAGGTTTTGGTGTTAGCACGCAGGTTGGTCGCTGGATCTGAGTTGGTGCGTTTTTTTTCATGCCTTCTTGCAAGTGTTCGCTTGTTTTGCGCGGTCCTTTCTATCTGTATAACGTGACGGGTGATCGGTTAAGGGGATTTCTTAAGCGATCAGCGGGTTAGAGCTTGTGGCGCAGGTTTTTGGGGTATGATGGGGTTGACGAGGAGGGTTTATGTGCCTGATTGACTCATGGTGAAGGCAGGAGGGCCAGTCTAATGAAACAGCATCTCACGAAGATTTTGATAGTCGGGTTGGGAATTGCGTTACGGAGGGGCGGTGACTAATGGGGGAGGCTAGGGTCTGGACCTTCTTCTATGGCTCGTTCATGAATCCGGAGGTGCTCAAGAAACAGGGCATCGTCCCGGCTGCGCTGGAAGCGGCGACGCTGAACGGTTTCGACATCTCCATCCGACCTTTGGCGAACCTCACACGATCGTCCGGCGGCTGTGTCTATGGTGCGGTGGCTCACATTACGCACGCGGAACTTGTTTCGCTGTACGGGTCTTCGGGCGACAAGCTGGGTGTCGCTTATCTTCCTCAGGCGGTGCTGGTGCATTTGAGAAACGGGACTTGGTTGCCGGCGATGTGTTACGTGGCCTCGGAGTTGGGTGAGGGGCCAGCTACGAATGAGTATGTTGATTTGATTGTTGATTCGGCGAGACGGTATGCCTTTCCGGAATCTTATATTGATCATCTAGAGAGTTTTCGGTTGTAGGGGTTGCTGGCGTTTTTTGAGTGATGTGGTTGATGGTTTAGGCAGGTGAACCTTTCGCCCCCTTTGTGGGGGGCGAAAGAACCACCAGCCCTACGGGCTACTGGATTGGCTTCCCGCACTCGGGGCAAGTGCCCGAGACGTTGCCCGTTAGATTATAGCCGCAAGGGCAGCGTGGCAGTTTGTCAGTTCGGGTAGTCCGTACAGAGATGAACGTATAGAGCATGCCGAAACAGGCTCCCGCCGAAACTCCTGCGATTGAATTCCAGAAAATGATTCGTCCTGGATACTCAGGACCGCCAGCACCACAGCTTGATCCCCAGGCATTGACGACATCAAAGGTCGAGGAAAGCCAAAGACCAGGAAAATAGAATAGTTGTCCGCCGATTACGTTTACGCCACAACCAGCACCACCAAGCCCGATCACGCCGCAAACAGCCGCCGACAGCAGAATTAAACGCAACGGCGACTTGCCCTTAGGAAGCGGATACTTGCGAACGTTGTAAAGTACACACGCGACAATTGCCGTTAGGGCGAAGACAGAGATGAGAGCAATCTGAATCACATTAGCATCTTAGCCCGAGTACCGAGTCATGGAAAACCATGGAAACGACACGGCTGGTTGGGCACACGCTGCAACTGAACAAATGCCGACCAACCGATTGTGTCGATAATCGAAAACCCCGCTCACGCTATCGCAAAATGCGCCTTCCAGCCGGGTAGATGGGGATGAAAGCCCGTTGCTCCCGGGTTAGTTTACGAGCATCATCGTGAGACTAGCCCACCTAACACAAAGGAGCAACGGGCTTTCATCCCCATCTACAAAGCTTGACTTTATTGTGTTGGTTGGGTTCGTCTAGCTCCCTTACGGTCGCTGCTCTGATTTTGGGGATTGGGCTTGGTGGGCGCTGTGTGGGCGTTTTTCGGCGGTTTTGGTGCGTTGGGTGACTTTCTGTGAGTTGCGCCCCCTCTGATGCGCCCCTAATGTGCCCCTAACGGCCACCCTAACATGGACCCTAACATTTATCGAACTTTTGACTTGGCGCGGGTCGATGATTGGTGTAGATTCACGGGCGCACGGGAGTTGGGCTAGGTTGCTCGGCGGACCCGAACGGCGGACGACGCTGGTTTGTTGGGCGTCGATAAATGCCGGGTCGATGACCCGACCTACGACTGACCGGGGTGGCGAGCAGTGGGCGACGGCGTCTGTTGCGTTTTACATGTTTTTTCGGGAATCGGAACCTACGGAATGGCGAAACAGGAATCTATGTCACTGCTGGTAACGGGAAGCATCGGGATCGATACGGTTAGCTCGCCGCATGGGCAGGCAGACGCTGTGCTTGGCGGGTCGGCGGTTTATTTTTCGTTTGCGGCGACGCAGTACGCGCCGGTGCGACTTGTGGGCGTCGTTGGTGACGACTTCCCGGATAAGTTTCGTACGACGCTGGGTAGCCGAAACATTGACCTTGCTGGACTCGAGACGCGGGCGGGGAGTAAGACGTTTCGCTGGACGGGGAAATTTGAAGGGGACATGAACGAAGCTGAGACTGTGGATGTTGATCTCAACGTTCTGGCGGAGCGCGGGCCTACGGTGCCTGACTCGTTTGCGGATACGGATGTTGTTTTTCTTGCGAATACGCATCCGGCGCTTCAGCGAGAACTATTGTCGCAGGTGCGGTCGCCGAAACTTGTCGTGTGCGACACGATGAATTTGTGGATTACGACCGAGCGTGACTCGCTGATCGAGACGCTCAAGGCTGTCAACGGGGTCATTATCAACGACGCGGAATCTCGACAGCTATCGGGGAAGACAAACCTCATCGAAGCGGGTGAGTGGATTCTTGGGTTGGGACCAAAGTTTGTCATCGTGAAGAAGGGCGAGCACGGATGCCTTTTGGTGACGCCCGAGGGGCCTGCGGCGGTTCCGGCGTTTCCTACGAAAGATGTCAAGGATCCTACGGGTGCTGGTGATAGTTTTGCGGGCGGGACGCTTGGTTACCTGTGCGAGCAAGGCAACAGTGAACTCCACACGCTTCGTAACGCGATCGTGCGGGGGACTGTGGCTGCTTCTTTTACGATTGAGGATTTTTCGCTTGGGCGGGTGAAGGACTTGGCGCGAGCGGATGTTGATGCTCGGATTCAGGCTTTCAAGAGCATGTTGCGATTCGAGTAGATTTTTTTGCGGAAGCCTGCACGGGCATTTTGGTGCTTTTGCATCGCTAGTCAGAGAATACGGTAGTTAGTCGGGCGAAGCTCGCCGGTGGTGAGTTGGCTCTGAGGAAGAAAAGGAAAAACCGATGAAGATCATTCCCAAGGACGACACGGACAGCAAACGAGATGAAGCACTAGACCGGGCGCTGCAGCAGATCGAGAAATCGTACGGCAAGGGCGCGATCATGCAGCTGGACCATATGAAGGCGGACTTTGCTGGCGTTTCTACTGGAGCGTTGTCGCTGGATCTTGCGCTTGGCGGGCGGGGTCTTCCTCGGGGTCGGATTATCGAGATGTATGGGCCTGAGTCTTCGGGAAAGACGACGCTGGCGCTTCATGTTGCGGCGGCTGCTCAGCGTGAGGGAGGGGTTGCGGCGATTATTGACGCCGAACATGCGATGAACCCTGTGTGGGCGAAGAAGTGCGGGGTGAATCTTGAGAAGCTCCTCATCAGCCAACCTGAATCTGGGGAAGAAGCGCTTGAGATCACCGAGATGCTTGTGCGTAGCGGGTCTGTTGATGTGATTATCATTGACTCTGTGGCTGCCCTTATTCCTCGTGCTGAGATTGAGGGTGCGATGGGCGACTCGCACGTTGCGCTGCAAGCACGGTTGATGAGTCAGGCGCTTCGTAAGCTGACGTCCGCGATTGGGAAGAGTAAGACAATCGTCATTTTTATTAACCAAATTCGGATGAAGATCGGGGTTATGTTTGGTAACCCTGAAACGACGCCGGGTGGACGGGCGCTGAAATTCTATGCATCGGTTCGGCTGGACATTCGCCGTATTTCAACCATCAAGGATGGCGAGGTCGCTACCGGTAACCACGTCCGTGTGAAAGTTGTTAAGAACAAGGTGGCTGCCCCGTTCCGTCAGGCGGAGTTCGACATCATGTTCGATAGCGGGATTAGCCTCGAAGGTGACTTGATCGATCTGGGAATCGCGGACGAAATCGTCTCCAAGAGCGGTTCGTGGCTGAGCTACAAGGATGTTCGACTGGGTCAGGGTCGCGAAAACACCAAGCAGTTCCTCTGCGACAACCCGGACTTGTTCGAGGAGATCAAAGCTGCTGTTCTTGAAAAGCGGCTGCCGAAAACAAAAGACGAGCCCGCGAAGGACTCTGGCAAAGCGCCTGAGCTTACGCCGGTTCCGAAGAAGTCTGCACCTGCGAAAGCCAAACGAAAGCGAGCTTAGCTCTCATTCAGCGGTGCTGGCCTTTAGGTAGGGGCGTTTGCACTTAAAGGGCAGGGTCCGGTAAGCCGACAAACCATCGGGAATGTGTCGTCTCAGCGACGCGCGGCGATGGTCGGCGCGCGCGATTGGCGGCCGGGATCGCGCCCGATCATGCACGTACACTTTGTCGGCGAATCTGATAATGGGGTTTCGGTTTCCTCGCACCATGCGCGGGCGCTTCTTGAGACCGGGGAAGAAGTCTCCTTTGCTCCGCCGGAAGGGCCACGACGGGAAGACCTCAGGGATGTCGATGTCATCCATCTGGTGACGCGTGAGCAACTTAGCACGCAGCTATTTCGGCGATTGGTGGCTGCTCTGGTTTCGGGGATTCCGATGGTCCGATTTTGGACCGGTCGCGATATTCTTTGGGCGGAACGACACACGCCGACTCGAGCAATCAGTACCGCTCTGCAAAAGCTCGGGGTCGTGCAACGGTGTCGGACGGGTCGAATGGCTGAGGAACTCTCTTCGATTGGAATCGATGCGGAAATTGGGCCGGTTGTTAACCCGAATCTCTCAGATCGCGCACAGCCAGAGCCGTTTTCAAGTCACCTTACTGCACTGTGCTTTCTTCCGACGCGTCGTCGCGAATTTTGCGGCGGCGACTTGATCGACGAACTGATCACATCTCTTCCGGAGATTCGTTTCCTCATTCTGGGCGACGCGACGACCGATTACAGCCATCACAAGAACGTCGAATCGCTTGGTTTTGTGGAGAATATTTCGCGGACGATTCTCCGATCGACCGTCGTACTGCAGCCCCGCTTGGACGGGGCACTGTCGCGATTGTCTTTGGAAGCGCTCTCCCACGGCAGGCACGTTGTCAGCGGGGGCGATTGGCCTTTCTGTCATCTGGCGACGACCCCTGCGGAATTCATTCATACACTTCGAGCGCTGAAGCACGCGCCAGCGTTTAATCTTGAGGGTCGCGAATATGTTTGTCGTCGATACGAAAAACGGGCAGCCGTTGGCGCGATGCGCGATCTTCTCTTGAGAATGGCCGACCATTCGTTTCCCAAGCGTCAGATCCTTGGTGGTTGGCTTGGTGTTGCAGCCATTCTTCGAAGTCCGCAGCTTCTGACTGCACGAGAGTTTTTGCCGCCGCGCAAGGACGAACTCGACGATCATGACAGGGCCTTTGGAGCGATACTCGATGGTCTTGCCCACGCTGAAGCAGATTAGCCCCATGAAAACTGGACCCAACATCGACTGTGAGCGAGCTGCACACCAAGCGGAAACATCTTCCCGGACAATGGTTCTTGTATCCGGGCCTTCGGTGGAGCAGCTTGGCGGAATGGCGTCGGTGATCAGTCAGACGCTCAATTTGGACTACGGGGAGATGTTCGACGCTCGGTTTCTTGCTAACACGCAATCGCCGAACAGCCGCGAATCGATATGGGGCAAGCTTCGACGGCACACAGGCCAGGTGTTGACGCTGAGGAAGGCGCTCAAGGAATCGCAAGCCCAGTTGATCCACATTCATACGTGCAGCGGTTTTTCGTTCTTTCGAAGTGCGCTGGACATGATCGTCGCACAATGTCTTCACACGCGGGTGATCCTTCATATCCACGGCGCGGCGTTTGACGAATTCTATCGCGATAGCTCTCTGCTTGGTCGGCTGATCGTCCGGTGTGGACTTTCTCGCGCAGATGCGGTTCTTGCGCTATCAGATCAATGGCGTAGTCGACTCTTGCAGATTTCGCCCAGAGCGAATGTGATTGTGGTAGAGAACGCGGTGGACCTTCCATCGACTCGGTCCGCTATCAAGACCGGCGAAAAGTGTCGGTTCGCGCTGCTCGCTAAGATGGATACATGGAAGGGGATCGACGATCTGCTCGATGCTTGCACTGTTTTCTCCAAGGTCGAACGGGAGATGATCGAGATTACGCTCGCTGGACCAAGCGGAAGCGCTGGCGACGAAGAAACCATTCTGCGGAAAATTGCCGATCGCAACCTGACGCGGATTGTTCGATATGTCGGTGCGGTGAGGGGCGAAGAGAAAGCGTCGCTTCTTCGACAAGCTGACGCTTACGTTCAGCCAAGTCATAACGAGGGCATGCCCATCTCGGTGCTGGAGGCATTTTCGTACGGACTTCCCGTTGTGGGTACGACCGTTGGAGCGATGCCGGAGATCGTCGGGGCGACCAACACCGGGGCACTGGTCCCGCCGAGAAAGCCGAAGGAACTAGCGGCTGCTCTGGTGGCTATTGCGGGCGACGCGGAGCACCGCCGGATGCTCGGGAAGAATGCTCGCAGGCTCGCAGAAACACGATTTGGTTTATCGCGTCTGCGTGACGACCTGGTGTGTGTTTACGATCAACTTCTTGCGAAGAGTCACTGAGCGGCGAGCTCTTCGCACTCTTCAAGCACTTCGCTGCCACTGGCGGTGTTGATGTGCTCTGCCATCACTTCGACTTTTCGATAGCCGAGGTACTGCATGATCTCGAAGATTTCGGACCAACTCGGGAACGGTTTTTCGTTGATCTTCTTGTACTCGTCGATAGCCATGACGAACTCAAGCAATTCGCCTGAGATTTCACCCTCTTCTGCTGCGCGGCGGACTTCACCGCGGCGGCGCCCCGGTCCGCGACGTCGATCCATGCCCTCGCGACGTTCCGCTTTGGTTGGTCGTTTGTCTGGGGACACACCCTTGCGCCGATCTGGTCTTGGAGATTCATCGTTCATGTCGCCCCGATCGGCAGGTGTTCGGTTCGGCTTCACGTTGCGCTAGTTACCGACCGCGAGCGAGATCTGGGGAGATGAATCGAGGAGATTATCGGTTGATTCAGGGTTATTATCGGAGAATTGGGGCGAGTTCGAGCGTGACGATCAGCGCGGAGCCGCCGGCAATTGGGGTCCGGAGCGAGGGAATCCTTGCGACCAGTTTCTGATCAAACGTCGTCGTCGAGGTCGTCGTCGTCGTCGTCGAAGTCGTCGTCATCGTCCGCATCGTCGGGAACGAAGTCATCGTCATCATCGTCATCATCGTCGTCGTCTGCGAAATCGTCCACATCGACATCAGGTTTGGGATCGCCGTCCCATGGATCGCCACCGGTTGCTTCGACGCACGCGAGGATCATGTTAGCGCGTTCCTGCTCGTCGGGCGAGACGACGAGTGGTACACCCAGCCCCCCCGCGGTCAGCGGAACAGCCGATGCACTGCCCACCTGAGCAAAAATATTGTGCTGCTCAAGAATGAGGCGTTGCCGCTCAGCGACATCACTATCACAAGCAAAAAGAAGACATGCCAACTCGGGGTTGCGAACCGCACCACCGCCGGAATCCTGTATTTCTTCGTTCCAGATCATCGCACTTCAACCCTCTTGGGAGTACCAACACCGCACAACTCTACGAATCTCGCCAACCGGCGCGCCACGTGGCCTCTGGCGACCCTAATCACAGGCTCTTGAAGCTCGGCGCGGAGATTTTATACCGGGTTCGGCGATCGTCAAGGAAATTTTGCGAGCATTTTGGGCGCCAGAACTGACGGTATCCGGCCCGAAATTGCCCCTTCCCGGCGGCAGCGCCACACGCTCTTTTTTGGGCAGGTTCCGGTTTAGCTCTTGAGGTTTTGCGGGTTGAGGCCAAGGAGGTCGTCCACTACGAAGAGGCCGTCCTTTCGGATCAATTCGCCGTCGAACCAGATTTCGCCGCCGCCATTTTTGGCGTCCTGGAGGCAGACCATGTCCCAGTGGATTCCGCTATCGTTGCCGTTGTCAGCTTCGGCGTATGCTTTGCCGGGGGTCAAGTGAAAGGAGCCGGCGATTTTCTCGTCAAAGAGGATATCTAGCATGGGCTCGGTGATGTATGGGTTGAAGCCGATCGCAAACTCGCCGATGTAGCGAGCGCCCTCGTCGGTATCGAGCACCTTGTTGAGCTGGTCCGTGTTGGTCGA
>JAJDDZ010000095.1 GCA_029260025.1 Phycisphaerae bacterium | reverse complement strand
CCTCTGGGGGACCAGCGAAAACCATATCGTCGCAGTGGGCGGCCGATCAAGCGCCCGCAACGCATTCTACGACGGCTCAAGCTGGACAACCCATGCGCCTCCAGGAATCCCAGGCCTAAACGCAGTCTGCATGGACGAAGAAAACGAAGCCGTCCTCGGCGGCGTCAGCGGCTACTTCGGAAGTTACAATCCATTCACAGAAGTCCTCACAGAAATGACCCCCTTAACCGATCTACCCATCCACGGCGCATGGGCAGACAGAGCAGGGCGGTACTACGCAGTCGGCGGAAGATTCGCAGAACCCTACGAGGGCGTCTCATTCGTGCGAACATTCGGCGACCCCGATTTTGATCCCGAAGCGCCTCGCGATATCCCCTCCGAGTGCACCCTCAATACTGAATGCCCGCTCGGCAGCGTCTGCACGAACGGAAGATGCGTCCCAGCCCCCGGATGCGAGGGCGGAGACGCCGACGGCGATGGTTGGCTCGACTCCTGCGATAATTGCATCAACATTCCAAACCACGGACAAGCAGACTCAGATGGCGACGGCGTTGGCGACGTGTGCGATCGCTGCCGCGACCATGACAATAGCGTTGATGCTGATTCAGACACCGTACCCGATGGCTGCGACGTTTGCCCAGACGCCGATGACACAGTCGATGACGACGCCGACGGTGTCCCCAACGCTTGCGACATCTGCCTCTCCGGTTCCGATAGTACCGACACCGACGCCGACACCATCCCAGATGCTTGCGACGCATGTGAAGGCTCTGACGACGCGATTGACACAGACGGCGATACCGTACCCGACGGATGCGACAAATGCCCAGGTTCAAACGACAAGCAAGACTCAGACGGGGACACAGTCCCCAACGATTGCGACGAATGTCTCGGGTTCGATGACCGGGTCGATTCAGACCTAGACGGGGTCGCGGACGGATGCGACGTCTGTCCAGGGTCGGACGATGCAACAGACACTGACGCCGATACCGTCCCCGACGGATGCGACGTCTGCGCCGGCGCAGACGACACACAAGATTCCGACAACGACGGCGTGCCGAACGCTTGCGACATCTGTCCGAACTTCAACGATAACGAAGACGCCGACGAAGACGGCGTCCCCAACGGATGCGATTCATGCGACGGCGATAATCAGGAAGACGCGGACCTGGATACCGTTCCTGACGCGTGCGACGTCTGCGCCGGTTTCGACGACACGATCGACGCCGATGCCGACGGTCAACCCGACGACTGCGACAACTGTGAAGGCTTCGACGATGCAGTAGACGGCGACGGCGACGGCGTACCCGATGGCTGCGACATTTGCGATGGCTTCGATGACGACATCGACAGCGATAGCGACTTGGTACCTGACGGTTGCGACCCCTGCCCCGTTGATAACCCAGACGACTCAGACGCCGACGGCGTTTGCGAGTCCATCGATATCTGTCCCGGAGGCGACGACGCCGTAGACGCAGACTCGGATGGAACTCCGGACGCCTGCGATCTTTGTCCCGGATCCGACGACCGCCAAGACGTTGACGCCGACGGAACACCAAACGGCTGCGACGCCTGCCCCGGATTCGACGACGCCCTCGACGCCGACCTCGACTCAATCCCCGACGACTGCGACAAATGCGCCGGTAGCGACGACCGAATCGATTCCGATACCGACTCCGTCCCCGACGGTTGCGATCTCTGCGAAGGATTCGACGACAGCGTAGACTCTGATAGCAACGGAGTTCCCGACGGCTGCTGCGTCGTTCAGACCGACTGTTCTTTGGGACAAGACTGCGACGGCACCTATTGCATCGCAGCCACCCCCGACATCGAACTCGGTCTCGGAAGTCCCTACAACAAAATTCCCGACGGTGGAGACATCCCCATAGTGTTCGGTTTTCAGGGCGGCGGCGAGCTATACCTAAGCTATAACACGATCGGTTTCACCCCAAGCGGCAGCGCCCGAGTGTACTTGAACATTTCATTGGTGGACGGCGGCACCCTTGTGATCGATAGGTCGAGCGCCGCGCTCTTCACAGAAATCAGTCCCGGCGTGAACCAGAGCTTGAACGACTTCTGGCTGATCTTTGAGAATCCAAACCAGTTCTACGGAAGGCTGGCAAACATAGTGCTAACCATCGTCGATGACACAGACCCGAAAATCTCAGTCACCATCATACAGAAGGCGCGAATCGTTAGTCCGTAAGCCCCCTCTTAGGAACAAGAAAGCAAGACAATCAGACAGCACCTTGCCAGATCTCTGCCGGTTCGGCGCTGATTCTAAAGCGAATCAAGAAAAGCAAGCAACGCCGCCCGCGAAGCATCATCCAACGCCTCATAAGCACCACGAGACCCAGCCCCCTCACCATCATGCAACAGGATCGCCTCCCCAATCGTATCAGCCTCACCCGAATGGAAATAAGGCGCAGTCTGACTGATCCCCCAAAGCGGCGAAGTCCGAAACTCGCGCTGTGACGCATCCCCATCCTCAATCCCCGCCATCCCAACAGGTAGAATCTCGTGCAAAAGCAGGTCCGAGTAAAGGTTCACATCGCCCACGGAACTAGGAAGTGTCGGCACATGACACACCGCACAACCGATCGTCGTAAATAGCATCTCACCTGTTGCAACAGCACCGGCATCCTCGTCCGCTATCACCTGACGTGGCGGTCCAGCCAGCATGCCCATATAGAACGCCAAGTCTTCTGCTTCGGTAATCGTCAGCTCCGGATCAGCAACTCCATCATCGTCAGAAGTAATTCCAAACGTCAGCCCCTCTTGCTCAGGAATCGAAAGTCCAACCTCCGCAGCCATCGCGTCCCGAACAAATTCGTCGACGCTGGGGACTTGAGCTTTCCACCCAAGTCGTCCGACCCGACCATCAGAAAGAATATGCGCCCGACCACTCACCCCGTCACCATCCAGATCGTCAGGGTCTTCATTCGAAAGAATCGTTGCTTCCGAAATCGCATCAACAAGTCCAAGACCAAACACAGCCGGCGTCTGCCTATGTTCGAGCACATTGATCTCAGACGTGGGCTCGGGCAAGTTGAAACCGATACGAATCTCTTTATGCAAGATCGTATTCGGCGTCGTCGATGGTGGGCTAAAGACACCGTTCCCATCAACAGACCCATGTCGAATCACGTTCACGTCGCGCGGACCGCTACCGCCGATCACCGGATCAAAATGACACGCCCGACAGCTATCACCATTAAGGCGACCCCCGCCATCTTCTCCCGCAAGCGCGCCAGCCCCGCTCGCAAAACCAAAATCGCGATCAAAAAGCTCGCGTCCTCGAAGAAACTGCGACTGTTCCCCAGACGTAAGCGCCCGACGCGGACCGCCATACGTCCCCACCTCCCCGATCGGCTCATCCGAAGCAACCAACCCGGTCGTGAATTGCGACCGCCCGCCAAGCGACATCAAAAACTCAACAACACTCGCCTGCTCGCTCTCACCCATCGCCGCATAAGCATCCCGCGACGACTCCGACTCACCCCCATGAGCCAAAATCGCATCAGACACAGTTTCCGCACGCCCGTCATGAAGATAAGGACCAACAGAGGCAAGTCCCCAAAGTGGTTGAGTCCGGAATTCAGAACCGCTAGCAAGACCTTGCAAAATACCGTCCGCGAGCTCTTCGCCCATGTCATGCAAGAGCAAATCAGAGTAAAGCGGAAGAGGCCCGCGAGGTCCCTCTATCCTAGCAATATGACAAGCAGAGCAACCCGCCTCGTGAAACAAGAGTCGCCCAGCGTTACTCTCGGTCGTCGGTTCATCAAGCTCCGGAGCGGCAAGCAGCATCACAAAGCTGATCACATCAAAAAGATCGTCCGCCGAAAGCTCTGGATCAGCAACGCCGTCATCGTCCAGAGTAGGCCCATCGGGAGCAGCAGCCTGAGAAGAAACTGTTCCCTTCGTCGTCGCAGGATCAACCACAAACCTACGTTTCGCCAGCGAACTATCCACCGGAAGACTCGCACGAACCTCGTCGGTCAAAGGATCAGATGTAACGCCCATGTGGTTAAAGAACGGCCCCCGAATAAACCCTTCAATCGAAACAGTCTGAGCCTTTCGACCAAACCGACCAACGAATCCACGATCAAAGTTAGCCCGACCGCTAATCCCATCACCATCCGCGTCATTCTGGTCGGCGTTCGCCAAGATTGTCGCGTCATCAAGTTCCGCAATCAACCCAGACCCGAATGTAGGAATCGCGTTCCGCTGCGCAAAGATCGTCGTCTCAGCAGGAATGACAGGCCGCGCAGGCTCATCCCCGCCAAAGTTATAAACACGAAGAACCCCGCCCGATTCACCGGCAGATTCGCCTTCAATAAACGCCCCGTCACCTGTCAAACGCCCCGTAAGGAAAAAGTTCCGGTACAAACCAGCACTCCCGCCAAAAACAGGCCTCTCATGGCAAGCGCCGCAAAAAGTAACGTTAAAAGCAGGACCAAGACCGTCCGCAAGATCAAACCGCTTCAGAGAAACAGCCTTTCCTCGCTCAAACGTCGCCAGCTGCTCAGAAGTCGCACTAGGAAGCGGCTCGCCAAGGGCACCCATGATATTCGCCGCAACCGGACCATCATCCATCGGTTCATCGACAGGCGGTGTGGTCGTCGGATCGCAGGACATGGTCGCAAGAAGACCGAGGCAAACAAACCCCGCCGATACCATTCGAAGAAGAGCGCGCATAGATAGGGACTCCTTTGGCGATTGCCGAGAATGCCCGATCGCTAGGCGGTGACGCACGCGCCCTAAGCGATAATCCTACCCCGCAAACGCAAGGGCATTCTACGTCCCCGGCCCACTGCCAGCAACAAGTCTAGGATTACAAAATAGCCAAAGGAGATTTCTCAACCCCACGCGACCTGTTAATCACAAGTCCCCGCATCGCAGGCAATTACCGTGCCAAGAAATCACCTTGCCCGACGACGTACGCTCCGGTAACGTGTCACTTGAGCAAGAGGGCTTGCGATTGATGACAGCCCACCACTTGCGACCAACAAAAAGGGATCGACGATATGCCCCAAGAAGAACAAGTACTCGTCATAGAACGAAAAGTCTTCGATGCCGTAGGCGACTTCCACGGACTAGCCTTCGACGTAGACCGCTATCTCGACGCGTTCTTCGTAGCTGGCATCCCCCGTTTCATCCCCAGAGCAGATGCAGAAACCGACCCAAACTTCCAGCAGCTGATCCCCTACGTCATCATGCGATCCGGGGACAAATACCTCAGCTACGTTCGAGGGACTAGGGCAGGTGAAACAAGACTCGTAGGCAAACGATCGATCGGAATCGGCGGACATATCAATCCCGAAGACCACACTCCCCCAGGCCACGCTCCCGTCGAACGAAGCGATTTTAGAGACGCCTACCTCGCCGCCGTCAAAAGAGAAGTTGATGAAGAAGTCAACGTAGACACAACCTATTCCAACTCAGTCGTCGCCTTGCTGAACGATGATTCAAGCGAAGTCGGCAAGGTCCACCTCGGCATCGTCCACCTGTGGGACCTGGACGCACCAAAGGTAACAAGAAAAGAGCAGATGATCACACAACTAGCCTTCATGACAGCAAGAGAGCTGCACGAAATCCGCGAAACGCTAGAAACCTGGTCCAGCCTGTGCGTCGAAAAACTAGACCAAATGACCCGCTGCACCGCATAGGACCCAAAGAGTGGCCAACCGACTAACACCGCTCTTCGGCGCCGTTCTAATTTGCTGGATGTTCTCCGTATGCATCCACGAGTTCGCCCACGCCCTAGTCGCCTATCTCGGCGGCGATAAATCAGTCAAAGACAAGGGCTACCTGCACTTCAACATCTTCGCCTTCGTCCACCCCGTTTCATCAATACTCGTCCCCGCAATTTTTCTAATGCTAGGAGGCGTTCCGCTTCCCGGTGGCGCCGTTTACATTGACGAAACCTCACTGCGAAGTCGCAACTGGTCAGCCCTCGTCTCCGCAGCAGGCCCCGCCTCGAATTTCATACTCTTCCTAATTCTCGCAGCCATCGTCCACCCCCGCACCGGCGTCGTAGATCCAAACGCCATCCAGCAACCCATGTGGGTCATGCTCCTATGTGCAATGACAGTCCTCCAGATTTTCTCGGTTTTCTTCAACCTAATCCCCATCCCGCCTCTGGATGGCTACGGCATGATCGAACCTTATCTCACCCCAGACGCCCGCCATCGCGCCAACGCACTAGGCTGGAAGGGACTAATCATCCTTTACCTGGCGCTATCCTTCGAACCAATCCGCCGAATCTTCATGGACTCTATCAACACAACGCTCGATGTGTTCGGAATCCCATTCGAAAACTCATGGCGATACTTCAACTACGCGCTATTCGGTAGTTCTGGCTAGGCGCAAGTCATCCGAACGCAGTAAAGACAAAGGTACGCCCAAACAAGGCGTAATCGAGAACAGAGATGCTACCTACCTGAACATATCAAGAATCGACCGACTCTGGTTCGCCGCAATACCCAAGACTTTGATCCCAGCCTTCGCAATAACTTCCTGCCGCGCCAAATGGCTCAGCTCTACGGCGTAATCAGCATCAGCGATCCGACTACGACTATCCGAAAGATTCTCAATCGCAATCTCATTCGACCGAAGGCGAGGTCCGACAACATTCTTCTGAAACCCACCAATCCGACCACGCGAGGTAGCGATCCCGGTAGATGCAGCATCAAGGGCAGCCATCGCCGCCGTAGCGTTTCCGCTCGAGAGATCGTTCTCCCCACCAGACCGAACGCTAACAGCAGCCGCAAGAGCATCATCGTAAGCAGTCGCAACATCTGCGTTACCGGTCCCCGGCATTGAGATCCCGTCCAATGATGCCGTCGCGTCTCCGTGAAATCGTTGAATGCTATCAACGATACTATCCACCTGCTGTTGATTAGCAGCCCGCTCACCTTCGGTAAGACCCGCGTCATTTGCACTGGCGATCTGAAGCGAACGAAGCTCACCAAACAGCTCAGACATCTGCGCAGCATGCCCCTCCGCGATATTCGCATTCGCATCCGCACGCGCCAAAGACCTACTCTCCGCCTCGAGCGATTTGATCTCCGCCGACAGTCGCTCAGAAGAAATCAGACCCGCCGGGTCATCTTTCCCCGAGTTGATACGCCGCCCGGTCGAGAGTCGCGTGAGCGTTTGGTTCATGTTCCGTTGATTCCGCTGGTACGAATGAATCGCCGATAAACCCGCCGAGCTCGAAAGTGGTCTTAGCATGAAAGAATCTTTCAATATCTTCTAAGGCGAAGCAAGTCTTTCGTCGATAAACGACCTCCCGAATCTCTCAAGCCCCAACGTCCGATCATTCCACTAGCTCGATTCAAAGCGCAACGTCCGCGTATCCAACAAGCCGGAGAGTTTGACAACGTGCGTCAATATTCGCTACCGTCTCAATTGCGACAAATCTGCTTGTGTGCGGAAGGGAGTTAGAGGATGAGAAAGTTGAAACCGAGCGCGATCCCGATTTACGCCGCGATGGTCTGCGCCGGAGTCATGGCGGTTGACGCAAACGCTCAGAGCTGGCGATCCGACGGAACCAGCATCGCTTTCGACGCGATCAGAGAACGAGATCGCGAGATCTATGTAATCGATACAAAGTCCGGGGGACTAACGCATTTCAGCTTCAACCGCGCAGAAGATTTCCACCCCGTCTGGTCACCAGATGGAAGAACGCTATTATTCTTCCGAGGCCACGGGCACGACAAACTCTTACCTGTCAACGAGCAAGAGTTCGACATCTACGTCATCGATACCAAGACAAGACGCGAATCTAGGATAACAACCTTCCACGGATACGAAGGCGACCCCGCATGGGCCCCAGACGGAAGGCAGATCGTCTTCGCAAGCAACCACCTGTCTCACGACCAGAATTTCGACATCTTCAAGAAACCCATAGACGGCAAGGGCGTAATCCGACTCACCGACAACAAAGCCTCAGACTTTTCACCAAAGTTTTTCCCCGACGCAAAGACCATCGTTTTTGTCTCCCGTCGCGATAGCTACGACCAGATTTATCGAATGAATGCCGACGGTTCAAACCAACAACGACTCCTAACCAGCAAGAACTACGAATTTCATCCAGATGTCTCACCAGACGGAAAGAAAATCACCTTCGCGTCTCAGCGACATGTTAAGTTGAAACCCGGCGAGAAACCCGCCTACAACCCAGCAGAAATGGAAATCTACATCGCCAACGAAGATGGTACCGACGTCAGAAGATTGACAAATGAAGGCGGGATGGATGTTTCGCCCGTCTTCTCTCCAGACGGAGAGAAAATCCTGTTCACCTCCCGAAGAGGCGGCGCGGAAGAGGACGCGATGTATACGATGAACCCAGACGGATCGGGAGTGTCAATTGTTCAGGTCCCGCCGCCGGAAAGGAATACTAAAACCCCACACCCAGAGAACTTAAAATCAAATCGAGGACCGCGCGGGCAAGAAACCAAGTAAAAAAGATCCTGCGGAGTTACGCCAAAGACTTCGTGATCTCTTCGATCTTCAAAGGTAGCTCCGCAAGGCATCGACCGAACAGAGGAGAGTTCAAAAGACCAAGATCCTCGACCGCCCGAGTGCCAAGTAGGTCGTACTGTGCTTCCGGACCATACCCCAACATCTGGTTAATCATATCCGTCACGATCAGCATCAGTCGCTCAGTACGCAGAGGATCATCAATCGCAGGATAAGTGTGATGATCGCAGATCAACGCCTTAACTCGCTCCGGCAGCTTCCAAGCGTCAGCCACCAGCTCACCAAACTCTTGATGAGAAACATGGCATAGGTACTCGAAAGAGCGAACATCAATCGTCATCCGAAAGCGTCGTTCCTCTTCTGTTACGGTCCGAAGAACGATCACATTCCCAATGTCGTGCATCAACCCAATCAGGAAGGCGTCTTCAGCATCAATCCCTGTGAATTTCGCCAGCGTCCGCATCACAGTCGCGCTCGCAAGCGATCCACCCCAAACCAAATCAATGAGACTCTCGTTTGAACTCTTCTTTCCAAAAACCGCTGCCTTCAACGAATGATGCATCATCAGTGTACGAACAGCGTTAGCACCAAGGCGAGTTACAGACTGCTGCAACGACGTAATCTTATCCAGACCACGGTACAAAGGAGAGTTCGCCATTCGCAAAACGCTCGCCGTAGTCACTTGATCTTCTGCGATCAGGTTCGCCACCTGAGTCATGTTACATTTTCGATCCCGAAGTTGTTTAAGGACCCGCTCAGCCACCTGAGGAAACGGCGGCATCGCAAGGTCATGCCCATCGAAGTGAGAAACCAACAGCTCTTCGACAACACGTATCTCTGCCGGCGGATCCATATCAACACCCGACGTATAATCAGTTCGATCAACCCCAGGAGGTTTCCACCAGCAGGCATCACCTTCGTCAGCCGTCTCAGCTGAGTTCGTCGGCAGAGGCAGGGTGGTGGGGGGGAGCGGGTCCGCACCGAATTCAAACAACCCATCGTCAGTCGCGTCGTCAAGCACAGAAACGCTGGAGTCCGCACGGTCCCTACCACGAGATCCTTCATCGCCAATGATCGCGCCTAATATCCAATCCCAAAGACCCATGAACAAGAAACCCCCGCTATCAAAAACCTGCAACCAAATAGATCAAGGAACAAGCCCCAACCAAACAGCCACGCGGTGAACCACAGTATACAACATCGACAGTTTCAGAGACCCGGTTGGGCCTACCAGCGTCCGATACCCAGCCTATTTCACCCAACACCGCGCTCGACCCAGTAAATCAACAGGCACATCGCCTCAAGGGATGCGGCAGGCCGATAAATGAGGCAGTTACGACCCCGATCCATTTCCTGAATTCGACCCCGGCGAGAAAAAGAATTCGAATCCACTTATCGGAACAGAGCTCAGGCAATTGCCAAAACGTGAATCGGCCGTGCACGATCGCAGAAAGTCCACGCGTTCACAGGCATTGGAAGCAGATAGGGGCACCTTGGAGGCTAGAGGTCGGAGGAAACGGCTACGGACTGGCATATTGGCGTGCTGACGGAGCATCGATCACACGAACAGTCCTCATATAAACGGACTTCGTAGGTCGCCCCTCGTCATCAACCTCAAGCTTCATCAACCGGTCAAGCGTCGCAAGCGACTCATCCCCGGAAAGCTCGCCAAAGATCGTGTATTGCTCGTCCCATTCCTTAACACGCGTATTCGTGATGAAGAATTGGGAACTACCAGAGTTCGGATCGTCATCAAGAAGCGCCATAGAAACGCTCCCCTTGTTGTGTTTATGTTCGTTCAGCTCGCCAGCGAGACGGTTCCCGTCAAGACGAATCCCGCTTCCGTCGCCACGCGGACAGCCCCCCTGAATCATGTACCCCGGCACGCTACGGTGAAAGTTCTTCCCAGTGTAAAACCCAGAAGACGCAAGATCAAGAAAGTTCGCGACATGCGCAGGCGCGTCGTCATAGAAAAGATCGATCAGCAGCTTCCCCTCATCGAGAGTTATCTCGACCTGCTTTCGAGGCTTCACGTCGATGAAGACTTCTTCGCTCGCGATTGCTTCGCCATAGGGTGCCCATTTCACGCCAAACCGACCCGACCCACGAAGCGAAGGAAAGAAATCACGAAGATCAACAGTAATCCCAACAACGCTATGAGCGCCCAAAATCAAAATCGCAGCACGGTCAGGTTTACGAAACCCAGCAGGCCGATTCCAAGGACGACCCGCCTCAGTCGTCACCGTAACACCAGAAACCTCCCTCCCCCCGCTGAAGACATGGCTAAGCGGAAGACCAGCCTCAGGCGAAGGAATCTCAGGAGCGGTTCCCGGAACAGAAAGAGTCACAGCTTCCCCGCCCGTGTTTTCCAAAAGAAATTGGACCATCACGGGGCGATTCGGCGGTACATGACGTGAAACCGGGCGAACTCGAGCCCGCACATTGGCCAGCGCACCCAGATCCTGACCCATCGCTGGGCAAGCGCCAACGACCACCATCAACGATAAAAAAGAAGCTTTAAGCATCAAGTTTCCACACTTCATCTAACCGCAACATCGGACCTTCCGCCAGCGACGCATGACATTGTCACAAGAAACACACCCATGTCCACCCACCAACCCCGATCCAGCGAACTCCGCCCAAACCAACATACCCACAAACTCGTCACAAGTTGCATCCATCTCTTGCCATCCGCCAACAGCTTCCGCTATCCTCCCGACCATGGCATTCGGTAGAAAAAAAAGACTAACAGACTATGCAACTTGTGCGGGCTGAGCGGGAAAGCTCCCCATGGGAGCAACAGCGCAGGTTCTGCGCAATCTACCCAAACAAACAGACCCAAACTTGCTAGTAGGCACAGACCACTTTGACGACGCTGGAGTCTACAGATTAGACGAAACGACGGCGCTCGTACTTACGCTAGACTTCTTCCCACCCCTGGTAGACGACCCCTACCAGTTCGGCCGCATCGCCGCAGCCAACAGCCTCTCCGACGTCTACGCAATGGGCGGACGACCAATTTCCGCGCTCAACATTGTCGGCTTCCCAGACGACGAGTTACCCATAGAGATTCTAGGCGAGATCCTAAAAGGCGGCGCCGAGCGAGTAACCGCAGCCAAGGCAGTGACAGCGGGGGGGCATAGCGTCCGAGACGCCGAGATCAAATACGGTTTGTCAGTCACAGGCATCGTTCATCCAGAGAAAATCTGGACAAACGACGGGGCGAGAGTCGGCGACGTCCTCGTCCTAAGTAAGCCAATCGGCAGCGGAATCCTAACCTCCGCCGCCAAACTCGGAAAAATCCCAGTCGAACAGTTGCAGCAAGCAGTAGATGTCATGACCGACCTGAACGCCGGCGCATGCGAAGCAGCCAAGCAGATCGGCGTCAAAGGCGTAACCGACATCACAGGCTTCGGTCTAGTCGGTCACGCAAGCGAAATGGCAGATGGTAGCAACCTCACCATAGAGATAGAGGCAAACGCGGTACCACTCCTGGAGCAAACCCTCGCCCTCGCCAAAAAGAAAATGCTAACCCGCGCCTACATCTCAAATATAGAAGCCCTGGGCGACCGTTTCAAAGCAACCGGCGTAGATCAATTGCTAGTCAACATCCTAGCAGATGCCCAAACCTCAGGCGGCCTCCTGATCGCCGTAGCAGAGGAAAAAGCAGACGCCCTGGTAGCAGCCCTAAAGAAAAACAAAACCCAATCCTCCTCGATCATAGGCCGTTGCCTCCCAAGGACCCAGCAATCCGTGATCTTGGTTTAGCTCGTCGCCTTTTCAACAAGTTCCAGGCTACGCGCATCCAAATCAAGACTCGAAACAAACCCAAGTCCCTCCGCAGTCATCTTCGCCGCCGTCTTGCGCAAAATATTAATTGTCTTAGCGTCGCCCCAATCATCCAGATACCCCGCGAGCTTCGTTTCAAGAAACACAAGGCAATCCGCATCTTCAAGCGCATGCGCCTCCGCATCACCCGGAAGATTTTTCCGCAAAATAAGCGCCGAAACCTGCGAAATCATCTCATCACCATATCCAACCTCATGCAAAATCGCCGCCGTCTCATCAGCATGAAACTGCGCCAGCGCATTTCGCCATTCTCGATACCCAATCTTGTTTTTCGGATAAGTATCCCGAGCAATCTTCCATCGACGAATCGTATGCCCCCGCGCCGATAGGAGCAGCGCCTCAGACGGATCATCAACCAGCTTCAAAACCCACCCCGTCACTCGTTGAGCAAACAAAAGCTCTTTCGGTTGAGCCTCCCCATCAACGAGTTCCGTACGAGGATCTTGCGCGTTAGCGGCATCAATAGACTGAATCGCTCGATCGAAAAATGTGTAATCGGTCACAGAGGTACCTCCCAGAATCGCGGCGCGGTAGAGACAATCGCTCAGCAAGACCGCCCAGCGCGGGAGTATACCAACAGAAATGAAGTCGCCAAGGCAGCCCTACCGGCGAAAAATCGCGATGTCTTTCCGAGACCCCTCGTGCGAGAGTTCAAACTCAACATGATCAATCAGCGTCAGACCAAAACCCAAAACCGTCTCGCTAATATCATCCAGCCTGCGCCAGTTACAATGCACAGGCTTACCGTCATCGACTCGCTGCATCGAGTCAACAACAACCAGAATCCCACCCTCCCGTACATGTCGCGACAATGACCCAAGAGATTCTACCCACGCGTCTTGCTCAACAACATGCAACAACACATCAACGATCACAACAACGTCAAACACCTGTGAAAGCGCAAGCCTCTCAAGCGAAGACACAACAAACTGCACTCGCCCCTCGCGCGCCTCAGCCTCCGCGATCCCCGTTCGCGATACATCCGCCCCGGTCACAGAAAACCCAAGATCGACAAACGCAGAAGTCAAGAGCCCAATCCCGCACCCCGCATCAAGAAGCGTCTTCCCCTGGGGTTCGGAAACATGCTTCCCGATCGCCCGTGTTACATGATCCCGCTTGGTCTCGTACTGCGCAGCATTCGCCGAATCGGAAAGTTGCGCATGCCCAACAGCACTAAGTTTCCCGCGATGGCTACGATGACGAGCTTCCCAATAATCATGGGCGCAAAAACGTTCGCCACCAAACAACCCAATCAATCGCGCAAGCGGCGCAGACAAACTGAGTCGATCGAAAAGCCAGCGCGCACTCATAGTCGAAAAACCTTCATGAAATACTTATCGGTCCATCCCGACCCAAAGTGAAGAAAGCACAAAGGTCACCACCCGCGCACAAAAAAACGGGCGGCCAAGAGACCGCCCGTAATTCGATTCAGTTCAGCCGGCAAGAAATACAGGCGTCAAAACACCGCATCCTCGCCCTCCGCCGCAACTAGGCATTCTTACGGCATGGCTTCGTGCAACCAGTCTTCTAACCCTTAGCGGAGGCTTTCTTGCAGCATGGCTTCGAGCAACCAGCCGCACAACCCTTCTTCTTCGAACACCCACTGCTACAACCCTTCGTAGCACAGCAACCCAAAGGCGCAGTCGCAATAAAGAAAATGGCAACGCTACCAAGGGCGATGCTGCTGATCTTACGAATCATTTGCTTGCTCATAGAGAATCTCCTTCACCGAAGTATCAAGTTTCAAATCAAACACCCCCGACCAACAAGGCCAAGAGTCAAGAGGACAAGATAGACAATTTCTGTATCTTTTTCAACCCGAAACGGTCTCAACGCCTCAATTCCAACAACTAGGAAAACAACCAGAACCACCAAATCCTAGGCATTCAACCTGCTTGCAGGCGTTAATCCAAGACTTACCGCCCGCCCCAAACTGAATATCTTCGGCACATGTTGCGCTGATGTAACAAAACCGCCCTACAAGACAGCCGAAAACTTCTGCCAAAGCACCAACCCCCACAATCATCAAACCAACCGAAAATCACATGTCAAAATATGTAGCACGCCAAGACTACAAAGAAACCTCGATCCATCCCGACTTGCAACCAACCACAACATCGCCACCATACCCCCAAGGATGGCCACAAAAAAACCAATACAACAAGCAATCGAAAAAGACCCACCCAATCGACGAATCCTGGCAAGCCCGCTAGACAGCTTGATCTTTCTACTCCCCCTTATCATTTTCTACGAAGTCTCCATCGCCTTCCAACCAACGGTAGTTGTCGCCTACGATTTCCTCAGGCAGTGCTTACAAAACTTCGGCCACCTAGGCGTCTGGGCACCCGGTGCGGCAATCGTAATCATTCTATTAGCCACCCATATCGCATCACGCCGCCCATGGTCTATCCGCTGGCGTCGCGTATTCTTGATGTACCCAGAAGCAATCCTCGCAACAGGACCCCTTCTAGCCCTAAGTTGGGCAGTAAGTCTATCAGCATCCTCCCCGCAGCCAGGACAACTCATAAGTCAGCTAGCCGTCGGAATCGGCGCTGGCATTTACGAAGAGTTAGTTTTCCGTCTAATCATGATATCCCTAATCGTCGTAGTCGCAGCAGACCTGCTCAAACTCAAGAAAACAACCGTCGCAATCACCGCGATAATACTCTCGTCCCTTCTATTCTCAGCACACCACCACCCACCGATCGGAACCGAGCCCTTCGGACTAGTCCCGTTCTCATTCCGCGCACTGGCAGGCGTCTACTTGGCAACCGTCTTCTGGTTCCGAGGCTACGGGGCAGCCGCAGGAACCCACGCCGCCTACAACACAATAATCCTCCTCTATGGATCCTTCTACGCAATCCAGTAACGGCAAAAAAAAAGCCCGACAGAATCGCCACAGCGAAATAAAAAACCAAGAAAACACACCCCCTTCCCATTCGCAAACGAGCAACCCCAACTCCAAAACATCAAGGTACAACGGAACGACCCCATCTCCGGCAAACTTCATTGCCGACCCTACCACTTTCATCTAGAATCCCCGAATGTCAGAAAGCAAGAGCCCAGTCGCTCCGCCCAAAGCGGCCAAGGCTTTGCGCAGCGACCCCAAACCCATCAGGTTCACCAGAGATAGTCCCTTCTACACAGACCTGAAAAAAACCGTCGCAACCTATTTCGAATCTACCGGACGATCACCGCGCGACTGCCCCCAGATGTACATCAAGTCCGCGATCATCTTCGCCTGGGTCATCGGTTCTTACGGACTCTTGGTATTCGGAGCGACCGCCTGGTGGCACACGATCTTATTGTCCGGCTCACTAGCCCTTTCCATCACAGCCGTCGGTTTCAACATTCAGCACGACGGTTCGCACAGAGCATACTCACGTCACAACTGGATAAACCGCCTCACCGCGATGGGCTTAGATTTGGTCGGCGGCAGCTCCTTTGTCTGGGAGAAAAAGCACAACACCCTCCACCACACCTACACAAACATCGCCGACTACGACGACGACATTCAGGTAGGTTTCCTTGGTCGCTTCTCCCCACACCAAAAGCGATTCGCACTCCACCGCATCCAGCACTTCTACATGTGGGTACTCTATGGTTTTCTCGGCATCAAGTGGCATCTCTTCGACGACTTTCATCACGTCGCCGTGGGCAAGATAAACTCCCACCCGTTCGCCCGCCCCAAGCGCAAAGACTTAGCCGTTTTCATCGGCGGAAAAATAGTGTTCTTTTCGTTTGCCTTCTTGATTCCGATGTTGTTCCATCCCATCTGGATCTCTCTCGCCATCTACACACTCGTCGCGTGCACCGTGGGCGTCTTGATAAGCGTAGTGTTCCAACTCGCCCACGTAGTAGAGTCCGCAGACTTCCCGCTCCCCGAATTGTCAACCGGACAAGTCGAAAGCGACTGGGCCGTCCATCAGGTAGAGACAACCGTAGACTTCTCACGCAGAAATCCACTGGTAACGTGGTTCCTAGGAGGGTTGAACTTCCAGGTAGAGCACCACCTCTTCCCGAGAATCTGCCACATCCACTATCCCCGACTCTCCAAATTGGTTGAAGAAGCCTGCGCAAAACACGGCATCCGCTACAACGACCACGGAAGCATATTCTCAGGAATAAACTCCCACTTCCGCTGGCTAAAACAAATGGGAAAACCAGACCTCTGCCCAGTAATCCCCGACAACTAAGAGCACCCACAAAAAAAGTCTAGCACCACCCGGCACGCAGAATGTACCCCTAAAGAAAAACCTCAGTCAGTCGCACGCCAAGTCAAGAATAAGAAGCAACAGCGCCACTTCACCGATCATCACAAAGCCGTCAGTACGCCTATTATTGACCTCCGAAACATTGCTCCAAGAATGCGTAACAGGTGAATAAAGAGCGGGACGAGAACCGCCGATTCCCATTTTTGGGAATAGACTTATTGGTATGAGGCAATGTTAACTTCGGGGGATCGCATGGCCGATCACCGAGAATAGTTCGAGAATTGGGCGGCGAAATTCCGTCGCCAAAGACCGGTTCTTCAATCTCGTGCCATCGGGGTCAACAAGGTCTCTATGAGTCGGAGAATTGCGATCGAGTCCGCGCTGACTTCACAAAAACCAAGACGCTGGGTCACTGTCGTGGCCGCTCTTTCAGCCGCGCTGGTCTTCGTTATTGACGTGCGCATTCCGCTGGGCGTAGCCGCCGCCGTACCGTATGTGACAGTCATCCTCGTCACACTGAGTTCGCCGCGGCGGTGCGACATACTCACGTTCGCGGCGGCCTGCTCGATCCTCACGCTAGTAGGATTCTTCTTTTCTCCACCAGGCGGCGATGCCTGGAAAGTCATATTCAACCGTGTTATCGCTCTTTATGCGATTTGGACCGTGGCATGCCTCGGCTTCTTCCTTCGCCGCAGCGATAGCGAATTGCGAGGGAGCGAGAAAGAGGCTGCCAAGCTTGCCAGGAATCGGGATCTGAATCCAGAGCCCGTAATCCAAATAACTCAAAGCGGGAAGGTTGCCTACGCAAACCTCGCGAGTCGCGGTCTACTCCGTTCATGGAACACGAACATCGGGCGAAACATCCCAGAACTGTGGCACAACAGGGCAACCGAAACCCTTGAGCATGGCCGCCCAGCGAACTTCGAATTTGAGGATCACGATCGACAACTCTCGATGGCGATGATTCCCGACCCGATTGGTGCAACAGTCGAATTCATTGTGCGCGACAATACAAATCAACGGCGCCAGCAGTTAGACCGTGCAAGCCTCGGTCGAGCGGTTGAGGAATCGCTAACTGAAGTCTTCGTTTTCGACGCAAGCACCCTCCTTTTCGTCGAGGTAAACCGGGGTGCGCGAGAGAACCTCGGCTACACGATCGAAGAACTTCAGGCGCTCACACCAATCGACATAAAACCAGGCGTTTCAGCTGATGGTTTTCAGAAGTTGCTTTCCCCGCTGATAACCGGCACCCGGGAAAAGGTGGAATTCGAGACTTTCCATCAGAGGAAGGACGGCTCCACCTATCCCGTAGAAGTTCATTTGCAACTGTTCCAAGGCGATTCGCCGGTCTACGTGGCAATGATTCTCGACATCACCGAACGCAACGCCGCCCAGGACCGACTCCTCAAGGCAAAAGAAGAAGCCGAAGCAGCCGACCGCGCAAAGAGTCAGTTTCTGGCAAACATGAGTCACGAGATTCGCACACCCATGACCGCAATCCTCGGGTTCGCGGAAAACTTGGAGGCGCCCAATCTCCTTCAGGCTGAGAAGATGAACTCCATCCGCACGATTCGAAGAAATGGCGAGCATCTGCTAGGCGTCATCAACGACATTCTCGATCTCTCCAAGATCGAGGCGGGGGGGATGACGATCGAGTCCACAGACTGTTCTCCGGCGACCATTATTGCTGATGTAACGTCACTCATGCAGAAACAGGCAGAGTCGAAAGGGGTAGCCTTCTCAGTCGACTTCGCGACCCCAGTTCCAGAAACGGTCACGAGCGATCCCATGCGTTTGCGTCAGATACTAATCAACTTGGTTGGAAACGCGATCAAGTTCACCACTTATGGCGAAGTACGTCTCGTCGCAAGTTTTCTAGAACGCAGCGATGCGCCCAGCTTACAGTTTGATGTGATCGACACAGGGCACGGGATGACAGAACAACAGGCAGAAAACATTTTCGCTGAATTCTCGCAGGCTGACGCGTCAACATCGCGAAAGTTTGGAGGGACTGGCTTGGGCCTGACGATCAGCAAGCAGTTCGCCAAACTACTCGGAGGCGACGTGACGCTGATACGAACCGAAATCGATCAGGGGAGTACCTTCCGGGCCACGATCGCCACCGGACCAGTAGAGGGTGTCAGAATGGTGACAAATACATCCGGCGCGGCTCGACGACAGCTCTACGCATCGGACGCGATCACCGCGGATACGGAACTCACAGGCTGTCGGATACTTGTCGCTGAGGATAACCGGACAAACCAGGTCTTGATAAAAGGCATCATGGAAAAAGCCGGTGCCAGAGTAACCGTAGTCAAGGATGGAAGGCTCGCCCTGGATGCAATCATCGCATCCGACAATGACCCAGCATTCGACGTCGTCCTGATGGACATGCAGATGCCCGTTATGGACGGGTTCGAGGCCACACGATTGATGCGTGAAATGGGATACACCGCCCCCATCATCGCCTTGACAGCAAACGCAATGGTCCAGGACCGCCAAAGATGTCTGGAAAATGGCTGTGACGACTTCGCCGCCAAGCCGATCAACAGGGCACAGTTGATCGACATGATCAAGCGACATTGGTCACGTCACGTCGAACAAACCGCAGTCAAGTCCCGATGAAACCGCCTTAAACCACCAAGTAGCCTCTTCAGCCAACCCGCAGCCATCGCCCCAATCTCCTGATCGCTTCAGAAGTTGCCTCGACAAGACGCCAACCCCGCTAGCCGCCCCTAACCACGCGCGCTATTAAGAAATTCCCTTAACCGATCACCCGTCAAGTTATTACGGTAGTAGGCAAGAGAGTTCCGCGCCCGAAAGAGAAAGAAAAATGGAAACCCCAACAAGGAACAAATCATCACCGCCCCCAACCATCGGACGACGACCCCCAGAGGTCCACACAGGAGCGCCGAAAGACAAACACGCAAACAAACCCAGTATCCCCCCTCACGCCCCAAAACAAACGATCCGTCACAAAACAAACCCAACAAAACCCATCTTAAATCCAAGAATTGCCCCCAAAACTCGTCAAGACGCAAGCCTCAAAACCCAGAACCCGCGCCACCGGCGGCAAAGCTCTGCTGCCGCTCAACCATATCCCGATACAGTCCCCCAGCCCCCATCAACGCGTCGTGTTTCCCAATCTCGACAACACAGCCACCGTCCATCACCACGATCATATCCGCATGCGTCACAGTACTCAGTCGATGTGCAATCACAAAAGTCGTACGACTCGCAAAGAGATCCGCCAGCGACGCCTGGATCAACTGTTCGCTTTCCGTATCGAGGTTACTGGTCGCCTCATCCAGAATCAATATCTCGGGGTCCGCCAGAATCGCCCGCGCAATGCTAAGGCGCTGGCGCTGCCCCCCGGAAAGTTTAATACCGCGCTCCCCGATAACCGTGTCGTAAGTCTCCGGAAGTCGCTCGATAAACTCGTGGGCATTCGCACGCCGAGCGGCATCCACAATCTCAGAGTTCGTCGCATGACGCTTTCCATAGGAAATATTCTCGCGAACGCTACCGTCAAAAAGAAAAACCTCCTGAGGAACAATCGCCAACCGACTCCGATAGCTAGCAAGCCGAAGATCACGAAGATCAACGCCATTCACAAGAATCGCGCCGGACGTCGGATCATAAAACCGAGCAACAAGATCTGTAAGCGTCGTCTTACCGCCGCCGCTAGGACCAACAAGGGCAACAACACTACCCGCAGGAACAGATAGGGAAATGTTTTCCAGAACAGAAAGCCCTTCACGATACTCAAATCCAACCGAGTCAAAAGTGATCTCATCAACCGGACAAGGAGTCTCGCGAGCATCGGGCACATCAGGTTTTTCAATAGGCCGCCGCAGAATGTCAAAAACACGTTCCATAGCAGCAAGCGCCTGCTGAGTAGAACTATAAGAGTTTACGATCATAGAAACAGGATGAAGAAGCATCATCGCGTACATCTGAAACGCAACGATATCACCAACCGTACCGCGACCCTCAATCACCAGGTAACTACCAAAACCAACAATCACCAGAGAAGCACCCGGGATCAAGAAACCCCAACCGCTACTAACGACCAGTTGAAGCTTCTCGGCAAGCAGTTTCTTGCGAATCACCGTATGGTGAGATACCGCGTACTGACGCTGCTCACGCCGCTCACGCTGAAATCCTCGTACGACGCGAATCCCCCCAAAGGTCTCCGTAACCCGCGCATCAATCTCCTCACGATCGTGCGCCATGGCGCGATAGATCGGACGTACCCGCTGAATCCAGATCACGTTAATAAAAACGATTGGCGGAATCATCAGCGTCGCCAGCAGCGCCATCTGCCAGCTGAGAACAAACAAAACAACAACCGTCAAGACCACCCGCAAAGAAGCGACACCCGGTGTCACCAACGCCATCTGAACAAGACCCGTCACCTTGTCCGTATCCTGCGAAAGACGCGATACGATCCCCCCCGACTTCAAATCAGAAAGCACAGAAAGAGGAAGACGAAGGAACCGGTCAAAAAGTTTCTGACGCAGGCGAAAGATTACCTTCGCATTCAAAACAGCCATCAAATACTGACGAATCGTATCAACGCTCTGCGAGATCAAGATCAACAAGATCATCCCACCGCATACGAAAAACAACTCGCTCATCTTCTCGCCCCGAGATCGAATCGTCTCAGGAAGTGTAGTGTCGATAATGAACTTCGTCGCCAGCGGAAGAGCAAGCGTCAGAACGGATGTCACAAGAGCAAGAACAAACACAACGATTAGCCGCAACCGATAAGGCCACAACCACCGAGCATACTCGCGCAACGACTCGCGCCGAGTCTGCTGGCCAGGCGCTTCCGCATCCGGACGGGTCGAATCAGAAGGCGCGCCGCGCTTCTTACGTTTTTCAGATTTCGTTGCATCGCGGAACGCGTGCAGTTTCTTTCGGGATGATTGCAGTGATCGCATCCCAAACGATCATAATCGAAATGGCGCGGAAGTGAGAGCGGAAAATCACTCGGCTACAAAAAAACGAGATGACGTGCCCCCATCCCCAACACGCAACCGGACCTTCCGAAGGCACCTGGGACAAGAACCATGGTAAGCGGTACCATCGGGATTTCGATAGATCCTCGTGTACACCCCGCAACAATCGAACAGAATCCCGACCCAAGCACGACCACGAAATCCACCACCACAATCGCCGGGAGGCAATGGTTCTTCCAGACCGTCAACGTCGAGGTGATAGGAAGGTGAGTCGTCCATGACCGATCTATCGGCAGCCCTACTCGCCTTCCTCCAAACTGCGATGTACAAATGCCTCAATCGCAGTCAGGTGACTTGCGCAGTGCAGGATTATGCGATCCACGTTTGTCATCAGCTTAGCTCGCCGATCCCCATCCGTAATCTCTGGGACATTCACCCAGAGCGTACACCGCGCAGCCCGAGCTGTCGCACGAGCAAAGACCGCAGCAATCGCAAGATCGCTCAGCAGGTGCCGATTGGCGATGTGCTTGAACTTATTCATCTCGCCGATCGCCAGGGCAGCAGTCGCAGCCATCTCCATGGGAACCGCCACCGCCCCAAGCACCGCGTCCTGATACGCCTGCTCAAGATCAGGATCTTCCCGATCTCTTGCGAACGACGCCTTTCGTGCTGTCGTCATCGCCTTATAGACAGCAGCGTCTTGACTTATCAGTGCTCGCAGAATTTCGTCCGTGCGGCGAAGCTTGAGCATCGCCGCGTCAATGGCAGCACCATCTTCCGCTGAGGTGCTCTTGCGTTTGGAATACGCAGCGACCATTTGCGCCATCGCACAAGAGAGCGCACCGGCAAGCCCCGTCACGCCGCCGCCACCTGGTGTCGGCGTACGATCGGCCACTTTGTTAAGAAAATCGTCGATGCTAAGTTTCGTCAAGTCTTCCATTTCCCATCCCAATCAAATATACAATACCAACCCTACGACAAACGGAACCGAACACACGCACGAAGACGTGTACACGTTAGGCGATGCCAAGAAAGCGTCAAGACTGGGCAATTAGTCCGTGCCGTTTTGTTCACCAATGAGCTCTTGCAACAAATCACGGAGCGTTACGATGCCGAGAAGATGGTCGCCCGAACCCGTGACGATTGCAAGCTCACGTTTTTCCGCTCGCATCCGATTGATCGCCACCGCAACGCTATTGTGCGGTCTAATCGAAAGCGCAGGCGTCAGTCGCTCGCCGACGCGATCCCACAGGCGATCACGCAGCAGCTCATCCAATTTCACGAGCCCCGTGATGCGCGTTTTTCGTGCCCCGTAGACCGGGATTCTCGCGTATCCCGTAGCGCGAGCGATGCGAATCAATTGCTGTCGCGTAGCGGTCGCGGCGATCGATGTCACACTACGAAACGGGATCATCACATCACGAACCGGCGTCTCGGAAAGCTGACAAACCCTATCGATCATTTCACTCCGATCGTCGCCTTGAGAATGGTCCGCGAGCGCTTCTTGCAGCAAGAGTGCTACGCGTCGTTTTGGCTCGATAAGGCCCAGCTGCGAAACCGAGCCGCCCGTCATTCGATTCGCGAGCTTGGTAAGCACCTTGAAGAGTTGAATCGCCCCAAGAGCGCGAAAAATACGGAACGTGGCAGACAGTGTCAACGAGGCCTTGACCATCAAGTCATCCGGGTGACGCTGAAACAAATTCTTGGGAACAACCTCCCCAAAAACAAATACAATGGGTGTAACAAGAACGATCGTGTAAAGCTGAGAATCGATTTCACTGAGTTGCATGAGCTTGGTAAAAAGAAAGGCGACGGCGGTCGTCGTGATGTAGTTCATCAGGTTCGTCCCGATGAGCGTAGCGGAAAGAGCTCCCTGCTCGTCGGCGAGCAATCGAGACAACCTCGCAGCCCTCACGTCGTTCTGTTGAACCGCCAACTGTAGGCGAAGACGATTGACACAGTAAAGTCCCGTTTCCGAACCGGAAAAGAAACCCGACATAAAAAGTGCCGCAACTATAAGTCCGATGACCACAACCCAACTCACGCGGGCACCTCCGTTCCACTGTTCTGCTTCGAGTTTCGATTGATCAGGACGTGTTGGATCCTCTGCCTCGACATCGACTCGACTTTCAAGGTTAGATTGCGCACATGAACCTCATCTCCGACATGTGGAATGCGGCCGAGCTTGGAGAGGATCAACCCGCCAACGGTGTCAATGTGATCGTCGATTTCGCCAACGGCAAAACGCTCTGCCCACGTGCGAACGCTGAGGTTACCGTCCACACGATAGTTATTGTCGTCGATGCGTTCTGTGGAAGAACGTTCGTCGGAGTCATCAGTCATTGGCAGATCGCCTACGATCCGGGCAACGAGATTGTCGTTGGTGACGATACCGGACGTTCCGCCATATTCGTCAACGACGATCGCCAAGTGACTTCTGGCGGTGCGAAAGTGTTGCATTACGTGCGCAAGGTTTGCCTGCTCGGGAACAAACTCCGGCGGATGCGATAGCGTCGAGATTTTCGCGTCTGGGAAAAGAAGGGCGCGCCGAGTTGGAAGAATGCCTCGAATGTCATCGAGGTCACGGCCACACACTGGGAGCAACCGTTTCTTGGTCTTGGCGAAGATGGCATGAGTCTTGCGGAGGTCACCGTGGAGCGAAATTTTCTCAATATCTACACGCGGCGTCATCACTTCCCGAACAGAAATCTCCGTCAGGCCGACAACAGCCTGAAGCATGTCATTCTCTGCGGCATCAATATGTCCCTCGCGAGCAGAATGTTCAACGAGGAGCCGAAGCTCATCAATCGAAACATTCGACGGCGAAGACGTCTCAGGAGCGAGAAGCCGTGTAATCGGATCCACAAGAAAAAAGGACAACACGCGCTGTACCGGAGAAAGAAGCGCCTCCAAACTACTCAAGAGGGCGGCGGAGTAGGGAGCAAGCGACTTCGCATTTCGCAGTGCAAGCGCCTTGGGCAACATCTCTCCGAAAAGGATCACCGTAACCAAGACGCCCACGCCGATGGCTGCGGCGAGCAAGGGATGCAGCGACGGTTGCGCGCCGGATGCCTGAAACGAAAGGGAAAAAATTGTCACGTTGATCGCGGTGTTGGTCATCAACACGGTCATCAAAACGTGTCGCGGGTTGCGCATCAATACGTACGCGCGGCGACGCGAGCGACTGGCGGAAACGTTTGCTTCCTGAAGTTCTTTGCGCGTGAGCGCAAACAAGACCGTCTCCGAACCTGAGACCGCCCCAGAACAAACAACCAAAACTACAAGCGCGATCCAGATCATCGTTATTGTAATCGCACCAAGTATGCGTCTTTCATGGTTGCCCTAGTAACTGAGTTATGGGGTGCGATCACGAGATCGAACGCGATCAGTAGACGTAGCGATTGCGGCGTCAAGTTCCGGGTCTTTCGACGCATGCGCGACATCTGAGCCGGTTCTCAAGACATCAGACGCTTGCGAGAACGCCCCATTGCGTCGGTACGCTTCACCCAGATGCAAGTACGCCCATCCGTAGTCTGGGTTCACACGCACCGCACGACTCAGTTCGGCAATTGCGAGATCAAATTGTGCGAGACCGACGTACGTCCATCCGAGCGTGTCGAGCGTGAACGAGTTATCCACAATCGCAACAGCGCGCTGAGCATATCGCAAAGCGCCTTGATGATCTGCGAGTTTGTCCGAGAGGAGAAACGCAATATTGTTCAGCGTCGCCCAATTAGTCGCGTCATATTTCAGGGAGCCTTGGTACGCGGTGACAGCCCCGGCTGCGTCGCCAGATCCATCGAGAACGTCGCCCTTCTCATGGAGCAAGGTTGATCGTTCGACATTGCTCGACGCCGTGGCTAGTAGTTGATCGAGTAGTTCTATCGCCTCACCGAAATTTCCGTCTCTGGCGTGCAATCGAACGAGCAGGCGTTGGTTCGCCCGCTCCGTCGATTCGCTCGGCGAGCTTCCCTCAAAGAGCGCAACAGCTCCCTCGGCATCAAATCCTTGGTAAAGATCGCTAACCAAGGCGCGCACAATGTTTAGCGGTTTATCGGTTGCAAGGGCCATCGCTTCACGCATTTCCACAACCGCTTGATCCGATTCGCCCGCTCCCGCCAGCAATCTCGCATACTTCGCTTTGGCGATCGCCCCGTGTTTGGACGCTTCAGGTAGAGACTGGTAGTATTTCACGCCTTCTGAATCTCGGTTGAGTTGGGCATACATGCCCAGGACCGAGGCGACGGTGGTTGTGCCGAAGTTGTCCGCTTGGGCAGCCTGGCCGAAGTCGCGGAGCGCGTCGTCCGGACGATCGAGACTCAACGAAATCCGACCGCGCAAGAAAAGCCATTGAGACTTACCGGCAGTCCCGACTTGGTTCATCTGCGCGGTAACAAGACGGTCCGCGTCGTCGAATTGCTGCTGTTGTATGTACGCCTCAGCCAAAGCAAGGGCGGCGGCGCTGGATCCCGGTACTTCGCTGTGCAAGCCTTCGAGCTCGCGAATCCAAAGATCTTTGTGGCCACTGTGTCTTTGCAATCGCGCCAGCATGATGCGGGGTTTGAGTCGAAGTGCGCGGGGGGAAGTTCTCTTGATGCGCTGGAGGTCGTCGATCGCCAGGGCGATGTTGCCACGCGCGATGTAGTGCTGCGCTCGCGAATAGAGGGCGTATGTGTCTTCTGGACGCTTGGCGAGATAGGACGTAAGCGACTCGACGGCCCGATCGATCTCGCCGGTTCGGGCGAAGACTTCGCTTTGCCAAAGAAGTCCGCGAACGAAGTCCTTGTGAGACCGCAAGAGTTCCTCGACATCTTCGCGAGCGCCATCCGTGTCATTGAGATTGCGATGCAGTCTGCAAATGACGCGCGATTCGAGAAGACCAGGAATCGCCTCGGGCGAATCAGCTTCGGCTCGCTCGATCGATTTACTCAGCCAAGGGAGTGCCCTGTCTGGATCGTTCGAAACGCGGACATAAAAGTCTGCGAGGGCCCGCTGCAACTCAAACGTCTCAGTTAACTTGATCGCGTCGAGGAGTATTTTTTCAGCGGCGTCATTTCTTCCTTGGTTAATTAATTCGGCTGCGACAAGGCGGAGTGCGTTTGCCTTATCGACATCGGCTTTTTGAGACTGCGCGAAACTGCCGAGAAGATCCACCGCCCGATCCGCCCGCCCGGTTCGGCGATAGTACCTGGCAGCCAACGTTGCAATTCGCTGATCTTCTGGCGCTAGTTCGACGAGTCTTGCGTGCTGGGCGTCGGCTTTGTCGTTGGCGCCAGATTTTTCGTACAAACTGGCTAGGCGCTGCAAGTTGTAAGTGTCTTCTTGGTTGTCCAGTAGGATCGCCTCTCTGCGGGCGATCGCTTGCTGGGGATCCGCCTCTTCTGTGCGGACGATGAGCTGTTCGCGAACCCAAGGGTCGTTTGGTACGGTTCGTTCGCACTCATCTAGCTCACGATTGAAAGTTACGTCGTCGTCCTTCTTGCGCGCGAGCACGGCGAGGCCAAGATGGGCGAGTCCTTCGTCGTGGTTTGCGCGGATCGCTCGTTCGTATGCGGTCCACGATTCGTCGTCACGCCCAAGCATTTGCAAACATTGGCCGAGAAGCGCGAGGGATGATGCGTCGGTTGGCTGAATGGAGATCACTTCGCGAAACGCATTGGCAGCAAGTTCGAAATCCTTCTGCTGCAAGTAGTACAATCCCAAGACCGTCTTGCCCCCGACACCATCGACGTTGAATTCGACTCCTTCGTCGCGAGCCGCTTCCATCGCGACCCGATCGTCTAATTGCGATGCTATACGGATTTTTGTTTTCAAGAGAACCTGGTGCTGGGTGGCGGTTGCGCTTTTGGCCTGCGGCGTGTCCCTGGCGCGAACATGCCCAAGAGCGCTATCTATCGCGACAAGGGCACTCGCGTTGTCTTCGATTCGCGTGAAGAACATAAGCTTATCGAGCGCTCGCTTGTAGGGATCTTCCTCGGATTCGATCGCGGAGAGCATCGCTGTATTTCTTTCAGTTTCCGAAAGCGATGGCTGCGCGTAGACTAGTACCTGCTGAAGCGATGGGTTCTGGGGAGCTTGCTCGACGGCGTTCTTTGCTATCGTGAAAGCCTCTTTCTGGCGATCTGCTCCGACGAGTTCGTGCACGGTCATTCCGACCAAACGAGCATTCGTGGGTTCGGTTTTGATCGCTTCGAGCAGAAGGCTAATCGCACCTTCGTTATCGCCTTCCAGTGATTTAGCCCGAGCGCGAAGCATTGCGTCAATTGTTGGTGACCCGGTCACTTGTTTTTGAATTAACCCGGCCTGGGCGTGCTTGCCCTGTCTTTCATAGATAGCAGCCTTCAGTAGCGCGGCATCTTTGCTGCTGGGATTGATTGCCAGGACACGGTCGGCGACGCGAAGCGCGCGGTCGAGTTCACCCGTTTGCAGAAGACTCTGCGCGTAGAGGTTCCAGAATGTTTCATCGTTCGCCCGCATGCGTGCGGCCTCGTCCAGGACATTTTCCAGCAACTGACGGGCGACGCCTGCTTCGTTTAGCCGAAGATGGGTATTCGCGAGGATCATCGTGTTTTCCCAGTTGATCGCCCCGAAATTCTTGTACGCATCGTGCGAAGCGGTGAGGTTTTCGATGGCTGCACGATCTTGTCCACGCGCGAGCTTGACCCGGCCTGCTTGACTCAGGACCGCAGGATGAGTCGGTGCTTCCCCCCGAGCGTCCACGACGTATTGTTCCGCCTTGTCGAGCAGGTCATCTTTGGCTTCGCTGTCACCGTCTTCGCCGGCTCGAAGCGCTAACACAACAGCCGCCTCGGATGCGTTGAGCATAAGCATGAACGTATCCACGCGATGCTGTGTCGCTTTGACGCCTTTGCGAACCAATCCTCTGGCAAGTCGCTGCTCGCAGATGTCAATTACCTCCTGCAAGCGCGAAGACGCCTTGTAGAGCATGGCGAGTTGACGATAGGATTTGAAGTTGTCCGGATCACGCGCTATCTGGTCGGTCAGAATTTTCTCCGCATGATCGAAGTATGGCTGCGATTCTTCTTCCGGTTGCCCGTCGCGCCTCGCCCGAGCCCATCGAATTGACAAGAAGACGGCGTGGCCGATTTCGGCGTCGATACGCGCCTCGTGATCGTCCCCGGCGAGCGTGACACTCTCTCCAAAGAGCGGACCTGCTTCGTTGGGCTTCTGCTGCCGCGCTAGGAATTTTGCGAGCGAAAGACGTGCCTGGGAGGCGTTCGCACCGGGCGTCGTGTTCTCGGCCACGAGTTTCCGAAGAAGCAACTCAGCCTCATCGAGTCGCGAGATTCTCGTGTACTCCAAAGCGAGTTCCGTACCGTGCTTAACAAGAGCGGGAGCGAGTTCATACGCTTTTTCCAATTCCAAGAGACCTTGTGCGGCGTTCTCGTCGGCGCGTCGCCTTAGCGCGATGAGCGCCAGCCCATTGGCGTTGTGGGCGAACGCTTCTTGCTGCGGCGTACGCTCGGCATCGACCTTCAGCATCGCCAAAGCAGCTTCGTGGACGCTCTCCCAGTTGTTGGAATCTCCATAGAGCTCACCAAGTTCAACACGAACGTCGACAAGTCGTTTGTGGGCGTGGAGCAAACCCGGTTGATGTACGAGCGCCTGCTCCCAAGAGCCGATCGCGCGACCCACTTCGCCGTCTTCCAACAGCATGTCGCCCACAGACACGAGGTGCTTCGCATCGTTGCTGAGTTCCCAAGCGCGATTGTAGAAGATCGCCGCCTCCTGCCACTGACCTGCTTCGGCGGTGCGCTCAGCCAGTTCGACGAAGTATTTCGGATCGCTTCGTTCAATACGCTGCAGCATAACCACCGACAGCGCGAGAATGACGCCGAACGCGGCAATCGTTAAGGCAACGATGAGACTCTTGTTTAATTGCTTGGCCATGATCTTCGATTCCTTCTTCGAATGATTCGCGCTGACGGCGAATCAGTCGTCGCATGCGAAACTGTTATGTTTTCTCGTTGGTTGCCTGTTCCGCTTTTTCAAAGTCGGGATAGTGGTCGCGAAGTAAGACCGGCAACACCGTATCTAACAATTTTTGTGCGCCCAAAACACTCTGTTCGCGCGTCGCGCCGGGGAAACTCACCTCGACCTTACTAAAATAAGCATGCGTGTTTCGCGGATCGGCTGTCAACAGACGCACGTTGTTTCGCGTCGCGGCAAAAGTGCCGTTGACTGCGAACGAATAGACAACGGTCATCTTCGTTCGATTGTGGATCGCGGTACGAACGAATGTACACACCCGAACTGGTACCGTCGGGTGTTCCGGAATGAGCGCCGACAAGCGGAGGTTCGTGTTCTCATGAGCTTGAGCAGGTTGATACCCCGCGCCGAGCATACACTCATCCGGAACATGTGGGACAAGGTCACGCCCGCCGGTGTAGTACGTCACAAAAAGCGTCGCTCGTCGAAGAGGATCAGACTTCGCGACGTTGGTATCCTCGAGCGTCCAGTGAATATACTCGGTCGTTCCTAGAGCCTCAACGACGCTCGGCTCCAACATCTGACGATCCATCAGGCGATACGGGTAAATCGCATCGACATTCATCGCGGCAAGCGGCTTGATCAGTGCAAGCTGTAATTTTTCGAGGCGAAACTGAAGCCAACTTCCCACGGGACCTGCGAGGACCGCCGCTGCCCCAAGAATGATGACAGCCACGAGGAACGGCTTGGTGATGAGTCGCGCGGATGGCGTTTCGATTGATGTTGTCATTTCTAAGTGGTTTGTTTGCAATGGATTACGTCGAAACATCCCGCCTAGCCGCGTGGCCAAAGCTTACGGCTCGCCCCAGTACTAGTCAATCGGCATTGGGGCGGGGGTCGGTCCATCCCGTAAGCGACCCAGATGCGGTTTTTACCGTCTAATTCTCCCATGAAGGCAATGAATCCGGGCTCAGCTCGATTCGATTCAGCCACCATCGCCTACGGCCGATAAATGGGAGGAGCGCGCAAGTTGTGTGCAGATCTTAGGTTGCGACGAAGACGGATGTCAATTATGGACTCGACCGCAGACAACTCATCGATAAACCCAAACAATAACCGCTGTGTGATTCTAGGCTGCGGCGGACACGGGCGAGTCGTTTTGGACATTTTGCGGCAGACGGGCGACATTGAACTCGCTGGATTTGTCGATTCGAACCGCGAAATGACTGGCCGCCACATCGACGGGCTTGAGGTTCTTGGAACTCCGGACGACCTCCCGCGTCTTCGGAATGAACTTGGTATTACCCAGGCGATTGTCGCGGTCGGATACAACGGCGTACGGCGGAATTTCGCCGAACAGCTTTCCGTTCAAGGATTCGAACTCATCAGCGCGATTCATCCCAGCGCCAACATCGCCTCGACCGCAACGATCGGTCGCAACACCGTCATCGCTGCCGGTGCGCTCGTTTGCGCTCACTGCCAAATCGGCGACTCGGTCATTCTCAATACAGGGTCCATCGTCGATCACGAATCCGTCGTCGGAACAGCTTCACACGTTTGCCCCGGCGCAAGAATCGCTGGCCGCGTCGTGATCGAGTCCGGCGGATTCGTCGGGATCGGGTCAACGGTCATCCAATGTCTTCGCGTTGGTTGCGAGGCGGTCATCGGCGCGGGCGCTGTCGTCATTAGCGACGTGCCGTCCATGGCCACCGTCGTCGGCGTCCCCGCGCGAGTCGTGAAGGGAATCGAAAAACAAGCCGTCATGCAAGCCTGGATGCTCCCGGAATTCACGCGCGTCGCGCCCGATGGTCGAGAAGTCGCGGTGAATCAAGCACGCTAGTACCGCGCCCCGCTTCAATCGACTGCTTTCTTCTTCTCCACTGCACATCGCCTCGCGAAGGCGGCTAGCTTGCATTTCGCAATCGAGTAGGGGTTCAGTTTCTCCGGGAGTTTCGGAAGAAGAACAAGTAGCACAAGCATCATGGCGATTTCGATGATCGAATCGCCGAGCCCCGTTCCTCCACGAATGTTGTCGCCAACTACTATGAATCCCACGATTCCGGAGACAATCGCAAGAATAGTCAAGTGAAACCAAGCGAGTATGTCCACCCAGCCATTCTTGTAGCCGTGTCGCTTGCCGAAATCGATCGCAGCGAAGAGCCAGCCGGGTGCCGCCGGAAGGAAAAGTACGAGGCCACACGCAAGGCCGCCCGCGTAGATTATGTACAGGCCTACGAGGATCGCAATGAAGCAGGCGATAGCGGACGTCGGGCCTGTCTCGAACTCCTCGAAATCCTTAGTTGTAAGTTTGGCCGCTATACTCAGGTCGGCACGAGTATTCTCCCCGCCGCACTCTGGGCAACGAATCGGATCTCCGTCGTGGCCTCGCAGGTCATAGCCGCAGTCCAGGCAATGGCGTGCCTCACTTTCACCTTCCGTTGACGAATCAGGAATCACTGACTTGTTATCGACGTTATCGCTCAGAACCATACTCCCGACCGAAATTTGAACATTCTTGAGATTTTCATGATCGCGCACGCAGACGCCTGCAGGTCAGCGCGTCGCAATCAGATTCTCAACGACCGACGGATCCGCAAGCGTTGACGTATCCCCAATTTCGCTCGTTTCTTTCGCCGCGATCTTTCGCAGCAGTCGGCGCATGATCTTTCCGCTTCGCGTCTTGGGGAGTCCCGGTGCCCAGTGGATTTCGTCCGGGGCGGCGATGGGGCCTATCTCTTTGCGAACGTGCTGGACCAGTTCCTTCTTCAAGGCATCCGTATACTCATGGCCGATGCCCAGCGTAACGTACGCATAGATTCCTTGCCCCTTAATTTCATGAGGAAAACCCACGACCGCAGCCTCAGTCACAGCTGGGTGCGATACGAGTGCGCTTTCGACCTCGGCTGTCCCCATGCGGTGACCCGATACGTTGATCACGTCATCGATCCGCCCGGTAATCCAGTAATACCCGTCTTCATCTCGACGACATCCGTCACCCGTGAAATACATCCCCGGGTTGCGAGAAAAGTAGACTTCCTTGAAACGTTCGTGCTGACCGTAAACGGTTCGCATTATCCCGGGCCAAGGTTCCGCGAGGAATAGTGCCCCCGAACAAGCGCCTTCGAGTCGTTTATTCTGTTCGTCGAGAATGATTGGCTTGATTCCAAAAAACGGTAACGTCGCGGAACCGGGCTTTGTCGGCGTCGCGCCGGGTAGTGGGGTAATCAGCACGCCCCCCGTTTCTGTCTGCCACCAAGTGTCAACGATCGGGCATCTCTCGTCACCAACGACGCGGTGATACCACATCCACGCTTCGGGGTTGATCGGTTCGCCCACCGTGCCAAGCAGCCGCAAACTCGATCGGTCGCGCTTTTTCACGGGTTCGTCGCCCTCGCGCATGATCGCACGAATCGCGGTCGGCGCGGTGTAAAACTGATTCACTTTGTGTTTATCGACAACATCCCAAAATCGCCCCGCGTCTGGATACGTCGGGATTCCTTCGAACATAAGCGTCGTTGCGCCGCTCACGAGCGGTCCGTAGACGATGTACGAATGACCCGTCACCCATCCGATGTCGGCGGTGCACCAGTAGATGTCGCCGTCATGATAGTCGAAGATGTATTTGAACGTGGTGGCCGTGTAGACCATGTAGCCACCGGTCGTATGGAGCACGCCCTTGGGCTTGCCCGTTGAACCCGACGTATAAAGGATAAAAAGCGGGTCTTCTGCGTCCATCCACTCAGGCTCGCAGTCGGGGGACGCCTTCTCCAAGACGTCGTGCCACCAGTGGTCGCGACCGGGTTTCATGTTTGGTGAAACGTGCTCCTCACCGACTCTCTTTGTGACGATGCATGTCTTGACCGTAACGCCTTGCATTTCAGCAATAACCATCGCGTCGTCCGCGTTTTTCTTGAGGTCCACGGGCTTCTTGCCGCGAAAGACGCCGTCCGTTGTGACAAGAAACTGGCACTCCGAGTCCACGATGCGGTCAGCGAGCGAATCGGGACTAAACCCACCGAAAACGATCGAATGAACCGCGCCGATTCGAGCACAACCAAGCATCGCCACAGCAAGCTCGGGGACCATGGGCATGTAAATCGAAACGCGATCGCCCTTCTTGATTCCGAACGATTTAAGAACGTTGGCAAATTTGCAGACCTGCGTGTGTAGCTCGCGGTAGGTGATCTTCACGTCCTCGCTGGGCTCGTTGCCTTCCCAGATGATCGCGGTCTGGTCGCCGCGGGTATCGAGATGTCGATCGATTGCGTTGTAGGCGATGTTGGTCTTGCCGCCGATGAAATACTTGATGTCAATCTTGCCTTCGAAATCGTACTCGCAAACTTTAGACCACTTTTCTTTCCAATAAAACCCCTCTGCAATCTCGCCCCAGAATCCATCCGGGTCGTCGATCGATCGCTGATACATCTCGCGGTACTGGTCGAGCGTGGAGATGTGTGCTTGCTTTGAAAAAGAGGCCGGCGGATTAAAAACCTGGGCATCGGTCATGGCAATTCACTCCTTACTAACATCGACATCGCAATAAACACAACAATGCGCGTGCCAGTTTCTTGAATAGTCCGTTTTCTTGATTAGTCCGTTGCGCGTCGATCCATGGCGATTCGGTCGAGAGCCATGAAACATTGTAACGCAAGTGGGCTGCCCGGAAACAAGTCCGGCCGGTCGTTCACGGTGTTGAAGATTCGAGGACTCGAACGAGTGCATCCACTGTTCGCGCAGTTGCGCCCTGATTATCGAGCACGACCCGCCTTGCCTGCTGACCCATTGTTTCTCGTGCAACCTTGTCCGAGAGCAGCGAAGCGACCGCACTACCGAGCACGCCAGCGCATTCGATCTCGCGAATGGCGTTTTTCTCGCGAAACGCCTGGACTGGCAAAGCGAAATTCTCAGTGTGCGGCCCGATGATGATGGGTTTACCCAGGGCTGCGACTTCCATCGGGTCTGATCCCCCCATCGGGACGAGCGTTCTGCCGACGAATACGGTGTCGGCAAGACTGTAGAACTTGCGAAGCTCGCCCATCGTGTCGCCGAGGATGATGGCCCGATTGCTGTTACTTGAGAGTCTTGCCCCATCGCCGTGTTCGCTGCGACGAATGCAGTTGAACCCTGATGCCTGAATAAGACGGGCGACTTCATCGAATCGCTCGGGTTTTCGGGGGATGATTGCGAGCTGCAGAATTTGAGCCGACGCCTCGCTCTCTGCCAGCAGAGACAAATAGGCATCGAGGATCATTTTCTCTTCGCCGGGGCCGGTACTCCCGCAGACCCAGAGCGGAGCTTCGCCGGTGATTCCAAGTGCGGCCGCCAGCGCATCCGATCCATCCACTCGATCGACGACTGAGGCTGAGTCCCATTTCAGAGAGGAGGTGACTTGGATATTCTCTTTGCACGCGCCAAGGTCGGCGAAGCGATTGGCGATCGCTTCGTCTTGCGCTCCGATCCAAGAAAGTCTTGAGAACATCGAATGAGTGACGCCACCGAGCAGTGCGAGTCTTCCGGCGCTGCGTTCGGTGAGTCTACCGTTGACGATGGCAACCGGTATTCCGCGACGGTTCGCGCCGTGCAGCAGATTGTACCAGACTTCTTGCTCGACAAGTACGAGCAACGACGGACTGATTCGTTTCAGCGCCCGCGAGACGATGAAACTCAGGTCGAGAGGGAAGCGAAAAACATTTGCCTGGCCGTAGAGTTGCAAACCTCGTGCGTAACCGGTGTCTGTTGTTGTCGAGAAAACGAGTTCGACATCGGGCAGCCGCAAGCGTAGGTGCTCGACCAACGTTTGCGTTGCGTTCATCTCTCCGAGCGAGACGGCGTGAATCCAGATGCGTTTCACCGACGGATTGAAGAACGGAACGAAGCCCAACCGCTGACGCCAACCCCTGCGGTTCTTGCCGAGAAAAAGCATCTCGTACAAGAGAACCGGTAGGTAAGCGATTCCCGCGAGCAAGTAGATGACATTCGCAACCCAACGCATGGGGCGGGATGGTATGATGGTCGACGCTTCCGGGCAACTAGCTGCCCAAAACGTGTACGAATCTTCAAGTAATGATTCTCGCAGTGGAGGCTCTCACGCATCCACGTATAGTGAAGTCAACCACCAAGGGTTGCGCTAACGAGCGCGCTAACTGCTTCGCTGAACCCCAAAAAAACGCCATCAAGAAGAGCGTCCACAATGGTGCAGCCCGTGCAGCAAGCTAGCGTGAGGACGGCCATCATCACGAATTGCATGGTCTTGTAGTAACGATGAAGTTGTCGCATTTCTGTTTCTCCTGCAGTGTCGTTCAGCTGAAAGTGTTGTTTTTTTCTCTTTCAAGCCACAACTGGGTTTACCATCTGAATGAAAAGCCGACTCCGGCGAAGAAATCATCCGCCTCTTCGTTTAGTCCCGCTCCGACCCGCGCGTCGAACTGAAAGTTCTCATTGAACAAGTACGTTACGCCACCGTTGATGCTGTGTGCGGCATCCGTGTTTTCTGTGTTTGGATAAAGACCAAAATACTCTACGTAGGCACCGACGCGTTCGGTGATCGTGTGGGCGAATGAAAGGGACGCCTTGCCCTGTGCGTACCGATTCCCATCCTCTGAAGGAAAGCCTAGTCCTGCGTTCCCGGCGATAGAGAAGTCATCGCTCACGTCGAACCCCCAAAGGAACACCACTTCTGGCTCGACCTTGCCGCCGGAAACGTTTGCGCTGCCGCTGGGAGCGGTCAAAGCAGCAATAATTCCCATGTGGGGAACGCCAGCCGTTTGCTCAGCAAACTTGTACTTGATACCGATTGAAACGTCTCTTGCGCCTTGATCCCATCCTTCGCGTACAACCGTTCGGCCCGCACGGGTTTGAGTTGGGGCGCGCGTTTTTGACCAATCGTACCCCTCCCACCCAAGCCTAAGCTCAAGATTGCTCGCCACACCCAATCGCAGGAGAAACTCGGGCGCTTGTTGACTGCGAACACGCGTCTTACCTTCACGATCGACTGCAAAAGTGTAGCCAACTTCCACCTGTGCATGACCGGCGGGAATCGCGTCCGTACTTTCAGTAAAGTCCGGGCGATCAGTAACCAGTGGGCCTACCAGCGGTTCGGTCGTTGTCAGGCGAAGCCATTCTGCGAATGGGCTTGAATCCTGACTGTGTGCTTCTACGCCGGTGCACAGGCAACATAATGTGAACGCTATCAATGTGCGCCGCTTAATGAGTCTTAGCCATCTATTTCTCATCGAATGCTCGCTTTCAGTTCAGAATCTCAATTTCCCATCGATCAAGGCCTGGAAATGTAGCGGGTGCTACACGATGAAGCACAAGCTACATAGTAATCTCTCGGCGTCAATATGCTTTCGGCATCATTTTTCGTTGCGTTCGGACGTATTCCTACGATCTCTAGTTAAGTGGCACCATATTCCATAAACTTCGGCGATGAACGTGACCGCACTGCCGTATCTGACCGCCGCCCTTGCCGGGACTGGCGGGGTTATTAAAAAATATGACGAGGACTTCCTTGTTGAGGAGGTTCCGCAGTATCTCGCCAGTGGAAAAGGAACGCACATATATTTCTTGGTCGAAAAGCGGGGTCTTACTACGCTTCGGGCGAATCGCGATATTGCGAAGGGACTTCGGAAGAATCCTAACGACATTGGATACGCCGGTCTTAAGGATGCTCACGGTATCACTCGGCAGTGGTTGAGCGTTGAGCACGTTGATGTTGAGCATGTACGGTCGCTCTCGCTGGACCGGATTGAAGTTCTCGACGTCACGAAGCACACGAACAAGATCAAGCTGGGGCACCTTGCTGGGAACAAGTTCGTTGTTCGGATTCGCGATGCCTGCGTCGATGGGCTTGATCGAGCTGGCGCGATTGTTGATGTTCTCTCTCAGAGAGGATCGCCGAACTATTTTGGGCCACAGCGGTTTGGGGTACGGGGTGACAACGCCGTGATCGGTCGGGCGATTCTGCGCGAGGACTACGACGAAGCGATTCAGGTTATGCTTGGTCGGGCGAATGAATTCGATAATGATGCGATTCGCAAAGCGCGGAATCTGTTTGACCGCGGCGATTACGAAGCGTCGGCGCGAGCTTGGCCTGGTCGTGGTTTTACGGAACAAGCCAGTGTTTGTGTGACGTTTGGCCGGACCGGCGGGAACGCGAAGAAGGCGTGGGGAGCTGTGAACCATACCTTGCGTAAGCTTTATCTTTCATCATTTCAAAGTGAACTCTTTAACCGAATCGTTTCGGCTCGAATAACGTCGATTGACAAACTGGAGACGGGTGATGTTGCCTGGAAACATGCGAACGGTGCTTGTTTTCTTGTGGAAGATGCCGCGGTCGAACAGCCACGGTGTGACTCGTTTGAGATTTCGCCGACGGGTCCGATCTTTGGTCGGAAAATGAAGAGGCCAACCGGTGCGCCGGATGCGGCGGAGCAGGAGTTGCTGGCGGAGTCGGCGCTGACGGTGGACTCGATTGATAGCAAGGGGAGCGGGAAACTCGA
>JAJDDZ010000094.1 GCA_029260025.1 Phycisphaerae bacterium | reverse complement strand
GATGGTACAGGGTGGCGAGATGACGCCGGGATCGTTCACCACAGTTCGCTGTGTCGGTCGGGACGGATACGATTTGGTTGCTACACTGACCTCAACTCCGCTTCAGGTGCTTCACGGATGAGCAAAGCACTCAATGTGCCCAACCAGATAACGATTGTCCGGTTTGTCCTGGCGATCATCTTCTGCGCGATCCTTGCACAATATTCTCAGCGAGATCCCAAACCGTGGATGCTTGAGCTGGCATCTGGCCTGTTCATCGTCGCCGCGGTGACGGATTTTCTTGACGGGTACCTTGCTCGAAAGTGGGGTCAAGTCACTCCGCTGGGACGAATCCTCGACCCGCTGGTCGATAAGCTGCTGGTCTGTGGGGCGTTTATCTTGTTCGCGGGTTCTGAATTCGTAGACGTTACCGGGCACAATGTGACCGAAATGAAGACGTGGATGGTGGTGTTCATCGTTGGGCGCGAGATGCTTGTGACGAGTTTGCGCGGATTCAATGAGTCGATGGGGAAGGCGTTTGGAGCTTCGATCCACGGGAAACTGAAGATGTGGATGCAAAGCATCGCCGCGCCGGTCATCTTGATCGTTGTCGCCCATGAAGGCACAACAATATCGCTTGAGACCGCACGCACGATCAAACTCGTGCTTGTTTGGGCGACGGTAATTATCACCGCCCTGTCGATGTTTCAATACCTGATTCAGTCTCGGTACATCCTTCAAGAGAACGCTTCGGCGTGAGCGAGCTAACTTACATCCAGGCGATCGTGCTGGGTGCCCTGCAAGGTCTTGCCGAGTTTCTACCGATTAGCAGCAGCGGCCACCTTGCCCTGGCGCAAGGGCTCTTCAAACTCGACCCCCGCAGCCAGTCTATGCTACTCTTTGATGTTTGCGCCCATGTCGGAACGGTGGGCGCGGTCCTCGTCATTCTCGCCCGACCGACGGGAAAATTCTTGACGCGGCTAATTCGTGAGACGAATCGCAATTGGGGGCACAAGCGTTATGCATGTCGGATCGCCATCTTGGGGACCATCGCGAGCGCGCCGACGGCCGCCATCGGACTTGGATTCAAGACGCAATTGGAAGCGGCATTCGCAAACCCGATATCGATCGGGGCGTGTTTGATGCTTACCGGAATGCTCCTTTTTTCGACGAAGAACGCACCGCTCGGGAGACGCGGATGGGGTCAGTTCGCCTGGTGGCAAGCGCTTCTGGTAGGCATTGCACAGGGAAGCGCCATCCTGCCCGGAATTTCGCGAAGCGGGGCGACGATCTGCGTGGCTGTTTCTCTTGGGCTGCGACGGCGGTGGGCGGCGGAGTTTAGCTTCTTCGTTGCGGTCCCTGCCATTCTTGGGGCGACGCTCGTACAACTATCCGATGTCTCTAGACTATCTAGAAGCGGCGAGCTTTCCATACAATGGGGACCCGTACTCGCCGGGAGCGGTGTTGCGTTTCTTGTTGGACTCGCGGCGCTAAGAATACTCCTTGGTGCGGTGCGGATGCGTACGCTACACTACTTCGCGCCCTACTGCTTTGTGTTAGGGATGATCGCCATCCTCAGCGCACTTTGACGCGAGAAGAATCAAACAGCTTCTGTAGGTTGCAGTTCGTGGATAGTCGCTAGTTCTTGCTGATGCTCGTCCGCAATTCGCGAGACGAAAGCGGAAAGCTCTGGGAGTTCGCCCATCTTCGCCGCCCCCGATCGATAGTAACCCACGAGCGCTTCATGCCCTTGGACGAAACGCGGAAGCGCGATGGATAGCTCCATGAAATGAAAATCGGCGCTGCTCAGGTTGCCGCTGCGCGGACCTGGCTCACCTCCGAGCTCACGAATGACTTCGGTTAGCGACTCGCAATAATTTACGCTCGCCGCTGCGAAGGCTGCAACGGCTTGCTGAAGCTCCGTCGAAAGAGACGAGATGAAAACGGTCGACTCCTGGAATCGGATGGCTACGTTGCACTGCTCGCGCCTTAGCAATTCGCGGAGGATCGCTATCGCCTGTTGATCTTCCACTAGTTGCCGCCCCTCTCTATCGCAGTCGGGTCGGTAGCGGTCGGGGAGCTGTCGGCGACGGTTATAGCATCTGCTGACGAAAGCGTGGAGGCCGTTACAAGATTCTTTGAATACCGCTCAGTCATATGCCGAAACGGGTCCGCCGCGAAGAACAATACCATGAGCACAATCGCGCAAATGTTTACTAGACCAACGCCCATTGGCGACGCTCGCAAAGGCGTTTGACCATCGTCCTTGAGAGTCATCTTGACGACGATTCGCATGTAATAATACAAACTGAATAGCGTGTTCGACACAACGACCACCGCTAGAACCCAGCCAACCGTCCCGCCCATTTTCCCCAGAGACACGAGAACCCACCATTTCGCGACAAAACCCGCGAAGACAGGAAGACCAACGAGCGACATCAGACACATCACCATTGGAATCGCAAGCAGGGGAGCGCGTCGAATCAAACCGGTGAACGCATCCAGACGATCACTCCCCGTGTCCCATCCAACAAGGGCAACAGTCCCGAACGCACCGAGGTTCATGAACAAGTAAACAACCACATAGCCAAGAAGAGCCGTGATCGGCGACTCGCTTCCCGCTACCGACGGATGAAGTAACACCGCCGCCGCGCTTAGCATGTAACCAGCGTGAGCGATCGAAGAGTACGCAAGCATTCGCTTAACGCTCTCCTGTCGGTACGCGGCGAAATTACCCAGCGTCATGGTCACCGTCGCTACAATCGCGACGGTCCAAACGATCGGATCCAGTAGCGACATCGCAAATGCATTCGGAATGGCGGCCGAGAAAAACGTCAACACGCGAACCAACATAACAAGCGCCGCGGCCTTGCTCACTACGCTCAGCCAAGTTGTCACCTCGATCTTCGCGCCCTCGAAAGCGTCGGGACACCAGAAGTGGAATGGGACAGCCGAGACCTTAAAAGCGATCCCCGCAAATACGCAAAGCAAACCGACCGTCAGGAGGAGCTTGTTCCCGCCACCCATGAATTGATCGACCGTGTAAGTCGCAATCACAGGGACGCTCAGACTTCCTACGAGACCGTAGATCAAACTCACGCCGTAAAGCATGATAGCTGCACAGACGGCGCCGAAGATCATGTATTTCAAAGACGCTTCCGCGCCACGGCGGCTAGTCTTGTCGAAACCGACCAGTGCGAAACTGGGAAGAGAAGCGGTCTCCATGGCGATAACCATCATGAGCAAATTCGCGGTGCTGACCATCATGGCCATCCCCAGCGCGCTGCCAACGAGCAAGATAAAAAACTCAGGGGCGTTTTTCTCTGTTTCGGACGATCCGGCCCACCAAAGCAGAATCACGCCCGCCAGGAAGACGAGTAGAAGAATCTGAAAACCGATCGATAGATTATCGACGAGCAGAATTCCCTCGGCGGGGCTGGTCGATAGACCGCTTAGCCCGCCGTCTGCCACGACGCCGCCGACACGGAAGCATAGAATTAATGCAAAAAAAACGCCGAGAACCGTCACAGAGCCGATCGTGCGAGCACCGCGTCCGATTAGAAGCGGACACGCCACAATTGCTAACATCGTGACCGTCAGCGCAATCATCGGCGAGAAAGCGAAGAGGTGTTCGCCAACCGCAATTCCGTCCCAAGCTGTACTCTGTGCGAATTCCATTGCGTCTATTTTTCTCGCTACATGGCTACCGATACGATTCCGTTGTTCATCATCGTTAGCATCAGATCGAGCGTTCCGTTGGTAAAGTTAAACACTGTCTGCATTGGAAAGATCCCCATCGCGATGCAAAGAACCGCAAGTGGAACCAAAATGAACATCTCACGCGAAGACGTATCGGAGAACCCTTTGTATTCCTCGCGTTCGGTCCCGAGATAAACCCGGCGGATGAGCCACAGAATGTACCCGGCGGTCAAGATGACCGCAGCAGCCGCAATAACCGCCATCGCGTAAGCCCACGGCATCTCAGGATTCGACCCCGCCTGGAATGTCCCGAGCACAACCCATACTTCTCCGATAAACCCGCACAGACCGGGAAGACCCAGCGAAGCGAAGAATCCGATCGTCGCGAGCGTGCCATACTTCGGCATCGTAAGCCACAACCCGCCAAAGCGGTTGATCTCACGATGGTGGGCACGATCATAGATCACGCCGACAAGAAAGAAGCACATCGGCGAGGAAATCCCGTGAGCGATCATCTGGAACATCGCACCCTGGAAACCAGCGGTCGTCATGACGGCAATCCCCAGCAGCACATACCCCATATGGGAAACCGAACTGTACGCAACGAGTTTCTTGAAGTCGCTCTGTGCGAGTGCACAGAATCCGCCATATAGAATGCTAACTAGACCAATCATCGCTAGCGTAAATGCCCAGTACTGCCCGCCGCTCGGGAAGATCGGATAACAGAGTCGAAGGAACCCGTACCCACCCATTTTCAGGAGCACGCCGGCAAGAATCATGCTAATAGGCGTCGGAGCTTCGACGTGCGCATCGGGCAACCACGTATGAACCGGAACGCAGGGAAGTTTGATTGCGAATCCGACGAATAAGAAGATGAACATGATTGGGGCAAACTTGATACCCAAGAACGTCGTGGACACGGCGCTAAAATACGATTGGATCGTGGGGTTCGTCGCAAGTTCGATCAAGTCGAACGTACCATGAGTCAGAGCAGTGCCCGAACCCGAAAGATACCCGCTAGCCACCGACCCGCCCGCCTGATCAATCGCTGCCCCGCTGTAGAAATACATCGCGACAAGCGCAACGAGCATCAACACCGAGCCGCCAAGCGTAAACAAGAAAAACTTAATTGCGGCGTATTCTTTCCTAGCCCCGCCCCAGACGCCGATCAGGAAATACATCGGCAGGAGCATCACCTCCCAGAATATGTAAAACAAGAAGAAGTCGAGCGACACGAACACGCCCAACATCCCCGTCTCAAGAAGCAAAAATAAGATAAAATACGCCCTGATCCCCTTGTTGACCTTCCAAGTTTCAAAGTTCCAGCTCGCCAGGCAAGCGAGAAACGAAACCACGGTCGTCAAAACAAAAAGAGGAAATCCAAGACCATCGATACCGAGGAAATATTCAATCTTCAATTCGCCGGGCAATTCGATCCACGTCGCCCGCTCCACATGATGCAGCTTTCCATAACTTTGACCGAAAACCTCCGTCGGATCGTCAGCCCCGCCGAGAAACGTACTAAACAGCGTCAGCGACAACAGCATTGTCGCTAACGAAGCTAATACGGCGATGGTTTTGATCTGCTTCTTGGGAGCGACAAGACAAATAAGTCCGCCGATCGCTGGCAAAAAAACAATCCATGAAAGAATGTGGCTACTTATCATCTGACCAGCACTTTCGTCTCAGCAAATGCGTCTCGGGCTAATTGCCAAGAGACGCAGAAACAGCAGCCAACGCGACGTCACTCGCCTCGCGGGATGCCCATAGTACGCACAAGAAAACGATCGTCGCGACACCCGTCGCGGCAAGAACATAATGACGAACCCGACCCGTCTGAGGAAGTCGCACGACGTGCCCAAAGTCACGCGAGGACTTCGCAACACCGTTCACAATTCCGTCCACGCCGTGGGTATCGAGAATCAAACCGCAGAAGGCTGCGAATCGCTCAGCCGCAGCTGCGAACAGGTTGACCAGTAAATCTACGATCCACGTATCCACAAAGCGGGCGATGTTCGCGATCAGAACAAACCCTTTGACGAACACAAGATCATAAAGCTCATCAATGTAGTACTTGTTGTCGAGCAGGGTGTGGATCGGACCGAAGGCTCGCTTAAGCTTTTCGCCAAGGCCCAAACCGTTTCGATAAATCGCAATCGCCAGAAGGAACCCCACAAGGAACGCCCCGCCGACGCCAACTTTCAAGAAATCATGCGCGACGTGGATCGCTGGCGCGTGGGAGTGACTATCGCCAGCCATCGCCATCACCAGCGGCGCGGCGCTACCAACGATGGACGCATCCGCAATGAGCGGGCGGAATAAACTGTAGCTCGCAAAAACCGTCCCGACGGCGAGTACCGCCAGAGGGATGTACATCATCGGCGACTCATGGGCGTGCTCATAAACATGATCGTCGCGGGGTTTACCCATGAACGTCAACCACCACGCCCGCATCATGTAGAACGGCGTGATGTACGCGGTAAAAAGCGCAAGATAGAACATCCACTTGGGGAGCTTCGGAGTATATGCGAAAATCGAAGCGGCGCCCACCGCCCCATGAGATTCAGCCTCAAGGACGGCGTGAGTTGGCTGAGCGTGGTCGTCGCCGTGCTGTACGGGATCAGACGCAAGCATGACTCGCTTCGTCGGCGGCGATACATCTGCATGCTCTCCCCCGTGCCCCTCGCCGTGACCGCTTTCTTCAAACTTCGAGGCGTCGTCCCACTCGAAGGCCCGAGCATAGGAGACCGCAAGGATTTCGTCCTTGCTAAAGAATCCGCCGAGACCGATCTGCGTTCCGGGGATCCCCGTTCCGGCAATCGCAAGCACACCAACTAGAAACGTGATGCACGTCACGGGCATCTTCTTCCAAAGACCGCCCATTTTTCGCATGTCCTGTTCGTGATGACACCCCTCGATGACTTGCCCGGAACCCAAGAACATCATCGCTTTGAAAAACGCGTGCGTGATCAGGTGGAACAGAGCTGCGATCCATGCGCCAGAACCAAGACCAAAAATCATGTAGCCAAGTTGCGAAAGAGTTGAATACGCCAAGCATTTCTTAATATCAGTTTGCACGACCGCAATCAACGCCATGAGCGTCAGCGTAAGGCAGCCAATCAACGAGACGAACATTAGCGCATCCGGCGTCATCAATCGAAAAACGCGTGCCACCAGATAGACACCCGCAGCCACCATCGTTGCCGCGTGAATCAGTGCACTAACCGGAGTAGGACCTGCCATCGCATCGGGCAACCAGACGTGCAGCGGGAACTGGGCACTCTTGCCCATTGCGCCACAGAAAAGTCCAACGCCCATGATAGTAGCAAGAGACCAGCCAAACATCGTAAAGTGACTAGCGAAAATGCCCGTACCAGCGGCCGCCTGCTGTGCGAAGACGGCAGCGGCTTCGTCAAGATCGGTGGTACCCAGGTGGAAATAAACCAGCATCAGCCCTATCAAAAACCCGAAGTCGCCCACGCGGTTTGTGATAAAGGCCTTCATCTGAGCATGCTGAGGAACGGGCTTATCAAAGTAAAACCCGATCAACAGGTAGCTGCAGAGGCCGACCAGCTCCCAGAAAATGAATAAGAAGACAAGGTTGCTACTGACGACTAGCCCGAGCATCGAAAATCCGAAAAGCGACAGGTACGCAAAGAATCGCCAGTACTTTCGTTGACCGGCGACCTCGTCGCTGTGACCCTGCATGTACCCGACGCTGAAGAAGAAGATCCAAAACGCGATGAACGTCACCATGAAGTACATGGCGACCGTCAGTGAGTCGAGCTTCACACCGATCGTAATCGGTACGTCGCCGAGCACCGCCCACGTTCCCCGCCAAGCGTTAGCCGTAAGGGCAGCCGATTCGCCAGCTTCCATCGCCCCCAACCAACCGAACAGAACGTACGTCGCACACGCCAGCGGAACGCCCATGCCGAACACGACGCCGAACCAACCAGCCGCGGGCTTACCAAGCTTTGGTCCAAAGAATACCAACGCCCAGAAGCTGAACAGAGGCGTCAGTACGCCTACAGCTAGTGCAATTTCTAAAGTGTGTTCCGCCATCAAACTCTAACGCCCTAACCTCTCAAGCTATTCGCACGATCGACATCAACCGTTGAGAGGTTTTTGTAAACGTTGATACAAATCCCAACCGCAAGCGCCGCCTCCGCAGCAGCAAGAACAATCACAAAGATCGCCGTGATTTGTCCATCCAAACGGTCCGGACCCAAGTATCGATCAAACGCAACGAAATTCACCGTCGCGGCGTTCAACACGAGTTCCACACCGATCAGAATTCCGATCGCGTTGCGCTTCGTCATCATCGTAAAAAGGCCAGTCACAAACATTACGGCTGCTACGACGAGATAATGTGTTAGTCCGATCGTCATCTTATCTTCAATCTTCCTGCCGCGCTAGATGGGCTGCGCCGACCATTACGATCATGAGCAAGACACCCGCAACTTCGAACGGAACAACGTACTTGGTTAAGAGCGTTTGCCCGATCACCTTGACCGATGCACCGGGAACGACTTCCATCGACCCCGCCCACGTCGCCTCGGTCAGCACGATGCACAGACACCCCAGCAGCGCCGAGCAGATTACGCCAGCGAGGAGCATCTCAATCTTTGGACATTGAAACTTCACCCATGGAGATTTACTCGTAAGCATGACGCCGAACACAAGCAGAATAAGCGTCCCGCCCGCGTAGACGATCAATTGAATCGCGCCTAGAAAGTTAGCCGCCAGCAAGAAGTACATCACCGCGACCGATCCAAGCGCACCGAAAAGCCAAACCGCCATCCGGACAATGTCTCTGCTCAGGCATACACCCAGCGACGACACAACTGCCGCAAGCGCCACGAAGTAAAACAACCCCGCTTCCAACAACCCGCCCGGAGCGACAGCCGTTGTCACGCCGCTCGCATCAGACGCAATCGTCTCACGAGACGAGAAAAGCAATACGCATCCAACCGCAGCAACTAGTCGCATAAAGGATCGCGCTGAAATATGCATCATGTCATTCATTTATGAGCCTGGCATCGCATCCTGAACCAAGTTGCCCACCAATCGCCGCCGATGATAAAACCCGTAGGCTGCGATCGTCGGAAACGCCACCGCAAACATCAACCCAATACCGCCAAGCACGTACCGCGTGATTCTTGTTGCAAGAGCCCATGTGGGACAGTCCGACGTCGAAGCCCAAACCCAAAGCGTCGTCCCCAAGAGCATCAGCATCGTCAGCGGCAAAAGTACCTGCACACAAGTATAGAGAACCTGATCGATACGGATTCGCGGCAACGTCCAACGAATCCAAATCTGAACATAGAGTAAGAAGACGCACTTCGCGACGAACCAAATTGGCCCGGAGAAAAGCA
>JAJDDZ010000093.1 GCA_029260025.1 Phycisphaerae bacterium | reverse complement strand
CGACGCATGGGGCGTCTGGGAACGCGGAATCATTGTCAACTAACCACCGTCCGTTGACTAAGATGGTGTTTGGTTCGATGGGTGCGTTGGCTGGCGCGCCGCAGCGTTGGGCGGCCACTGGTGCGATCCAGTCGCGAGTCCATACGCCGCTAATGGGTGCGCCTAGCGATTGGGCGATGCGGTCGATGGCGATCTTTCGTCCGACGCGCAGTTCAAACACGGATCGCCAATAAACGAGCGGCAGTAAACCTTCCCACGCCTCGTCTTCAAATAGCACGATTGGGTTCATGATGCTTATTCTATCGTCGCGACGGGAGGGTGGCCAACAGGCGTGGATTGACCGGAATTTGAGAAAGAAAAAGAGCCTAGATCGTAAAGATCAAGGCTCCTCAACGTCCGATAGCGCGACGGCCTCCGTGCCGATGGGAGGGATTGGACGGAACCCTATGAACTAACGTGGGTGACTCAGCGAAGCTCAGACCGCCAACCTCAGCTGGGGTCGGTACGTCGTTACACCTCAATGACCCGAGTCTCCTCTAGGTTCCCTTATCGGTTCAGCCAATAGCTACTCCCTGTCGAGCACGGTAGCTTGTCGCACTGGACATATGTATTATATCGAACTGAAAGAGGCGATGCAAAGAGTAAACTCATCTTTTTTTGGGAACCTCAAAACGCCCTTGGATCGTGTGCTCGGTTTTGCTATACTTGGCGAATCTACGGGATCGGGGTGGAGTATTTATTATCTTTGAACCGAGCTTTTTCTCGCGGCTGGGAATGGTTGTAAGAATTGTTCTTACACATTGATGTTTTCTTGCGCGCACCAAAATATGAATCGCATCGCTGAACGATTTCAAACGCTTCGCGGCGCGAGCAAGAAAGCGCTGCTGCCCTACTTTACGTCGGGATACCCGGATTGCGCGCACGTTGAAGAGTTTGTAAAACGTGCCGACAGATTGGGCGCTGGCGTCGTTGAAATTGGCGAACCTTATTCCGATTCGATCGCCGATGGGCCTACGATACAGCAGTCGTTTCACGCTGCTATCGCGCGAGGGCATCTTCTTGAAGATACGTTTGAGATGGTCTCGCGCATTCGCGACTCCGTGTCGTGCGGACTTGTTTCGATGGTATCGTATTCGATCGTGCATCGTATCGGGATCGACAAGTTTGTACGCGATGCCGCTGATGCTGGTTTTGACGGGGTGATTTTTCCTGATGTTCCTGTTGAAGAGTCTCGCGTTTGCGCTGAGGCGACTGGGGATGCTGGACTTTGTTATGTCGGGCTGACCGCACCGACGACAACGAGTGAGCGTGTTGCTTCGATTGCGAAGACCGCGACTGGATTCGTTTATCAAATTGCCGCGTCTGGAACGACTGGTGAGCGGGCGGCGGTGTGGAGCGATTTGGGTGAGGCGGTCGCGCGGATTCGTGGGTTTTGCGATACGCCGGTTTGCGTCGGTTTTGGTGTGAGCACGGCTGACCATGTTCGCGCGGTTTGCAAGGTTTCCGACGGGGCGATTGTTGGTAGTGCGATCGTTCGGCGTATCGGCGAGGGGCTTTCGACCTCGAGCTCGAACCTTGTTGATGATGTTGAATCCTTTCTTTCGGATCTTTCTTCTGGGCTGACGGCTGCTTAGGTAGCGGGTCGCCATTTGAGTACTGTCGGGGGAGCCTCCAATGGCACCCGGTTTGTCGCACGCCGAGCCATGAGCCACTCTTGCAGTTTCGAAGACATGGCCACGCAAGCGTGGGCCATGCCACCCCGTGTTTCTCCTCACGCTGTTTCGCGAGTCGCTGCCCTTAATTGACAGCGCGTAATTGTCGTTGGACAATCCTGTTGCCGGTTGCGTTGCGCTTTTTAAGCTCCGTTTTGGGGTTTGCGCTGCTACCGGGAATGACACCCCTTGCGGAGGGATCCGACGATGAGCGATGCTGCGACGCGTGACGGGCAGACTGGTTGGATCGAGGCGATTGGGCTTCGTCATCTTCTTCGCACACTTCCTGTTGCTTTGCATCCTACGAAGCTGACGCTTGCGCTGTCTGCGATAATCGTTACGTTTATCTGGGGCGGATTGCTCGACGCGATCTGGACGAGCAACGGGGGTGTAGATCGGACTGCGATTACTGCTTACATCGCGTCTTGCGAAACCGATACGGAGTACGTTGAGCCTTCGGGTACGCTTGGGATTTTTGATGTTTGGCGTGAGCATGAGCGTCGGTCGATCTTGGGGTTGATGGGTTCCACGCTGCCGATCGCATCTGTTGCACATGGTACGCCTGTTGGGACTTATGTTCAGACGCATTCTTATAACCGCCCGCTTCGCAACCTTGCGGGGATGGTGTACGGGGTCGCCTGGATGCTTTCGTATCATTCGGTCTACTTTGTGATCTTTGGTACGGGGGCACTTTTGATCTGGTCGTTCTTTGGTGGTGCAATCTGCCGGATTGCGGCGATCCACTTTGCACGCGACGAGAAACTGACGGCGAGACAAGGTCGTCGGTATGCCTGGAAGAATTTGTTTAACGGGTTTTTTCTTGCTCCTTGTGTTCCGATTGCTTTTATTGTGATCTCGATGATCGCGCTTGCTTTGGGCGGTGTACTTCTTCGCATACCGATTCTTGGCGATCTTCTGGGCGGGCTGTTTTTTGTTGGGGCGCTTTTTGGTGGTTTTGTGATTGCAGTTTTGGTGCTCGGGCTTCTTGTTGGAGGGAACTTGTTTTGGCCTGCTGTTGCTACGGAAGGACTGGACGCGTATGACGGATTTTCGCGTGCGCTTGCGTATCCGTTATCCAGGCCACTGAAAGCGGCGGCGTATGCGGTGATCATGATGGTGTTCGCTAGCGTGTGCTGGGTTTTTGTGAATCTGTTTACGTTTTTTGCCTTGAAAGTGACGCGGGCTATCGTTGGATTTGGCACTTCTCCATTTGGTTGGTGGAAGAGTGGCGAGGGCGATGGTGCGATGAGCAAGATGGAGCGGTTGTGGCCACTTGGCGGACCGAATGAGCTTTATGCCTGGCCTGATTGGTCTACGCTTGTTTGGTACGAGTACGTCTCGGGGTTTTTCATCGGGGTCTACGTTCTTGTCGTGATTGGACTCATGTGGTCTTTTCTTGCTTCGTTCTATTTTAGCGGGAGTACGATCATATACGCTTTGCTGCGCCGTGATGTTGACGGTATTGCGCTTGATGAGGTTCATCTTGATGATCAGCTTCCGGGTGAATGCTAAACGTCGAAAAGATCAAACATGACGGGGTGCGTCGTTTTTTGGGTTCCGATGGGTTCGTTTCTTGGCGAATAGTTGATTGGAGTTCGTGAGGCGGGGAAATGGGTTTGTTTGTATCTTTTATGATTTGTCATGTCCTTGTTCTTCCTTTGTTTTCTTTCGTGCGCGCGGAACGTCCGCACTTGCTACGGTAATAACTTGAGGGGTGATCGGTTAAGGAATCCTCTTGATAGATCAGGTGGCTAAGGGGTCGTGAGGGGGGATGGAGTCGTGCATGAAGCGAAACCAGAACGTTCAAGAACCAAAGGAGTGGTCAGCCATTTTGCTTTCGGTTGTCTTGGGTGGGTTCTACGCTGGGATCTATTGGATATGTTGTGATTCTGGGTTTTTCTTGCACCCCTATTGGACTATAGCGAACGCACTCGTCGCATCACCGATCGGAATGATAGTCGGATTGTTGTGCTCGCCATTTCCTATGTTCTGGTTGGCCCGCAAGCGACTCGCGGCGGCTGGCTTCATTCTCTTACTTGTTGTAGGGTCAGCAATTCCGCTGTATTCCAACTTCGGTTATGTGATTGGGGCCGACTCCATCTTTGGCCACATCGGTATCATCGTCGCCATTTACTTGTTTTGCTGCAAGGCGGTTTCTATCTACCTGCCGGATATCGTGTTTGACTCTCCGAACTGCCTAGCATGCGGGTACGACCTGACGGGGAACGTGTCCGGGGTGTGCCCTGAATGTGGAAGAGCATTCGACCTAGCGACTTTGCCGGAAATGCCGGGTCGATGATGCGACCTACGCCTAGTTAGAAAACGCCATGCGTTCTTACAACGAACAACATAGCCGACCGAAATGGGTCATCCTGACCTACGGGTTTGCGATTGGCGGCTTTGTTGGATTGGTTGTCGGCGTTCTTGTGCTCCTTGGTGTTCTTCCAGAATTTCTGATCTTTCCGACGTGGATCATTCTCGAAGGCATATTGGCAGCTGGCCGCGGCGGAGGACTGGATTATCCGGCGAGTCTGCTGCTTTGCGTACTCATCATCGCTATCTTCTACGCTGGTTTTGGGGCCTTGGTCGCGGCAATTCTTTCGAGCACATTTCGTGGTCGAAGGTTCGAGATCCGAACCGTGCCAGATTGTGCCATTTGTGGATTTCGGTGGCCTGTTCCGACCCATTCCATCTGTCCGCAATGCAACACCGCTGATGCGTTTGCAGGTTGGATGGATCGGACCCCTTCCAGAATTGAGTGTTCGAAGTGTGGTTATAGCTTGGTGGGCAACGAGTCTCAGAGATGTCCTGAATGTGGTGAGGCGTTTTAGCGAATGCCGGGTCGATGGGCCGACCTGCTGTTTGCACCGGTTAGAAACCGGTGCCACACAAGAGGATTGCGTTTCGGTGGTTTTTGGGTTGAACGAATGTTATTCGCTTCCTGACGGGCGCGGCTCTGATGGGCGGCTCGCACGGTTGCCCTTAGAGGACTGATGGGGGGCGGATGGTGGAGGCTAGAGCAACTAACCAAGTGGCGCGGTGCCCCCCCTGGGTACAGGAGGGACGAAAGAAACGACCTCCACAGTTGCGTGTAAGTTGCTCTAGTTTTGGGCCATTGTTGACGTTATGACGTTTGCTGGCGACGTCTAGCTCCCTTACGGTCGCTGCTCTGATTGTACTGGCGGGCAAGCTGCCGCACGCGTTAGGTTGGTTGGATGTGGAGGGTTATTGATTGGTTTGTTGATTCGATTCTTGTTATTTTGAAGGG
>JAJDDZ010000092.1 GCA_029260025.1 Phycisphaerae bacterium | reverse complement strand
GTGTTTCGAAGAAACGACCGTGACGTCCTGGCTCGAGGTCTGCCGACTGAGTTTGAAGAGACCATACCGCACCAAGATGGGATTCATACATACTTGTCACTGAAGTTCCCAATCTTCGACGCGACCGGCGCTCAATCTGGTATTTGCGGTATTTCGACCGATATCACTGAACGAAAACAATTCGAGGCGGACCTTCGCATCGCCAAGGAAGAGGCCGAAGCGGCCAACAGCGCGAAGAGTCGTTTCTTGGCGAACATCAGCCACGAAATACGGACCCCGATCACCGCGATGCTCGGCGCCGCGGAGCAAATTCAATCGGTCGGTATGCAAGAGCAGACACGAATTCGACGGTCGGATATGATCTTGAGGAATGGGCGTCATCTGTTGGCACTGGTGAACGACCTGCTCGATGTGTCGCGGTTGGAAGCCGGGAAGCTTGAGATACGAATGGCCGATTGTTCGTTGCTTGAGATTCTAACCGACGTGACAGCCATAACGCAGGCGTCCGATCTTCCCGACGATCTCGAGTTCAAAATCTTTATTGAGACTGATTTTCCGGAGACGATTCACACCGATCGCACACGGGTCACTCAGGCGATCTCCAACCTTGTCAGTAATGCCATTAAGTTTACGGAGCGCGGACATGTTCATGTTCGAGTCTCGGTCAGCGAGAGCGGCGACGAACCTCGCCTGACGATATCGGTCGAGGATACCGGACCTGGTATTCGAGAGGCGGACCGGCGACGCATCTTTGAAGTGTTCACCCAAGGTGACCTGCCCATGAAGCCGTCTCTGACCGGTGCGGGGGTTGGACTGTCGCTGTCTCGTTGGATTGCGCTGCAGCTGGGTGGTTCTCTCGACCTCCAGCGCAGTAGCAGAACGGGATGTGTGTTCATGTTGCGCATCGCGACGGGCGACTCGCGAGGCGTAAACTGGATAGGCCGCGACGAGGCTGCTCTACGGCTGGGCGAGGAGTTGCCGCTTGTCGGACAGGAACTTCCGAAACTTTGCGGGCGAGTCCTACTTGCGGAAGATGTTGAAGATACGCGAACACTGATCGAAGGCGCGCTCTCGTCGGCGGGGGCGACGGTGGTGACGGCTGTCGATGGTTCCGAGGCGGTCGATCGGTGCTTTGAAGGGGACACGTTTGACCTGGTGCTTCTGGACATCCGGATGCCAAATATGGACGGGTTTCAGGCGGGACACGCGATCCGTGAGGGCGGGTATCGGTCCGCGATGATCGCACTGACGGCATCCACGACGGCGGCTGAGCGCGACCGAATTCTCGCTGCGGGTTTTGACGACGTTTGGATGAAGCCCATTTCCCTTGATCGTTTGATACTGCGAGTCAGTGCTTTTCTTGACACGGCGTGCGCAGAGGTCGAGGAACAACACGCCGATTTCGTCAGAAAAGAAAGCAGGGAGGTCTTGGTCGAGCTATCTCGGCAGTTCCGAAAGATCCTACCGGACCGCATTCATGCAATCGAAGATTCAGTCGCTCAGGGCGACCGAGCGGCGTACCGTGAACTCTTGCATCAACTGGTTGGGTCGGCCGGAATTCACGGTCTGATGCAAGTTTCCGACGAGGCGGCGAGGCTGATGGGGAACCTCGACGATTCCGATGTTCCGCCAAGGACGTCCGATCTTATCCGGCTTCGGGCGATTTCGGAGGCATCTATCGCACAAGAAAACACAGAAACTCCTGGACGTGAAGGGCGCAATACAGACGCTTGACGGGCGAACGAAGAGGACTTGACCAGACAAACGGGGCTGTCATACTATTATGGTGTAGTCGATGCGACACACCGTTTGTCCGTCGCAGGCGTCCCGTGAGGGCGATTTTGTGGCGATAACTCCGTGGGTTCATTAGTAAGAAGAGGAAATCGGATCATGCAGCGATTCTTTCGACCCGCGCTGTCTCCTAGGGCTTTCCGCACGGTTCTCGGGCTCGCAGCGACCCTCAGCACGCTTGGTGCTTTGGGATGCACTGCTTTTAACCCCGCTTTTGTTAACCTTCTCGGTGGCGACATCGCCACGTCGTTGGCGACGATTCCTAATCCCCCTGGGCATGTGGTCGTAGCTTTCGTCAATAACGCTGAGATTGCTGAGGCCTTGGTGGGCCAGGTTGAAGATGGCCTGATGGATTTCACGGCGGACGAACTGGCGAACCTTCACCCGCGCGTCAGGCTGCGTGTGCGGATTACATTCGTAGATGGGACATTCCAAACCGTCGAGATGATTTCTGGTAGTCGCAACTTTGTTGATGCAACGTTCGACGCTGAGGCCATTCCGGATCTCAATCAAAACGACCTGACAAATATTGTCGTCCAGTGTGATGTGGCACAGGTTGGTCTAGAACCCGGTTCGAATATCGAGGTCTTCATTCCGGTGCAGCAGCAAGGATTCCAGCTGGTCGAGACGCAAAATGACGGCGGTAGCGTAACCACAGATTTTCAGCCTCGAGAGGCGTTTGCGCCGCAGTTTTGGCCTTTGGCGACCGACGATGTGGACGATGATGGCAACATCATTTTACGTCGAAACATCGACGCCCGGGACCAGTTGACGGCAACGACGAACGTCGTTTGCGGATCGGTGGTTGCGATCAATATGAACGGCGTACTTTCGGTTCCTTTTCAGATCACCAATGACCAGCCTAGCTTCGACCAAGACGATGCACAGACCGTCGCTTCGATCGGCGGACGTTACGAGTTTCGAGTTAGCGTTCGATAGGTGAAGATTGTTAATGCACGCGTTGCGTGCGCGGAGAACACGCGGTGAGTTTGATGAAACGATTTCATTTCGGATGTAGGGTTTCGCTGGTAGCGATTTCTGCTTTGGCGCTGTCTGTGCCAGCGTGCGGCACAAGTGTGCTGAACCCAGCATTCGTGAATACTGTTTCTGGCGGACAGTTCCCGGTAACCCCTGGACCTTCATCGGCGTTCGTTTTGGTACGGGCGCTGAATGAGACGGGCACGCCTGTCGAGTTCTTCGTGACGATCGAACGAGAAGTCCTAAAACCCGACGACAACGGCGAGTTTGTGCTGGACGACGAAGGAAACTTGAGAACCGAGCCAGTTCGTGAGACCGCACGCATCCTAACTGGCGCTACAGGACTTTCGACGGATGTCGGCGTACTGTTCCCATGTGGAACGTCGCCGGTCACGCTCGTGGGACTTGGTGAGAACTTGCTTTCCACGGATCGCCATATTGCGGTCGGCGGCGGCGGTGCGGGTGGCGCGACGGGCGTCGGCATTACCGTTGAAAACTTGAACCCGCTGTCTCTTGCGTCGTCGAACTTTAACTGCGGCGACACGATCATCTATCGAGCGTTCCGCAGCACGGGTACGCCTGGTGGCGTTCTTGTTTCGACGTTCCTCTTGCCCGGATCGGAGCAGCCATTTGACTTCACCGGTCCGAGTACTTTCATCGAATTCCAGAACCTGCTGGACACGGCTGCTGGCGAAGTTGATCCGTAGGTCTCTCTGCCAGACGTTCGGTGTGCCGGTTGGTTGTCGGTCGGACGACGCGTGAATCGGTAATTGACCTCACTTTTTGATCACAGAGGAGACCCCATCCGATGTCTAATCGAATTCCTTTCCGGCGGACTCGCTTCGCGGCCCTCGCCTTGCTCTCAACCGGAACCCTATTTAGTACGTGTACCGGACGGGTAAAAGATGCCGTTGTCGAGGGTTCCACTAACTTTCTGTTCGCACTTCTGGACCCAGGAGCAATTGCGGCCCTCTTGGCCGAGGGCGACGGGTCGGACGGATCGTAGAGCAACGCCAGCTCTTGGATTCGAACCGCTCGTGAATCCCCGTGAATACCCCGAATTCGACACACCTACGCGGCTCGGGCTAAATCGCTATAATCCGGGTCGGGCCTGACGTGTCTCAACTGCGGATGTTGTAACAAGTGCGCGCGTCTACCCGGCGCGAGGATCGTAAGTGACGAGTGAGCCCATTCAGTTAGCTACCCTCTCCCGAGGCGAAAACGCCACGGTGATCGAAATCACTGCCGGGGAAGCAACCGCCAAGCGGCTGGCGGATCTGGGTTTTGTCCGTGGTGGTCATGTGGAAATGATTCGGACCGGACGCCCCTGCCTTGTTCGGATTGGCACTGCTTGCATCGGACTCGGACTTGAGATTCAGCAAGTCATCCTGCTCCAAAGAGATAATACGATCGGACGAACTGCCGTCGTATTGGGCGAGACAACGTGATGGCCAAATCACTACCAGTTCATACACCGGTCGAGACGCAAGTCGTCGCACTTGTGGGGAATCCGAACACAGGCAAAAGCACGGTTTTTGCGGCGCTCACGGGGATCCGGCAGCGAACGGGGAACTATCCCGGAATCACGGTCGAGAAACGAAGCGCGACCGTTAGCGACCCCGAACGAAACGTAAGACTCGAAATCATCGATCTCCCTGGAACCTATAGCCTTTCGGTTCACGCCGACGATGAGGCGGTGGTTCTCGATGCGTTGCTTGGGACACACGGGATGGGGCCGCGCCCCGACGTTATCGTGGCAGTCGTTGATGCGTCGAACCTGCGGCGAAATCTGTTCTTCACGACACAGGTACTAGAACTTGGTTCGCCTGTCGTTGTTGCGCTCAACATGATCGACATCGCGGAACGAGCGGCTATCGATATCGACGTCAGCGCGCTTTCGAAAGAACTCGGCGTTCCGGTCGTGCCGATTGTCGCGACCAAAGGTGAGGGAGTCGACGGTCTGCGCGATGCGATTGCACAGTCCACATCCGGCGAATCCTCCAGTCGCTGCCAGTCTTTTCCCGACTGCGTTTGTGCTGAGCTTGACGGTCTCTGTGCCTCGATCGCCGAGAGCGGCGACGGAAATCCTGCGGTTTCTTCGCGAGCCGAGGCGATCCAAACACTTCTCTCACCGGGCGGTTACCACGAAAGTAGGTTGGTCAAGCGATGCGGTCTGGGTCTAGCGGAGGAGTTGTCTGAGCGTCGTAACCGAATCACCGCAGCGGGCGAGTCCGTCGTCGAAGTCGAAGCACAGGTCCGCTATGCGTGGATCGATCGCGTCTTGCCCAGCGTCGTGTCTCATGTGAAAAGGTCGCAGCGCTCTGCTTCAGAAATTGCCGATGGGTTCCTCACGCATCGCGTCATAGGGTTGCTCGTTCTGATCCTCCTCATGGGCGGGTGCTTTCAATCGATTTACGCATGGACGACCCCGCTTATGGACGGGATTGATGCGACGTTTGGTGCGGTGAGCGAAGTCGTCTCAAATGTGATGCCCGCGGGAGCCCTACGAAGCTTGGTCGTCAATGGCATTCTTGCGGGGATCGGGTCGGTCCTCATTTTTCTCCCGCAAATCCTCGTGTTGTTTTTCTTTCTCGCGATCCTTGAGGATTGTGGGTATATGGCGCGGGCGGCGTTTTTGCTAGATCGCTGGATGGGGATGTTGGGTCTCAACGGAAAGTCATTTTTTCCTTTGCTCTCATCATTCGCTTGCGCCGTACCGGGAATTCTCGCTGCAAGGACGATCGAGTCGCGGCGCGACCGTATGGTCACGATCATGATCGCGCCGCTGATGAGCTGTAGCGCGCGCCTACCGGTCTACGCCCTTCTTATCGCGGCGTTCGTCCCCGCGACGCAACTCTTGGGGGGGCTGGTGAATCTTCAGGCGCTGACGCTGCTGGCGATGTACTCTGTGGGCGCCATCGTTGCGGTTCCGATTGCGTTGTTGCTAAAGAAGACTGTCCTCAAAGGAAAACCTCAGCCTTTTCTTCTAGAGCTTCCGACATACAAGTGGCCTTCGCCGCGAACGGTCTTCTTGCGCGTCTACGAGCAGGGTCGAGAGTTTTGTGTCACGGCGGGAACGATTATTTTCGCGGTGACGGTCGTTATCTGGGCACTGGGGTATTACCCTCGACCTGCTTCGATCGCGATCAATCATCAAACTCAGCGCGATTCTCTTACCGAACAGTTTCAAGCATCGACCACCGCAGAAGAGATGCCGCCTGAGCAGTTCGATGAGTTTCGGTCAGCGTACGAGACTCAAATCTCGCGACTCGATCAGAGTGAAGCGGGTGCTTACCTACGGCAGAGCTTCCTTGGTCGAACTGGGAAGTTCTTTGAACCGCTGGTCAGGCCATTGGGTTGGGATTGGCGCGTCGGGACGGGGGTGATCGCTGCATTTGCCGCGCGAGAGGTTCTCGTGGCTACGCTTGGTACGATTTACAATCTTGGAGACGATCAGGACGAGACGTCCGCCGGTCTGCGCGAACAGATGAAGGCCGCGACCTGGGAGGACGGCAGACCCGTGTTCAACCTCGCGGTTGCACTTTCGATCATGGTCTTTTTTGCGTTGTGCTGTCAATGCGCCGCGACGCTTGCTGTGATTCAACGCGAGACGCAATCTTGGCAGTGGCCTATGCTGGCCTTCGGGTATATGACCGGGCTTGCCTACGTTGCAGCCCTGGCGACGTACCAGATTACCATTCGACTCACCTAAAGGACCGCCTGTATGGGTTTCCAAGACGTTATCGCTCTTTCAATCGTCGCCGTCGCTTGCTACTACGTAGCCAAGTCCGTGTGGAAACAAATGGGCGGAGGTTGCGGTGGTTCCTGCTCTAGCAACGACGCTGTCGAGCGAACACGGATCAAGAAGACCCCCCTAGTTACTCTAGGAACTCTCGGAGAGGCGGCTGAGAAAGAGAAATCAACATCCGACGACTGAGGACCAATCTCATGCCGGGCAAGCGTGAGGATGCCTACTCCGGCACCCTATCTCCCCTTTCTTGACACCTTCGATCTACTCAACTTCGCCTCGCAATAGTGAAAACCGCGAATCTTCATTCCAGTTTGGAGTTAACATCCAAACGAATCCGATAACCCCTCTTGGAAGCCGTGGCCTTCTGGGAAACAACCATGGACCCAAGAACCACCACCGACATTAGCTGGCAACAGACAAGGCGAGACTCGACTCGCCAGCGCCGAGGACCAAAGCCGGGTTCTCGCGTCACGGTCGCCTATAGCTCTGACGGAAAAATCCCAAGTGTCGCAATGTCTACGCTTTTGATTGAAGCGACCGACCACGCAGGCGAAGTCGCAAACTGGTTGGACGATGCGTGGTGGTCGAGACTGTTTCGACAATGCGCCTCCGACCCACTCACGATCGAAATTGCACCGACGCACGGTGCGCTGCTTCATCCGGTCGTCCTGCATCAACTTGAGATGGTTCGCAGAATTGTGGCGAATTGGCGAGTTATCGGGGAGGGGTACGCCGGCGACTTCCGAACCGAAGATGAGATCGTACAACTCGTCACGGGTCCGTACCACGAACTGCGACTCCATGACGGCGGGCACCCCGACACAATTGATTGCGACCCGCCCGAATTCGTGATGGGGGTTGATGACTTGATCAAACTCTTACGCTCCCAAATCGACGGGACGCCTTTCGCGAGTCCCACCCTTGTACGCCTGCCACGGCGCGACTCCTGACCCTTCTGTCTTCTCCCATGACTCGCGTCGCGTCACCGGCGCTGGTACGATGATCCCGATGTCGCTGATTGTCCAAAAGTTCGGTGGTACGAGTCTTGAAAGCGCGGAGAAAATCCATCGCGCCGCACGGCGGGCGATTCGAGCGAAGCTCAGCGGGCGACGCGTAGTACTTGTCGTCTCCGCGATGGGAAAGTCGACCGACCAACTCCTGACGCTCGCGTCGGATGTCTGCCACGATCCCCCAAAGCGCGAGCTTGATGTACTACTGACAACGGGCGAACAAGTTTCGATCGCATTGGTGGCGATGGCGATTCATTCGGCGGGTCACGAAGCGATCAGCCTCACCGCGACACAACTTGGGCTTGTTACCGATAGCTCCCACATGCGTGCCCGCATCCAGCGAATAAGCCGCGAACGCATCGACCGCGAACTCGAAGAAGATCGGATCGTCATCGTTGCGGGGTTCCAAGGAACAGACGCAGGCGGCGAGATTACCACCCTCGGTCGCGGCGCTTCAGATACCACAGCCGCGGCGCTCGCCGCCGTTCTTGGCGCGACAGTATGCGAAATCTACACGGACGTTGATGGCGTTTATACGTCCGACCCGCGAATCGTCCCGCAGGCGACGAAAATTGACGAACTCGCGTACAACGTCATGCTAGAAATGGCTGCGACCGGGGCGGGGGTGATGCACTCGCGAGCGATCGAGTTTGGTAAGAAATTTCGAGTGCCCATTCATGTGCGAAGCTCTTTAACGGACGCGAAAGGTACGATGATCATGGCTGAGACTTCGGGGAT
>JAJDDZ010000091.1 GCA_029260025.1 Phycisphaerae bacterium | reverse complement strand
GCTACCTTTGGCCTCGCAAGGGGTTTCGTGAGTCGATGATGATCGCGACGGGGATCGGTATGGTCGGCGCGATACTGGTCGGAGTGGTTGGACTTTTTCTCGAACAGAGCTGGATCTTGCTGATGATCGCTGGGTTTGGTTATCTGACTTGCATGCAGCAGCGTCGAATGGCGAAGGAAGAAGCGTCGTTTGAGACTGGCGAATTCGGGTACGATTTCTCACGCGGGTACGCCTCATTCGATGAAGCAGAAGTACCCGAGAAAAAGCCAGGGCGCATCGCACAGTGGAAAATGAAGCGCACCGAGGAAAAGCTGGCGAGAGAGCGTCAGGAGAAAGAAGACCATCGCCTTGCGGTTGAAGAAATTCTTCGGAAAATCGCCGCGACGGGGATGGATTCACTGACACCGGCTGAGCGCAGTACTCTCGAAGCAGAGACCGAGCGAAAACGGACACGGGACGAGGACTAGCGATCCACCGTCAGCTGTGATTCGCACGTTTGCATCCTGCCCCCTTTCGTGCCATCCTATCCGCTATGAAAGAGGTCGCTTTTCAACAATGCATCGCGGCGTCGTGCTCCGCGCGATTCGGGATCGAAGAATTGCTCTTCGCCTGTACGAAGTGTGGGTCGCTTCTTGACGTTCGCTATGACTGGGATCGTGCGGTTGTCCCAAAAAAGCTCAGCGCGTTTGAATCTCGCTGGAACACGCCGGGTCGATCTGCGGATTCTCGCGCGGATTACAGCGGGGTCTGGCGTTTCCGAGACTTGTTGCCCTTTGCGCCCACCGAGAAGCTCGTCAGCATAGGCGAAGGTCGCACCACGCTCCAAGAAGCAGACTTCCTCGCGACGACGATCGGGATGCACCCTGGTCAACTCTATCTTCAATACGAAGGGTTTAACCCGAGCGGAAGTTTCAAGGATAACGGGATGGCGGCGGCTTTTACGATGGCTGGGGTTCTTGGAAAGTCGCGTGTCGCGTGTGCCTCGACCGGAAATACGAGCGCATCGCTTGCTTTGTTCGCCCGTCATGCGCGAACCCAAGAGGGGTTGCCACTTCAGGCGGTTGTCTTCGTTGGTGGCGGGAAAATCTCTTCGGCGAAGCTCGCACAAGCCCTCGACTATGGCGCGAAGACGATTCAGGTTGCGGGCGACTTCGACGATTGTATGAAGCTCGTGCGGGAGGCTGCTGAAAAACTCGACCTGTACCTGATGAACTCGGTGAATCCGTTTCGCCTCGAAGGTCAAAAGACCATTATGTATCGCGTGCTCGAAGGTCTGGGGTGGGACGTTCCGGACTGGATCATAGTCCCGGGCGGAAACCTTGGTAATACCAGCGCTTTTGGGAAAGCCTTCGCCGAGTTGCGACATCTTGGGTTGATCGATCGGGTTCCGAGGATCGCGATCATCAACGCGACTGGCGCGAATGCGCTTTGTGCGCTGGTCAACGAGCATAACCTGCGATGGAACGATAGCGATTGGGATCAGTCGATCATCGACAAATACTGGTCGCAAATGGAAACGGAAAACTTCCGGGCGCAGACGGTCGCTAGCGCGATCGAGATCGGTCGACCGGTTAGCCTGACCAAAGCGCTGCGAACCATCGACGTGATGGATGGGGTCGTGAGGCAAGTTACCGATGATCAGATTCTCGACGGGAAGGCGCTCGTTGGCGCACATGGGTATGGGTGTGAACCGGCGAGCGGTGCGTCTGTGGCGGGACTGCGACTTCTTCTTGATGAGAAGGTTATCTCGCCAGCGGATCGCGTTGTTTGCATTCTGACCGGACACGCCCTCAAGGACTCGGCGGTCACAGCGAACTATCACACGGGCGGTCCAACGAAGCCTCGCTTTGCCAATCCGCCTGTGACATGCGCGGCGAACATTGAAGACGTAGAACGAATTCTCACCGGGAAGGACTAGACCAATGAAGATCGCCGTCGCGGGAGCTACTGGGCGCATGGGGCGCTGCGTGATCGATCTAGCTGCCAGGGACAACCGATTTGAAGTCGTAGCAGCGATCACCAACCCTTCCGACCCACTGGCGGGGAAAAGCATCGGCGTCGGCGACCACGTGATACCCCTATTAACAAAGCTCGAAACGCCTGTCGATGCGCTGATCGAGTTCACGGTGGGAGATGGAACCGTTGCGATTCTCGCACAATGCGAGCACCTTCAAGTGCCAATCATCATCGGCGCGACGGGTCACAACGACCAACAGCTCGCGCGAATTCAGGAAGGGGCGCATCTGATCCCGATCGTCAAAGCGTCCAACTATAGCCCGGGGATTCAGGCGATCCTCGATGCCGCCGGAAACGTCGCCCGTGCGCTTGGCGAGGGCTATGACATCGAGGTTGTTGAGACCCATCATCGAGACAAGGTCGATGCACCGAGCGGAACCGCGCTGACGATCGTGGACGAGCTTCTCGACGCAACGGGTAAGACCGGCAGCGATGTAATCTTTGGTCGTCATGGCGAAACGGGGGTGCGCCCGAGGGGTCAGATCGCAGTCCACGCGATTCGTCAGGGCGATCAGATCGGAACACACGAGATTCATCTCAGCGGCCACGGTGAGACCGTCACGCTTCGACACACTGCCCATTCGCGTGAGACTTTTGCATCGGGCGCCCTGCAGGCAGCCGCGTGGATCGAAGGTCAAAGACCGGGGTTCTACACGATGCGGGATGTTCTGGGCGGCAAGGAATCCTGATCTGATTTACGTTGTTCTAGTTCAACTCCAAGTACTCTTTGGGCAATCGTATCGTCGCTCCTTTCGTTACGCGAATTGAATCGACGTGCCCCATGAGTGGCACTTCTCCTGGAATCAGTATGTGAGCGTGAATCCTCGACCCGTGATGGGTTAGTTTGCCTTCTGAGTCATTGGCGAAAACACCAAACATGACGCCGCGAGCGCGGGAACGAGAACCTCGAAATGGTTTTGCGGAAGCGCCCGTATTTTTGGCTTGCATGGGGCACATTTTGTTCACAACGTGAAGCTCAATGTCGGCGAATTCGCCCTCGATGAGAAAAGGCAGCGGAGTGTCCAATTCGGTTCCAGTTTCTTGGGCGCTGCGAACCACCAACTCTTCGAGACCACCCATTGGCACATCACTTTTGACGGGTCTGTCTTGCCAGGCGGCGACATGCGCAGCTGCATAGAGGGTTGCGCTGTAGGCGGATGGATCTACGATGCGGGTTCGCTGTACTCCGTTGGGCTGTACCGTTGAGATCCAAGGTTCATCATTGAGAATGAGAATCTCACCGCCTAGACCTGCGAGGGCGCCCACGGCGTACGTCCCGCTGGACTCAATGATGCAGTCTAACCGAGCCCGACCCTGCGTCTTTCCATCACGCAGCACTTCGAACATCGTGCCAGCACTATGGAACGACCGGTAGGATGAACTGGTCGCACAGCCATGCAACGTGACCACGAGGAATAGAGCGGGAATCAGCAATGGACTTTTCATGTCATGGAATCCTTTCAACCAACTTCGCGCGATTGAAAAAGGGCGACCGCCAAGCTCAACACGCCAAGCATAATCAAACCAACGTACGCGGTGGCATATCCGACATAAACAAACGGGATAGCCGTCTCCGTCGTCCCCACTGTTAGCCCCTCGACAACCCAGAGCGGACCGATATTGGGTACGATGTGATACGCGGAGGCCGACAAGATGGAAGAAAGACCCTCACCGCCCTGCTGACCAAATGCGAAATCGGAAATCACGCCCAACCCCAATAGGCCTGTGCAAATAATGAGCGTCGTTAGCTGC
>JAJDDZ010000010.1 GCA_029260025.1 Phycisphaerae bacterium | reverse complement strand
CGACCTTGCTACATCTCATGGGGGGTCTAGATCGCCCAACCAGCGGAACCGTACGCATAGGAGATGCCCAGCTCGAATCCATGTCCGAACGACAGCTAACCAGCTGGCGAAGTCGAAACGTCGGATTCATTTTTCAAATGTACCACCTCGTCCCCGTCCTCACCGCAGCCCAGAACGTCGAACTCCCCCTCCTATTATTCAAAATGTCCGCCAAAGAGAGAAAAGAAAGAGTCCGCACAGCCCTGGACGTCGTCGGACTCACCGACCGCACGGACCATCGACCCAACCAGCTATCCGGCGGTCAAGAGCAGCGCGTCGCAATCGCCCGCGCCATCGTCACAGACCCCAGCATCATCCTCGCCGACGAACCAACCGGTGACCTCGACGCAAAAACCTCAGTAGAGATTCTCGGTTTGCTAGACATGCTCCACAAGGATTTCAAAAAAACAATCCTAATGGTCACCCACGATCCCAGAGCAGCCGCCCACGGATCACGTATTCTACACCTGGAAAAAGGCGCTCTCGCCAAAGACAGTCAAGACCTTCAAAACCAAGTCGCCACCCCAGCAACATAAGCTCTCAAAGTGATCCCATGACCATCACCTACGTTCTCATGCAAAACCTAAAGCGTAACCGCCTGCGGACCGCGCTAACAGTCGCCGCCTTCGCACTACCCATGGCCGTCTTCGTCGGAGCGATCTCGTTCGTCACCGCTCTAGGTGCACTTCATAAGAACAACGAAAAACAGCTCCGCCTCGGCGTCCATCACAAACACCGACTCACAAGCACCCTTCCCTCCGGCCACCGAAGACGCATCGAAGCCCTAGACCCAGAAAACACCCGCCTAACCGCCGTATGCGGAATGCGATGGTACGGCGGAAGAGTCCCAGGTTCACAGCACACCCATACAAGTCTCGCCGCGGACGAAGACACATTCCCAATCGTATACAGCGATCTAGGAATGACCGCCGACGAGACTGACGCATGGAACCGCGAACGCACCGCAGCCGTCGCCGGCATGGGGCTCGCCATAGAGTACGACTGGAGCGTCGGCGACCGCGTAACCCTCGACAGCAGCGTCCCCCCGTATCTCTCCCTCGAATTCAAAATCGTAAAGATCATCCCAATGGCAGAGCGCGGAAACGTGTTCTATTTCCGCCGTGACTACCTCCAGGCATCGCGCGAAGACGTCGGTCTTACCGACGACAAGTGTCACATTTTCTGGACCAAGTGTAGCTCAGCGGCAGCCATGAGATCGCTGCAACAGGACATCGACAAGAACTTCGCCAACACCCCCGACGAAACAAAATCCGAAGACGAAAACGCCTTCGGCGCAAACTTCACCCAAGCACTAGGCGACATTCCCGGCCTTATGCAAACTCTCGCCGGCGTCATCGTCGCCATCATCGCCCTGGTCGCCGGAAACACGATGATGATGAGCTTCCGCGAACGCACCAAAGAACTAGCCGTCTTCAAGGCCTTAGGTTTCCAAAGAGGTCGAGTCTTCGCCATCGTCCTCGCCGAGAGCACGTTTCTCTCCGTCGTAGGAGCTCTCATCGGGATCGTTCCCACAGCCCTCTTCCTTTGGATGTCGCCCCTTCGCATCCAGCGCATGGGACCAGTGAGTCAGGTAGAAATATCGTTCCCCGCGATCGCCGGCGCGATGATCATCGCGATCCTCGTAGGCCTCATCGCCGGATTTTGGCCAGCCTATCAAGCAATGAAACTAAGAACCGTAGACGCACTCCGCCGCGTCGCCTAGGAGACAACCGTTGGCACTCCCAGTCATGTATAACTACCGGCACCTGCTCGCTCACAAGACAACGTCGATGATGACGATGCTCGTGATCGCCGCCGTCGTAGGTTTAGCATGCTGGCTGCTCTCCTTCTCGAACGCACTTGAGGCATCCCTCGCCGTCGCCGCCGACGAAACCAAGATCATCATCTTAAAACAAGGCTCAACCTCCGAGAGTAACAGCTCAATACCCATCGAAGATTTCCACCGCCTGGATCAGTTGACTGACGTTGCCAGGAATCCAATCACTGGGCAAGCGCTCATAAGTCCAGAAATGATGGTCCAAGCGTATCTCCCGCGCCTCCGTGACGGCGGCAAGACAAATGGAAACGTCGCCGTTCGCGGCGTCACAGAGGTCGCGTTCGATGTCCACACAAACGTAAGACTGGTGGAAGGAAGACGCTTCTCAGTCGGAAACCCAGAAGTCATAGTCGGTCTCCAAGCATCAAAACAGTTCGGAGGTCTGTTAATCGGCGAAAAGGTCTCGCTCGGCTCAGGAAACGACCGAGCCTTCACCGTCGTAGGTTACTTCTCCGCAGACTCCGGCCCCATGGAAAGCGAAGTCTGGGGCTACCTCCCCGCCCTCATGAACGCCTCCAACCGCCAGATGTACTCCTCCGCCTATGTCCGCGTCAAAGAGGGCGCAAAAGCAGAAGACGTCATCGAGCGCATCGCCGGACCAGCCATAGAAATGCACGCACAAACCGAAGCAGATTACTGGAAATTCCAGTCGCTAGGAATCCGCGGCTACCTCTTCGTCGCATCACTCCTCGCCGCTGTCATGGGAATCGCCGCCGTCCTATCCATCGCCAACACCATGTACGCAACCGTCGCCGGTAGAACCCAGGAAGTCGCCATGCTCAAGACCATCGGCTATCCCAAGCGATCAATCCTCGCGAGCTTCCTTGTAGAGTCAGCCCTCCTCTCACTAACCGGCGGCGTGATCGGCTGTCTTGGTTGTGTACTCTGGTTAAACGTGGTCAGCAACACCAAAGATATGTTCGGATTCTTTACTTTCACAACCCTTGCGTTCGAGATTTCGCTGTCGCCCAGCGCCGCCATCATAGCCCTCGTCTCGGTCACGTTCGTGGGGATGGCCGGCTCCCTCTTCCCTGCATGGCGAGCAGCAAAAATCCCCGTAGTTTCAGCCCTGAGAGAGCCGTAACTCAAGCGAAACCTTAGTGCAGGCGCAAGCATACTGATGGCAAACGCATACTGATAGCGAAAGCATGGCGAATGGACCTTCGATTGATTTACCTCTACCGCAACCTCTCGCGCAACCCGATGCGAACCGCGCTAACCAGCGCCGCCATCGCGCTACCGATTGTAATTTACGTTCTGTCGTTTTCCGTTATCCACGAGTTCGACGGCTTCCTGGAAGGCGCAGCCAAACAGTTGCGACTCGTGGTGATTCAGAAGACCTCAATCATCAATCCGCTTCCCACAGGTCATCGGCGAAAAATAGAATCCCTCGATGACAGCAAGAAGCGCATATTGTCGGTCTGCGGATTGCGATGGGTCGGCGGAAAAGTTGGCGACAAACCGCAGCTCTTGTCAACAATCGGCGCAGATGTAGACACGTTCCTCGATACCTACCCCGACTATGAGCTAACAGAACAAGAACGAAAAAACTGGTACAGAGAACGCCGCGCAATCATCGTTGGAAGCGGTACGGCCGATCAATTTGGTTGGAAAGTCGGTGACAGGATTTCAATTAGACCAACAATCCCACCATATATAGAAATGGATTTCATCGTCGTCTCGGTAGGGCGATCATCCAAAGATCCCGT
>JAJDDZ010000090.1 GCA_029260025.1 Phycisphaerae bacterium | reverse complement strand
TTGATCTGCCCCGCGAGATAAAGCCCCGAAATCCGCTTCGATTCAAGCGTTCGTTTCGTTTGGTGCGTTGGGACGAAATCATATTCGACCGCGTACCCATATTGCAGAATCTCTGCTCGCTCAAGACCCGCCACCCGTCGGATAAACGCATCTTGCACGTCTTTAGGAAGTGACGTACTCACGCCGTTGCAATAAATTCGCTCGCTATCGTACCCTTCTGGTTCGAGAAAAATCTGATGCCGAGATTTGTCTGCAAAACGAACGACCTTATCTTCGATGCTCGGGCAATAGCGTGGCCCGGTCGAAGCGATCTGCCCGGAATACATCGGCGCCCGCTGAAGGTTCTCCGTGATCAACTCATGCACATCCGCATTCGTCCAGGTGATCCAACACGGAACCTGCTTCTGGGTAATCACATCGGTCATGTCGGAAAAAGGCATCGGAATTTCGTCGCCCGGTTGAATCTCACACGCGTCGAAGTCAACGGAGTCGCGACGAATTCTCGGCGGCGTCCCGGTCTTTAATCGACCCAGTTCGAAACCCATTTCGAGCAAAGCTGCACTCATACCGGTTGCTGCTGCCTCGCCAACGCGCCCGCCCACCGTCTTCGACTCGCCGCAGTGCATCAGCGCTCGCAGGAACGTTCCCGTTGTCAAAATGACCGCACCACCGCCGAGTCGTCGCCCGTCGGCGAGTTCAACCCCGGTGGCGCGACACGCCCCATCCACATCGCGAGTCACGACACGCTCGACCGAACCCTCGACGACTTCGATGTTTGAATGGGTCGCAAGAATAGCCTGCACCGCTTTGGGATAGAGAGAATTATCGCTCTGCGATCGAGGTGCCCAGACGGCTGCCCCCTTGCTGCGATTCAACATGCGAAACTGAATCCCCGCCGAGTCCGCAGCAAGACCCATGATCCCGCCGAGCGCATCAATCTCGCAGACCATCTGACCCTTGCCAAGTCCGCCGATCGCGGGGTTGCAGGACATCCGCGCAATCGCATGGCGATCCATCGTAATAAGCGCAACGGTCGCACCAAGCTTCGCGGCCGACCAAGCAGCCTCAGCCCCGGCATGCCCGCCGCCGACTACAATGATGTCGTATTTCTTGATGCTCGTAAGCTCCGGTTTCACAGCTTTCAAAAAAACGCGAATGCCCTATTCGGCAATAGACCCTGTTGTTATTGTAGTCTCGTTGGCTGTATTGCCTAGCAGAAAGGGTCGAACGTCATGCACATCGGCAAAGTGAAGAGGCCGTGGTCACTCCAAGGCGAACTAACCCGCGGAACCTACTTCGCAGCCGGGGTAGTGCTCCTCGCGATCAAGTATCTCGTCGATACGTCAATCGCGATCTTCGCATTCGATCGCCCATGGTCATTCTTTAATTATTGGGTCGGCCTTCAGGGCGATTTGCTTACACGTTCAACGCCGCAGGATCGATTATTCTTAGTAACAATGATCTTCTGCTCGCTTCCGTTCATTTGGTTAGGGGTTGCCCTGACCGTACGGCGCCTGCGAACTGCTGGACTCCCATTGTGGCTTGTCGCGTTCTTTTTCGCTCCGCTTCTAAACGCCTTCGTCTTCATAGTCGCTTCCCTTGCAGCCCCCCGACCAAATGAAGAGGAAAGCGAAGACTTCCCCGTAGAAACGCTAGAAGAGAAAGTAGCGGCGTACGGAGTAGCGAAGAGCGCGGGTCTTGCGATTGGGCTAACCGCAGTGTTCGGAACGACTCTTGTTGCCTTTGATGTATACGCCCTAGGCATATACGGTGCGGGCCTTTTCGTTGGTCTTCCGTTTTCGTTGGGACTCATCGCCGCCGTGTTACATGGATTCCAAGAAACGAGAACGGCGGGTAGCTGCATGATAACAAGTGTCGCCGCCGTCGGGATTGTTGGCCTGACGCTCTTTCTTCTAGCCTTCGAGGGGGCGATCTGCCTTCTAATGGCATCGCCAATCTGCATCATTTGCGCGGCATTTGGAAGCGTCATTGGTTACGAAATCCAACGCACCTCCAGAAACCAGCGGCAGGCAAGTATTATTATCCTTGCGATCGCTCTCGCGGTTCCGGTGTTAATGGGCGCGGAGTACATCTCGGATGTCACTCCGACACTCTTCGAGGCTAGAACCGAAATTATCGTCAACGCCTCGGCAGAATCAGTTTGGCCACATGTGATCGAATTTCCGCCACTCAAGCCACCGACCGAATGGATGTTCTCAGCTGGAATTGCTTTTCCAACACATGCTACGATAGACGGCGAAGGCGTCGGCAGCGAACGTCGTTGTAACTTCTCAACAGGAACGTTTGTCGAACCCATCACCGTATGGGATCGCCCAAATCTGTTGCGGTTTGATGTAACGGAAAACCCGCCACCCATGCAGGAATGGTCGCTAGCGGGCGATATTCATCCTCCTCATCTCACCGGATTTCTCATCTCGCAGGCAGGTGAATTTCAGCTTTCCGAAACCGGCGATGGGCAGACCACGTTACGCGGAACAACTTGGTATCACCACAACATGCGCCCGGATTGGTACTGGGCCATCTGGTCAGACGCTATTATTCATCGAATCCACCTTCGCGTCTTGAACCATATTTCTGCCAATAGCGAACGGCAGAAACAAGCACAACAAACCCCCTAAACCTTCGTCGCCCGAATCTTCGCACTCCAGACATCTCCGGCGAGAACCTCGGCTGTCTGCTCTACGGAGACGCCCTCGGGGACGCCGCAGCAGGAAATCGCCTCCGCGTTTTGCGGTAGCTCTGAGTTGATCAGACCCTTGACCGCAGACGCGTCGTACTTGATACGTTCGAGGACTTCTACATCGGTCAGCCCCGCGTCGCGCAAGCCTTGCAGATAGGCGGCCTCAGGAATTGCGCCGGAAATGCAGGTGTTGTAAAAAGCTTCGCTCTCACGGACCCAATCGGGTAGCGTTTCGACGACTATGTCCGAAACTTGCATCCGCCCGCCCGGTTTCAACACGCGAGCGATTTCCGAAAACACCTTGGCCTTGTCAGGAGAGAGGTTGATCACGCAATTCGAGATGACCCAATCAACCGACGCGTCGTCAACGGGCAACTCTTCGATGATCCCTTTGCGAACTTCGATATTGTCCGCGCCGGCCGCCAAGATATTCTCGCGCGCTTTTTCAATCATCGCATCGGTCATGTCCACACCGATCACGCGGCCAGTTGATCCAACTTTCTTGGCGGCGATCAAGAGATCGATCCCCGCGCCACTTCCGAGATCCAATACAACGTCGCCCTCTTTCACGTCGCTAAACGCGAGCGGATTTCCACATCCAAACGCGTTGACGACGGCCTCACCGGGTAGAGCTTCGAGTTCTTCGCTCGTGTACCCCGCCATCTTCACGACAAACCCCTTTTGCACCGGCCCACCACAGCAACCCCCCTCTGGGTTAGGTGCTTCGACAGCTTTTGCGTACGCTTTGGACACATTTTCTCTGACGTTTGTTTCGTTGCTCATCATTTTTTCTCCCGCTTTGACTTTGGTTTACAGCAACAACACCCCTCCAACGCATCAGCGATGGAGCGAAGTGTCGCGATGATTTCCGCTCCACGCACCGTGTAATAAACTTCCTTACCGCGTTTTTCGCTCTCCACTATCCCCGCATCTCGCAAGACACCTAGATGCCGAGAAACAACCGATATGTCGATTGGACAGCACGCATTCAACTCGCTAACCGTGCAAGCACGCCCGCACCCAGCAAGCCTCAACAACAGCGAAATTCGGTTCGGATCACATAAAGCTTTAAAAAACCGAGGATCAAGCGCCTTCGCAACCGCCCTACTCGACCCCGACCCCGACCTCGACCCCGACCCCGACCTCACCCCAGACCCTCGCCCACCTGGCTCACATTTGCTCGTTTGCGTCATAATGCAATTGTACGACACGAAACTCGATCCGTCAAGTAAGAAATAGCAGAGAAAAAAGACCTCTACGACCGTCGCAACGCCCAAACCCCAGCCCCCACAACCCCCGCGTAGTCCCCAAGCAGACACCCCTCAACCCGAAACGCCTCAACGGACTCGACCTCTCGCAGCACCAACTCAATCATCGCAGGAAACTCAGCAACCACCCCCCCGCCGAGCGAAACAACTTCTATGGCATACTCAGCGGCAATCCTCCGAATCACAATTGCAACGGCACGAGAAGCGGATTCAACGATCTCCCCAGCCCCCTCGCCAACAGCGCCGCGCGAGGCGACCGCCTCCAAACATCCGCGCTGGCCACACTTACACATCACGGCGTCCTGCGAATCATCAAACACCAGGACATACGCATGCTGATGTTTCGGTCGACCAAGCTCAACCATCAACCCATCGACAACCACCCCGCAGGCAACCCCCGTCCCTAATCGCAAGTGGGCATATCGCTTGGGCGATTCTTCACGCGCCGCAAACTCGCCCCAGGTGGCCGCCTCAGCATCGCTCAAGACAAGGGCGTCAGCGCGCAACGACACCGGTAAGAGCTCGACGGGATGTCGCCCCTCAAGAAACGGAAGATTTATGCAACGGGTCACCTGACCGCTTCGTCCATCGATCAATCCGGGAACAGCAAGACCAGCCCGCGAGCACTCCCCCCGGGACAAACCCGAACGAGCTATGACCGATGAAACCCCAACGGCAATAGCATCTAGTAGCGACGCGAAGTCCTCCCCCGTCTCAAACCTCTCCACCGAAACGAGCGCCGAATCGCTCGCAACGATCCCAACGCGGGTCGTCGTCCCGCCGACGTCAATACCGATCGCGTACATGGCTCACTTGGCCTCTAGGACGCGCCCCGGCGAAGATATGGAATGATTTGCTTTCGTAGCTCCGCGCGCGACGGACTTTGGTCATCCACGAGTGGCTGACCGTTTTCATCGAAGCGTTCGAAGAGAGAGTTGTACGCGAATGCGGAGAAATGACCGCCGGTTTCCATCGCATAGTCGAGTTGCTGCCTAACAGTCCCGCCGGAGCGTTTATCGAACATGATCCCGGTCACCACAGCCGCGTCACCTTTGATCGCGTTCCACTGTACCAGCCTTTTCGAGTAGACGTTCATGCTGCTGGCGTAGTTCATCGGATAAACCGCATCGAGCAAGCCCTCCCTAACCCAGCGCCGCGAATCTTGAAAGTGTCGCCGCTTCGCTTCGTCGGGTGATGCGCCGAGCGCAGCGCTAAGCGCCGCCTTGGGCTTTTTCTTTAGCATCATCTTTCGAATATCCCGCACAACCTGCGTCACAGCCTCAGTCCGAAACGCGTTCCATGCGTCCGGCGCTTGCGACGGCACACGACCCGTCATCCGTTTGAACATCCCCAGCGTGCGCGGATCGCGCGGATAGTCTGGAACAGAGGCGCCGTCGGGCCAAGAATCGTTCCACTCGTTGGGAAATCGAACATAATCCAAGTGCAACCCGTCCACGTCGTAACGAGAAACGATCTCCTCCATCACCGAGACGATATGCTCGCGAACCTCGGGATAGACCGGGTTCACGCTGACGTACCATCCGAGTGGCTGACGTTGACCGTGGTCATCTCGCCAGAACCAATCGGGATGTGCGTTATAAAGCTGTCGCGGATGATTCGGGGGCTCTTCGCCCCGCCATCCGGGGATCACATTCGCCCAGGCGTGAATCTTCAGGCCTCGACCATGTGCCTGAGCGATGGCCACTGCCAATGGATCGAAACCCGGATCTCGACCGCCAAGCTCGACCGCCCAGGGCTCGATCTTAGACGGATAGAAAACCGTTCCGTTCCCACGAACTTGGAAGAGAATCGTATTGAACCCGGCAGTCTTGCAGTTGTGCATGACGCGGGCAATGTCGTCCGGCGTTTTGTAGTCCCAGCGCGTCACCCACACGGCCTTGATTGGCGAATCTCCGTGCTTCTTGGAAAACCCCCAACGCAGCCCCTGACAACCCGTCACGAAAAACAAAATCGTCAGAGCAAGCGTTAGCGAGCCGGCGCGAGCGCAGACCGCCATCCATCCGAAACTCCGCTCGCGACCAAGGTGTGTTGTCATGTCATCCCTCTTTGTTTCTTCTATGGGTGGCTGTGTCCGTCGAAAATCTCTCTAGATCTATAGACTTTTTCGACCAACCCCGCCGCCCACCTTCCGCCAATTACAAAAGATCACCGCCGAGCGACCCCAAACACATCCCCGACCTTACCGTCCGCCTCGCAGAGAAGTTCAATCGCCGCCCGCTTATTCAGCCCCCTCGCGTGCATCACGAGCGCAACTTTCACATGACCGCCCGACTGATCGAGCAACTCGCGTGCGGCGTCTCGCGAGACGCCCGTCAACGTCTCGATCATCCGCGTCCCTCGATCGACAAGCTTCGCATTGACCGTGGTATTCACGTCAACCATCAAGTTCTCGTAGACCTTTCCCAGCTGCACCATCGCTATCGTCGTCACCATGTTGAGAACCATCTTCGTCGCGGTCCCGGCTTTCATGCGCGTACTACCGGTGATAACCTCCGGACCCGTGAGCACACGAATCGAAACGTCGGCGTCATCCGCGACCTGCGAAGTCGGCACACATGCGAAAAAAACCGTCCGCGCCCCCCGCCGCTTTGCTTCGGAGATCGAACCGTGAACATACGGCGTCGTTCCCCCGGTTGCGACCCCGAAGACCACGTCTTTCGGAGAGACCTCCTTCGCAACGACAGCAGCAGCCCCATCCGCCGCAAAATCCTCCGCCCCTTCAACGCTCCTCGTGATCGCCTCATCCCCGCCAGCGATGATTCCTTGCACAAGGTCTGGATCAGTTAGAAAAGTTGGCGGGCACTCAGTAGCATCAAGAACCCCAAGTCGCCCGCTCGTCCCCGCCCCGACATAGATCAAACGCCCCCCCGCCCGCAGCGAGGCGACAACAAAATCAACGGCAGCACAAATCTCAACTCGCGCCGCCGCAACAGCACCAGCCACCGTCGCATCCTCGCCATTGATCAAATCAAACGCCTCACCCACCGACATGCGATCAATCGCCGTCGAGTCAGCGTTGCGCTGTTCTGTCGCGAGGTGTCCGCGATGATTCATTGATCAAAACTCCGCTCAATCACCCGACATCATTCGCGCGTGCCGACGGCGACGCGACTCCTGCTCAGCGAAGGTTCGCGAGACAACCTCCGCCTTTTTCCAGGCGGCTACGATGTCCGTCGAACCGATTGCACTTTCCCAGCCAGCGTCTGGAAATCGCTGCACGAGTTCCAATAGCCTAAGCTGCGAGGGCGAAAGGAGCCCATCGACATCCCCTTTTTCGTGGATCGCGTGGTTGATGCGCATCGCCTGAAGTTCGACCATCGGAACATACCGGTAAGGCGTCTGCGAGAGATAGTATTTCGGATCTTTGTCGGGACGAATGCGCTCGTCGGATCGAACGGCGTTACTGCTCACGATCTGCGAAGCCTCCCGCTGCTGCCCGTCATCTCGCGTATAAACCCGACTCGCACAGTCAAGAGATTGTGCTTTCTTGATAATCGAAGCGTAGTCAATTCGGTCACGATCGAACGTCACCTCGACGACTTCATCCTTGCCCACAAACCCCGCCCGCGTCGAGAGAATCCCTGGAACATCCCCTAGGGCGCTCTCGCCCTCCCAAAAGCAGTGCATCGCAAGTGTGGCTGTTTCCAGATGATTGTTCGGCGCCGCTTGTTCTTCAGCGAGAGTAGAAAGATACGCAGGAATCTCGCGGTTTTGCGCGACGCGGGCCGCAAGGATCGCCTCTGCCAATTGACCAACCGTATACTCATCCGCAACCCTCGGCGCAAGCGGACGCTTGTCTGCCGTCATGATTCGAACCACCGGATTGTTCCACGCGGGCTCATCGAACATCTTTAGCACGCGTTCGTCGTCCCCTTCGATATTGTTATAGATCGCAACCGGAACAAAGAGCGTCTCGACCGCATCAACAATGAGCGGATGACTCAACACCTTGTCGCCGTAGTCGGTGCAGGTACCGCATCCCGGGACTTCTTGAAATAGTACCAGAAGGGGCTTGTTCCTCTTCCGCGCATGTTCTAACGCATCATCAAAGCTCCGATTCCAAGCGATCGCACCAAGCTCGCGTGGCTGTGCGCCGACCACCGCGCTAGACGTTCCGGCCGCGCGTCTGCTCGTCGCGCAAGACGTACAGAAAAGCAAGAAAGAAAGCGAAAGCAAGAAGCCCAATCGCTTAGAGATGCCCCGAACCAACGTCTTGATAGTCATTCGAACCTCGCCCTCACAAACATGGTTACCATCGCACACCCAATGCGCAGTCTAACCCCACAACAAGAAACGATCGAGCGACAGGCTACGAAATATGCGAATCGAGAGTTCGCCGCTTGAGAATCAGGCTGGCCGACGTGGAAATTAAGAGAATCATGCCGAAAAGGGACCAGGAACTTGCCGCCGGAATCGCTGGCCTCTTTGCCGGAATCGCAGTCGCCGTGCTGTGTCCACTGTCTTGGCCATCCATCGGCGTGACAACACAGGTGAGCAAGTCACCGCTCTCAAAGAGCGACGAGGAAAGATAATCCGCATGACCAGCCGTCGTCACGCGACGAACGATATCTTCGTTCACGACCCAAACGTACTCATACATGACAACGTCATAGTCTGGGTCATCAACGGTGAGAGAACTATCGATGAGGCATCCAACCACATCGCCAGGGAGGGGCTCGGCGGGCTCGAAACGTACTGGAACCGAATAAGGAGGGCGATTGAAGGTTGGATCGCGTTCGGGCATGACCTCCAAGGGCGCTTCAACCATGAGCTCGTCGTTTACGTAAACCAGAATATTCCAAGTTCCTGGAGTCGTGTGCATTTCAAAAACGTCGTAGGTCCACCACCAGTGAAAACGATGCCAAGGGGTCGAATTTCCAAAATATTGCTTCTGGTCATAGGAAATCATTGAACCGTCAGGACGACGAAAGCGCACGCTCCAGTTGCTTCCCGCAGGCAAATTCGCCCCTAGAAACCAAACCCCCAGCGGAGGGTCGGCGAAACCGACGTGACCCGTGGTAGACCAGCGTCCCGGCCAACCTGCCTCAAGTGAGAGGTCCGCTGTCGTCAATCCAAAGTCCTGGAAGTACGTATCGCGACGAATTGGTTCTTGGTTTAGCCACATCCCATCACCGAGATCGCATGGACCAGCGAAGGGTTCGACCACTTCCCCTCCAAGGCGAATTTCAAGGTGTAAATGTGGAGCTTGGCTGTTTCCACTAGATCCCACTTCGCCAATCTGTTGACCAGCATACACCAAGTCGCCCGCAGAAACCGAAATGCTGTTCCGCTTGAGATGCCAATACCAAACCTCACGACCAAACCCGTGATCGACGATCAGGAAGTTTGACGCCTGCCCTTCTGCAACCGTATTCTGATCTAGCTCCCCATCGTGCGCGGCCACGACCACCCCATCCGCCATCGCAAAAACCGGGACACCGATCGCCTGTTCTGCAAACGTCCGAATGATCGTATCGTTACCAAGGTGGCCGTTGGCAGTGTAGTCAGTGCAATCCCAATCCAAGAGACCGGGCCCGGGATCCAAATCCACGAAGTTGATCGTTAGCAAGTCTCTCCACAAACGACCACCGATTGGGAAGAACTGGAAGGGCGGAGCGTCGTTACCCGGGACAGGGAGCGAAAGCGGACCGAACAGCTCAACGAAGATGTCGATTTGCCCTTTGGCAAACTCGCGCTCAGCAGGTGGGATGCTCCCAGTCTCGGGATCGAGATTCGACTCATCGCCGCCCCCAGTGGGTGCGGAGACTTCCGACGGCTCACCGCCCAAGCAGGGCGCAGAAAAAACCGCTATGACAAGCAAGCTAAGACTAAGAAAATCCCTGAACCCCATGCTCCGGCGAGCCTCCGAGAAAAACTTCGCAGCATCAATGCAAAGATCCAACGCACCCCCGAATCCCCTCGATTCGAGCAACCGCCCCCCGCCAGTGTACCACAAAAGACCGCATCACCTCCAGCACAAAGACGACCGCTTTAGGGAGAATCTCGGCGTAAATGGTTCAAAAAGGGCAGCCAACCTGTGAAAATCACCGCTTTCTCTTCCTTGGGCTCTTGAGAAAGGAATTATCGTCGAAATCGCGAGAGGACGCACCGTAGGCTAGCGGGACCAACCTATCCACCATAATAGCTTCGGATAATCGTGCTAGCCTTACTCGTTGCGAGGTTCACCGCCCCCAACGTCTGACTCGCAGCAGTGCGAATGACTAGGTTTTCGTCGTGATGGGCGATTTCCACAAGACGGCTGATCTGACCTTCATCAAGCATGCTCCCGTGCATCTTCGCCGATCGCGAAGTGGAAGCAAACACAGAAACCCGCAAAGAATCAGAGCTACCAGAGTCCAACGCAACATGTGCGATCGCTCGCTGTGCCTCCGAACTCGCAATCAACGACAACACGTCAGCCACCGTCGTTTGCAACTCTTCGCTTTCCGAAGAGAGCGCCGAGATCAACGACGCCGTCGCAAGGCTCACGTCATAAATCGCACGACCATCAACCGCGATCCCCCGCAACACCTCGGCAGCTTCAAGGGCAAGTGTCGCAGCAAGATCGTCATCGATCGCCGTCTGGTCCGTCTGCTTTCCGACTTGATCGAGCGCACCGTTCAGGTCGCCCTGCTCGGCAGTCGCACGAACCGCAACAGCAAACCGATCCCGCTGGGCAAGGTCACCAGCCGACTGCGACTGAGTTCGCTTCGTCAAAATTACCAGCGGCGATTTGGCAAACAAGAATTCCTGACGTAACTGTCGAACAGCCGTCGCGAGGTCCGGTTCATCCAGGTCAGTCGCAAGAAAAACACCAGCAAGCGATTCAAACTCAGTGCGTGCCCGGTCAAGACCTTCAAAGAATTGCGCAGACCCAATCACCTCGCGACCTTCGCCACGAAGGGCGGCGACGACTCGATTCCGATTCTGCTCATCAGGATCAACAACCAAGAGCTGAGTTCGACCCTTGGTCGTAATCGTGGTTGCAAGCACAGGAACCACAAACTGAGAATCCTCAAACGCTGTACGCGGGAGGGCTGCCCCAAGCGCAAGCGCCGCCTTAATCCGAACAACCGTATCAGGGAAACGCAAACTCTGGGCGAGTGGCTGCTTGAAGTCTTCGCTACCGACCAGCGACGTCTCACCAGCCGTGACACGAAGAGCCGCAATCGCCCCCAGCGCAACCGCCGAGTCATTCTCAGAAACAGCACGCGACAACACCAGATGAGCGTAACGAGGACCAGCCGCCTGCGTGAAATACAAAGCACGCGGGAACGGCGTAGGACGCGTAGCATCCGCCTCACCTGTTTCACCCGGATCGCCGCTCTCGATGTTCATCCCCAACCGTGCTTCACGACGAATATTCGCAGCCAACCACAGCGAAATCGCCCTTTCATCGTCGCTACGATAGTTCAACGCCTCCTCAGCGCATCGCATCGCCATCACCGAACCGAAAATCTTCGTCGCAACCACAGTCGCCCGAAGCTCCTCAGCCGCTCCATCCCAGTACCAGACATTCGCAGTATCCAGCGTCGGATTGACCCGAACAGCGTCATCTTCATTGTAATACTGCTCTCCAAGTCCCGTGAATAGATCGCCGGGTTGACCCGTCACACCGCGACCCGCCAAAGTCGCAATCCGAGCGATCGCCGCCCCGGCGGTATTCTTGGTCTCCTGAGAAACGCCATCCGTAACAGTCAGTTTCTTCAAGTAAGGAACCGCCTGTGCATAACCGTACTCGCCGATCGCCTTGATCAAATTCTGCCGCACGTCTTCGTTCGAGACGTTCAGTGCAATAACCATCGGGTTGACCGCGCTCTTGCCAAGTCGAGGCAGCGCATTGATCACGCGCGTCCAAAGCTCTCGCTGGGCAGAATCCAAGAGCGTTTGAACCAAGTGAGGAACCGCATATTCCCCAGAACGAACGAGATTGCGAATCGCAATATCCACCATCTGCGGATGACCGCCGAGTCGCTGAATATTAACCCGGATTCTCGCCGGATCGCGCCGACGACGGGCCTCGCCCTCGTCAATTACATCCAAGACCTTGCGGGCGCTGTCAGCGATCGAAGAATTGGCAATGATGTTTAATAGCGTATCGATGCTTGTCTTATGACGAGTCGAAACATCAAGAAGCTCTTCCGGGTCAAGCTCAGGGTGCGTGAGTAGCTGCTGCGCTCTGGCGTCTGCCAGGCTAAAGTTCCCGATCACCGCGTAATGAAGGAAATCCTTAAACAGCTCTTCGACAGAGTCCTCAGACCCGGCTGCCGTGACGCGACCCTCCGGAGTCTGACCAGACGCGGGATCGGCCAAGGCGCCGACCAACAAAAAGCAAACGGCTACCGCTGCTAGACCATATCGTGACATACACGAGGGATTGCGCATTGTCTTCTAATCTCCAGAGTTCAGTTGTCGCGTGTGTTGGACGCACGGGGGAGCGCATAGGCTCGAGGCGTGTCCGAAACCCGTCACCACCTGGCAGAAACGCGTCGCAGGTCCGCCGATGGCTGGTTCTTTGGTTCCAAGGTCGATGGTCATCCGGGCAACCTATGCCCGCCACACCTCCGAACGGAAAGTCGCGTAAGTATACGAGCGGGGTACATAGAGTCAACGCAGACCAACCCCTCGCCGGGCGGAAAACCCCTCAAAACGAGTCCAAAAATCCGCCCGTCAGAGCATCAAACGGACAACATCTTCTATTGTGTAGCCGCTCGTGCCCCGCTAGATGTTCTGGATAATCGCAATGCTGCCCGCAGCCGTAACGCCCAGAAGTACTGTCTGGAGCAGCTCATTGAAACCAGTCAGGTCGCATCCACCCGCCTGCAAGAGCAAGAAACCGGCAGCAAAACCCTCAACAGAACGCACGATTCGATTGATCGTCATCGCTAATCTCCGTCAGCATGGTAGCAACCCGACCACGGCACATCCGAGGCAGACGCCACCACTACAATGGAAGCGAGAGTTTATTCCCGACGCGCCAGCGGTCAACCGAGCCGTACCCGTGAGGAAGCGACGTATCGCAAGGCGGCAGGAAACCCAGACGACCCCTCCCTCGCAGCCGCGGCTCGGTTTCATCGAATTGCTCGCTCGCGGCTAGTTCGAGGTTCAATCGGGAAATATTCCGATCCAGAGCCAACGATGGACACGTCGTTCGAGCGATATTCAAAAAATGGAGTCGGAGAACCGGAAAAAGAAGAATCGCGAAACCAAGCCCCCGTCACGCTTGAACAAGGCAGGATGTGGAAATCAAAAATCAGAGGTAAAGGGGATGATCAAACCGGAGACCAGCGCCCAAGAGATGTTTCGAAGACTCGCTCGCCAACGCCTGAGTCCGAACCACCGTCGCAAAGCAGCTACCCCCAGCCAAACAACCAAGAAGAGACCCCCCAGCATCGAATAGCTCAACCTCGCAACGCTCACCGACCGTCAGCCCCACCGACGAAGCAGTCGTCAGAAACAAACCGCCCTCGCTAATGTCGCGAGCCGATCCTTCGACAACCGCATCGCTACCCGGGCGCAAGACGCGAGCCGTCATACCAAGGGATTCACGCAACGTAGAACGCTTCTCGTCGACGATCGCCTCAAGCACAGCCGTACCTGACATCAAATCGGAAGAAAAGGAGTTGGTGTGATCGGCGCCCAATGACAAGATGTGTCACTCCGACAAGACGAAAAACGGACACTAGGACTGTCCCACAAGGTCCAGACAGCGCCCAACAGGTCTGTCGACTATATCGTCCACACCGCGCGTGTCAACGTAGGATAATGTCCAAACCTGCATGGCAAAGAACCCGCATCCCAAAAACTACCACTTTACAGTGCTGAGAATACGTCACCTCCCTTACTTTCGATCAACACCCCCTCACCCCCCTCAGACCGTGTGACACCCGCCTTCAGTCGCTGAAAACGCTTGAAAGGAGCAGGTAAGAGACTTCTTCCACGAGAAGCCAGTAAGTTGACAATACCGCTCTAATACGCGATCCCACCCGGCTCAACATCCGACGACATTGGTACTACAAGAGGGTGATCGTCCCTAGAACGCAAGAAAAGACGCCCGACGGAGCAAAACCATGGCCATGGCAGCCTTTGAAGAGTTAGACCGCGCGATGACGCCTCTAGGCGAGCTGATCCTGCGTCGACGCGAGGTGCTATCGTTAGACCGAGCAGAAGTATTCGAGGTCAAGCTCGACGGGGTCCTCTTAATGTCCAGCATCGTTAACCAGGCTGAGATCGCCCTCGCCGACCTCGCGCTACCTCTTGTCGCCGGCGAAAACCTTGATGTCCTAGTTGGCGGACTCGGTCTGGGCTACACCGCCAAGGCTGCCCTCGACGCGGACAACGTCGCAAGCGTAACGGTCATCGACTACCTTCAGAGAGTCATCACCTGGCACCGGACGCAGCTCGTTCCTCTGGGAGAATCCCTATCACAAGACCCACGGTGCCAATTGATTCACGCCGACTTCTTCGCGACCGTCGGCTCACCGGCAAAACATGAGAACCAGTCGCCGATCCCCTGTTCAGAGGAACTAAGCGACGTCGCGTCGAAGATGTTCCACGCTATACTGCTCGATATCGATCACTCCCCCCAGCTATTGTTGCACGCCGGACACGGAGAGTTCTACACAGCCAAAGGTCTAGAACGCCTGACCAGTCACATCAAACCCGGCGGCGTCTTTGCCTTATGGTCAGCCGATCCGCCGGAAGAATCTCTCACTACTGCCCTTGGCGTTGCGTTCACAAGCGTACGAGTTCGCGAAGCAACTTTCTACAACCCGCTGCTAAACATCGAAGAGGTCAACTACATCGTAGTCGCACAACGCGCATCCGAGTGACGGGAACAACCACGCAAACGCGGGACGGCCCCTTCCAAGTCGCGTCTTCGAACTTGACCACAGGCGGATACAAGCCGAGAATCCTTTTCGGGCGATCAAGAGCACGGTACGGGCCGGTCCGATTCGCCAGTCGTTCTTTCTGCGTCACAACCAAAAATGGGTATCCTCGTAACATGTCAGGCCATCTCGAAGCACTACGGGACCCGTACGCTCTTTGACGAACTGTCCGTCGGCTTTTCCGACGATGAGCGCGTCGGATTCCTTGGTCCAAACGGAGCAGGCAAGACCACCTTCCTGAAAATACTCGCCGGTCAGGTGAAGGCTGACGACGGAACGGTGAATCGACGCCGCTCCGCCCGTATAGGCTTCCTACCTCAAGAAGATCGATTCGACGACGGCACCACGGTCGAATCCGTCTTGTTGAGCGCACTCGCCGATCACCCGATGGAGTCGTACGAACGCGACACAGAGGTCGCCATCATCCTGAGCAAATTCGGTTTTGAGTATCCCGAGCGCGACGTCAAGGAGCTATCCGGCGGTTGGCGAAAACGGTTAGCCCTCGCACGTGAGGTCATTCAAGAACCAGACTTACTGCTCATGGATGAGCCAACCAACCACTTGGACCTGGAGGGCATCTCTTGGCTTGAGAAAATGCTTGTCGGTGCACCCTTCTCGTTCGTCGCCGTCAGTCACGATCGATATTTTCTGGAAAACGTCACCAACCGCGTCGTCGAGCTCAACCCCGTCTACCCGGACGGCTACTTCAGCGTCAGCGGCAACTACAGCATGTACCTCGAAAAGCGTGCAGATTTTCTTGAAGCTCAAAAAGCTCAACAGGCAACCCTCGCGAACATCGTCCGGCGCGAAGTCGCGTTCTTAAAATCAAACTCAAAAGCCCAGCGAACAAAATCCAAGTCCCGAACCGAAGAAGCCTACAGACTCAAGGACGAGCTACGCGATCTCTCACAGCGAAACGCCAGAACCACCGCCGCTGGCATCGACTTCGACAGCACAGGCCGCAAGTCCAAAAAACTCCTCGACGCGAAGGGACTTTCTAAAACGCTCGGCGGGAAGCTCCTTTTCCACGACGTCTCCCTCAGACTCTCGCCCGGCGTGCGCGTAGGAATCTTGGGCGCAAACGGCAGCGGCAAAACAACTTTGATTCGCGTTCTCACCGGCGAAGTACCCCCCGACAGAGGTTCCATCGACCTAGCCACCGACCTGCGCGTCGTCGTGTTCGATCAAAAACGAGAAGAGCTACCCCAAAACGTATCCCTCCGGTTCGCCCTAGCGGGCGATAGTCAAAGCGTAGACTTTCGCGGGCGAAACATCCACATCACCGCATGGGCCAAGCAGTTTCTATTCTCCGTCGGTCAGCTAGACATGCCCGTCCGAGATCTCTCAGGCGGCGAGCAAGCACGAATTCTAATCGCTCGTTTGATGCTAAAACCCGCCGATGTACTCGTGCTCGATGAACCAACCAACGACCTGGACATCACATCCCTGGACGTACTAGAAGAGAGTTTGACAGAATTCACCGGCGCCATCGTCCTGGTAACCCACGACCGCTTCATGCTAGACCGCGTCTGCAACGAAATACTAGGATTAGACAGCTCCGGCCGCGTCGGTCGCTACGTCGACTGCGCCCAATGGCAAGCGACCCAACTCAAAACTGCACGCGGAAAACAAAAATCCTCCGGCGGGAAGAAACCCAAGAAATCAAAACAATCAAATTCCAACGCGCCAGAAAACGGATTAACGCCGAACGAAAAATACGAACTCCAGAACATGGAAGCGAAAATCATAGAAGCAGACGCACTGATCGAGGAATGCCTCAAAGCAACCGAAGACCCCGCAATAGGCACCGACCACGTCGAAGCACAAAAACGATGGGAACACCTCGAATCAGCAAGAAACGCAGCCACCGTACTCTACGCCCGATGGGAAGAACTCGAAGCGAAACCGCGCTAACCCGGAGCGAAATCATGACCAACGTCGATCAATTCGAAAGCATGTTCCGCTCCGCCTCTCGCGACGTGTTCCGCCAAGCCCCAACCAAAATTCAATCCGTCCTCGCCATCACCGACCTCGACGAATCAAACGCTAAAAAGTTTACCGAAGAAACTAGCCAATTCCTCAACATCCTCAACACCGACGACGCAATAACTTGGCGCATCGTAGACGGATCAGAATTCCAAACAGCGGGCGACCTGCTGTCTCTGGTAGAATCCGCAGCCCCAGACATGATCTGCACCTACCGCAACCTACAAAGCACAGCATGGAAGTGGCCTTACAGTCTCGGCGCCCACGTTGATCTCCTAACCCAGCACACAGACATCCCCGTCATGCTACTCCCCCACCCTCAGGCAAAACGATCCGCCATCCACGCGACCGAAAACACCGACCGAGTCATGGCCATCGCCGACCACCTCACCGGAGACGATCGCCTCGTAAACTACGCCCTCCGATTCACGCAACCAAACGGAACCTTATGGCTGACCCACGTCGAAGACCAGGCGACTTTTGAGCGATACGTAGACGTCTTCTCGAAAATCCCAACCATCGACACCGACGATGCAAGGTCCGCCGTAAAGGAGCAATTGCTAAAAGAACCAAGAGACTACATCCAAGGCTGCGCTGATGTATTGGCAAAAGCAAGCATCCCCATCCGCGTCGAACAACTCGTCGTATTCGGCCACCACCTGTCAGAATACAAACGCCTCATCGAAGAGCACGAGGTAGACCTGTTGGTCCTAAATACCAAGGACGAAGACCAACTCGCCATGCACGGGATGGCCTACGCCCTGGCCGTCGAGCTACGCCAAATCCCGCTCCTCATGCTCTGATAGCAAACCAGGTAGCAAAGATGAAGAACGCAGATAGCCCGCTAACGAAAGCGAAGAAAGGCAAACTCACGAAATGACCTCTTACCTCCTCGCAACAGCAGACGCCCACGCCAGCAACGCCGTCCCGATGAGCGTCACGCTCGTCTTCTCGGCGCTACTCGTTGGATTGATCTTTTGCTTAGCGCTAGAGGAGAAAATTCATGCCAAAAAGTCAATCATCGCAGGCGTCTTTGCCCTAACCGCCCTGTTCCTCGCCAACGTATGTAGCCTATACAACTACGTAGACCACAAATTTCTAGTCAAACTCCCCCCGCTCGACTCAGCGTTGGGACACACCATCGAGCTACCGGTCTACATCCCCGCCATCGACTGGGGCGTCATCTCGCTCATCTTCGGAGCAAGTCTTTTCATCGATATCACTTCCAAATCGGGCCTCTTTACCTGGATCGCGATCAAGCTAACCAAAGCATCCAAGGGCGACCCACGCCGACTCCTCTGGTTTTACGGATTGATGACCGTCGTCTTCTCAGCCGTCCTCAACAACGTCACAGCCATGATCATCGTCGGATCGCTAACCGGCGTCTCCCTTAAGAAGCTAGGACGCACAAAGCTATTGCTTGGATTCCTGTTGATAGAGGGGCTACTCACCAACATCGGAGGATTGCTCACCCTCATCAGCTCAGTCCCAAACATCATAGTCGGCAACGCCGCCGGAATCAGCTTCGCAACGTTCTTCGTCAAGGCTGCCCCCTTCGTCGTCGTCGCAACCATAGGAACCATCATGCTCGGCGCAAAGTTGTTCGCCATCACGACCCTTCACAGCAAAGAAGAAAAAGAAGAGGCGGCCCTGCTGGTCAGCGGGTTCGACGAAAACGACGGCATAGAGAGTAACGCCTTCTTTTGGTTCGGCGCCGTCATGCTCGTTCTGTTTATCCTCACCATCGCAACCGTATCGGTCCTACCCGTCGTTCAGGATTTGGGAATGAGTTTTGTCGCCCTGGCATTCGCAGCCATCATGCTCGTCCGCTACAAATCGAGCGTGGACGAATTCTATAGAGCGATGGATTGGGACTTACTGGGGTTCTTCGCCGCACTCTTTGTTGT
>JAJDDZ010000089.1 GCA_029260025.1 Phycisphaerae bacterium | reverse complement strand
GGTTTCGATCCGCAAATCGTTAACCGAGATAACCCCGCGATCATCTTCAGTTTTCGCAGCCGTTTTCATCGTGTGATCTTCTCGCAGCGGATTGTCGAGACCAAAGCCCGTTTGTCCAACAAACTTCCCGCACTCTCACTTGAGCACAACACAAGGACTCCCTATCATCCCAGAAAGTCGGTTCCGATGCGATCAACCAGAAGTGTCAAAGCACCGCCGTCCCCAAAGAACTCAGCACAAAGACAACCCGGAGAACACATCGTGCAAACCAAGCCCGGACTAATGATCGTAAACCTGGGAACCCCAGACAGCGCAAAAACCAGCGACGTAAAACGCTACCTAAAACAGTTCCTCTCCGACCCACGCGTAATCGACATCCCCCCAGTCCGCCGATGGCTCCTGCTAAATCTCTTAATCTTGCCCTTCAGACCCAAAAAAAGCGCAGAAGCATACCGCAAAGTCTGGACCGAAAGAGGCTCACCGCTCATGTTCCACAGCGAGGACCTGGTCAAGAAACTCTCAGAAATCCTAGGCGACAAAGTCCAAGTCGAGTTAGCCATGCGCTACCAAAACCCATCCATCAAAAGTGCGCTGGACCGGTTCAGAGCGAATGGCATAGACCGAATAATTGTCTTCCCCATGTTCCCCCAATACTCAACCGCTGCATGGGGCTCAGCCGTCGAGGAAGTCTACGCCCAGGTAAGCAAGCTGTGGAACACCCCAACGATTCAGGTCGTCCCCCCGTTCTACGACCACCCCGCATTCATCGAAGCGTGCGCACAGGTCGCCCGCCCACACCTGGCAGAGTTCAAACCCGACCACATCATCATGAGCTTCCACGGTTTGCCAGAGCGTCACATGCAAAAAAGCGACGAGACCCATACGGTAGATGATCGCCACGGGCAGCTTGCTGCCAGTGCGGAACCAAAGCAAGGACCAGCCCACTGCCTCAGATCCGACTCCTGCTGCGACAAGATCATCCCCGCAAACCGAAACTGCTACCGAGCCCAATCATTCGTCACAGCGAGAGCACTCGCCGCGAGTCTAAACCTCACCAAGGACGACTACGAAGTGACGTTCCAATCAAGACTAGGACGCTCCCCCTGGATCAAGCCGTATACCGACCTTCGAATAAACCAACTAGCAGAGCAAGGAATAAAAAGAATAGCCGTCCTATCCCCATCATTCGTAGCGGATTGTCTAGAGACCCTAGAAGAAATAGCGATCCGCGCAAAACAAGACTTCCAACAAAGAGGCGGCGAAGACCTCCTCCTCATCCCATCCCTAAACGCCGAACACCCCTGGCCAACCGCACTAACAAAAATAACCCAAGATGCCTTCAACAACGTCATGGCTCCGTCGTAGCATCGCGACCACGGTCAGTCCACCAATTCAATCATCACCGTCGCTAGTGTCCAGAAGGGGTGCAATGGTCAAGCGCAGCGCCGCCATGCTGTTGCGGGTGATTGAAACTTGCAGATGACAAATAGACGAACGTCCGACGACGTTCGATTAGAGCAGTGAGGTCAAAGAAACGCGGCCAGGAGGTTCTTGAGTCACGTAGAGCGGGTAACACCCCCCGCAAGTCGCCCAAAGGTCCGTTCTCCCCGATTTGGACTTTTCGACGTTTCCAGCCCCTAACCTACTGATCGCTTAAGAAATCCCCTTAATCGATCACGCGCCAAGTTATCAGTAGGGTCCGCGGACCAGTGGACATGGAATGGACAGCGAAACGACCGCACGAACGGAACAGAACACATGAACCTCAACACCGAAGATCCAAGAACCCGGTTCCGAGTTCCGGTTCGGACTTTTCGACTCTTGGCCGTTTCCCCCGGCCCCTCACCCACGACCGACAAACAAAAAATACAAACAAACCCATTTGCCCCACTCAGGCCCCAGAATCAAGGGTCCGCCCCGAAACAAACCCATTCAAGCCAAAAACTATTCGAGCAAAACAAATTCGGAGCGCAGAAAAAAACCGCAAACGCCAAGAAAAGCGCTTCGCGAACAAGAAATGAAAATATGGAAGATAACAGATTAGGCAGAGATCTTGTCGATCTTGACACGAAGGTACTTCTGCCGGTGACCCTTCTTCAGGGTGTAGCCCTTACGGCGGTTGTACTTGCGGATGACGAGCTTATTCCCTTTGACCTCATCGACGATGGAGGCTGTGACCTTGGCGCCATCGACGGTTGGGTTCCCGATCTTCGCACCGTCAGGCAGTCCGCCGACCATGAGAACGCGATCGAACTCAACAGTCTTGGCGCTATCGTCAAGGTCTTTTCGTTGGACCTCGAAAACGAGACCCTCTTCAACGCGATACTGATGCGAACCGTCGGCGATAATGGCGTACATTCGTCAAAGCTCCGAAGCCCATCGCGGAACGACGCCAAAGAGCATCGCCGCAAGGCAGTTGAGACCAGCACAAGCGCCAGCCGAGCCGGGCATTCTCATGCCAAATCCCAGATTCGTCAAGTCCCAAACCCGTCAGATCCCCCTACGCGAGGTGCGAAGCTGGCAGAAGCCCAGCCGCAACCAAATCCTCAGCCCCGCTCTCCAACGAGTCTTTCAGATCATCTAGGCTCGAATAGACCACCCCAGGGCTGGCCCGGTGCAGGCGAGGCTTGCTACACGACCCCGCCGAGACCGCCACACAGAAGAGCTCAGCCGTCGCCGCAGCCCGAACGAGTTCGTCGGTCGATGCGACCACCAAGGTTCGTTTATCGCCGTCAGACAGGCTCCGAAGCTCAGTGGGACGCCCAGCAGGACTCCCTGTCAATGCTACAACATCAGCGAAGTGGACCATGAGATTCGCATCTCTCAGGAGAGTTTCGCGGGTCTTAACGTTCGTACCGAGTGTGACGCCTGCAATGGTTCCGTGTTTGGCGATACCCGATAGTACGGCGCCGATTTCGTTTCGCGGGGTGAACTTGGACAGGATCGGCTCGGTTTCGAAGTACCTGGGCAGTGTTTCGTATAGTTGTTCAGTTTTTATAGGTTTTGCGCCTGGGAGGATATCTGCCTCGCGACCTTTGGTGCGAACGAGTCGCCAGTAGGTCGTCTGGTCCATTCGAGACCATCCGAGTTCGCCGGCGGCTTGGTGGTAGGCGGCGTAATGGGCGTCGGCGATGTCGAAGACGGGTCCATCGAGTTCGATAATCAAACGCATTTGTTGCTCCATTGTGTTCTTCAAAAAGCGACCCCAGAAACTAATGGGAGCGGGGCAGGAAGGCAAGGGGGCGGCGGGTCGGTCTGTGGGATGAGCGCACAAAGAAAGAGGCAACTCGCGATGAGTCGCCCCTTATCTTGGAATCTCAAACCGCCTAAGAAAAACAAGCGGTCTGTTTGATCAAAACTACTTAGGGAAGTTGAACTTCTTACCCTTGCAGGTAGGCGAAGTTACGACCATGAAAGATCCGCTCTTAGTCTTCGCAACTGCCTTGATGGTGCTCTTGCCGAACTTAGCTGCCAGGATGTTCTTGCAGGATGCTGGCGAAGCGGTCTTCGTGTTGAAGGTCTTGTTCTTTGAGCTTGCCCAACGCGAAACCTGTGCAGGTGTGCAGCACTGAACGACAGCGCCTTTGTTGATCCAGTTGCAGAAGCTGTTGAGTGTGCTGGCGGTTGGGCGACCTGCCTTGGCAGTACCTTTGACCTGGTTGCAGAGGGTCTTAAATGAGTTGATCTTCTGCTCGAAGTTGTTGCAGATGTTCTTATAGCCAGAAGCGACGTTCTTTGTCGTCTTTGTGCCTGTGTTGCTCGCGCCCCAGCTCGACGTCGAACCGTTGTAATTTCGTCCTGTGGTGTTTGGCATAGTTTTGCTCCAAAAAGTTTTCGAATTCTCTTAAGGTCTCTGTCGGACTCCCGACCGCCGTTCATCGGCGCTGAAAAAAGGCGTCTTGAGAAACCTGTGGACTTTTCGGGGCTTGATTTGAATTACATGAACGGGAGAATGAGGCTTGTGGGGTAGTTGTTTTTGAGGACGTGCGTTTTTGGATGGCCCCAAAAAACAGCATTTTTAGTCGTATGAGGTCCGTTTCTTGGCCTATGATTACAGCTTCACCGAATGGCTGCGCGTTGCAATCGAGTGGTGCATAGCGATCTAGATCGCCCCAAAAAAAAATGAAAAAAAGCGGCGCCAACTGCTCGTTTGGGATTCTCTGGTGAAAGATAGTTAGCTTCTGTCGAGGTCATTCGCTTGTTCGCGCAGTTTCCTTAGGCCGCCGAAGAGCCTGGTCTTAACAAGCGTTTCGGGAATCTCAAGAATCTCTGCAATTTCGATACGCGACAAATCTTCGGCGTATCGAAGGCGAAGAACCTCCTGGACATCTTCCGGAAGAGTGTGGACGCAATCGATGAGTTGGGATTGCATTTCATCGCGGGCGAGTCTCGTAAGGTTGCCCGTGAGCGATTCGCATATCTGCGATGCACCCGTTACCCATTCATCGTCCGGGCGCCTTTCTCGTGCCCTTCGAAGGTTCAGGCAGTGATTGCGAGCGATTTTATAGACCCAAGGACGAAAGTGTTCGGGGATCGACGTTCCAGCCGCAACGACCTTGAAGCTAACCTCTTGGGCAGCGTCTTCAGCCTCCTCCATCCTTCCGAGGTAGCCCCAGCAGAAACGTACCAACGCCTCTCGGTAGGCAGCGTTGAATGCGGCTGCCCCGGAAGCGTCTTCGCTTCGCAGTTTGCCGACCAAGGCGATTGTGTCATCAATGGCGCTGGTTGATGATGTTCTTTCTGACGGCATATGTGGCACTCCGGGGCTTTAGCTTTATAAGAAACTTGCGCTCGGCAGCCGCTCTCGACCATACGACTTTAGCGGACTGGGGGGGGACGAATCAAGTGGATGAGATGAAAAATAGGAGATGAACACGATAGGCTCGGTGACTATCCGGCTGGGAGTTGTCGTGTCTGAGTCGTTTCTGTCTCGATGGTTTGTAGGTATTCCTTGACTTCGCTTCGTCCTTGGGGGAAGTCCCACATTTCTTCTCCGTAGAGGCTTTGAAGTTGGAGAAGTGCTCGTCTGAGGTCCTTCTGAGCTGGAGGGCCCAATGCGTCCAGAATCCTGACGGCCTTTTGGAGATACGTCTGCGCTTCTTCGTAGTCGATCTCTTTGTTGTCGCCGAGGCCGACCGGTCTGCCAGAGAGCACCGACGCCAGTTGGATCATGGCAGGGCCCGCGCGGTCGTCGCGGTTTAGTCTAAGGTATGTTCTGATGCAGCTACGGTACCACCGCTCAGCCTCAGGAAGCGCGCCCTGCGATTCTTTGGATCGAGCGAGCGCTTCCTCGGTAAAAGCAAGCTGCAAGTCGAGCAGGTCGAATGTGTTTTGGATTTCGTGGGTGTTTTGGGCGGTGGTGCGTTCGATCCATATTTTCGCGCTCAAGACGACGGCGATGAGCGCTAGCGAAAAGAGCGACGAGTAGGGATGTCGCGCGACGAATTTTCGTGCCTGATAGATGGGGTTCGGGCGGCGTGCTCGAATCGGCTTGTTCGTGACGTATCGTTCGATGTCTTCGTTGAAATCGGCGATGCTCTGGTAGCGTCGTGTCGGCGTTTTATCGAGCGCCTTCATCGTGATGGTATCGATGTCGCCGCCCAATGACCGGTCGAGCGAAGCCGGTGGCTTGGGTGCTTGCTCGCAGATGATCCGGACTGCATTAGGGAGCGAGGTTCTTTGCACGTCGTAGGGTAAGGCGTCGGTCATCAGCTCATAAAACACCACGCCGAGCGAGTAGACATCGCTTCGGACGTCCAGCGCGTCTCTGTCTCCCCGGGCTTCTTCGGGACTCATGTACGGGAGAGTGCCCATGATCCGCCCGCCCTGAAGGGTCTCGGTTTGCGATGTCCCCTCCGGATCGGTGATACGTGCCAAACCGAAATCAAGGATTTTAGGTTCTCCGGACGCATCCACCAAGATATTTGAAGGTTTTAGATCTCGATGGATGACCCCGCGGAGGTGGGCGTGTGTTACAGCGTCACAGACTTTTTGGAAAATCGTGAGTCGTTCACGGCGGGAGAGCAAGTTGTTTCTGGCATATTTTGTAAGGGGGATTCCATCTACGAGTTCCATGGCGAAATAAGGCTGACCGTCTTCGTCGCGCCCTGCCTCGTAAATTCCGGCGATCCCATTATGTCGAAGGCGAGCGAGTGCCTGGGCTTCGCGTTCAAAGAGCCGGATTCGATACTCATCGACGTGCCGTCCACCCCTGACGACTTTGAGCGCTACAAGGCGATCGGGTTTATGCTGTCTCGCCTCATAGACCACGCCCATGCCACCTTCCCCGAGCCGGCGGATGACCTGGTAGGGTCCGATTTGCTTCGGGATGAGGCGTTGGGGTGGTTGTGCAGCGGTTGTTACCGCCTGAAGTCCGGTTGAGAACTCGGCCGCCCGTCGCCTGCAATATTCGCATTCTGCCAGGTGCCGTTGAAAATCCGGCGCGTTCTGGTCCAGGGCATCGAGAATGTCATCTTCGGTCCAGTTACAATCCATCACTTGTCTTGTCGCCCGCCTGGTGCGATTCTTTTGACTCGAATCTTCACATTTATGATAGCACGCGAATGACCTGAGAGTCGTTTTTTCGCGACCAGGAGCAGAATATCAGTGATCCCAAAAAAAAATCAAAAAAAAACGAAGTTTTGACCCGCCACATTGGTTCGAGCGGTGTTGTAAAGGTTGAGGCAAGGTGCCGCGTAGCTCGCGTCGGTTGGCCGTGGAGGATTGTTGGGTTTGACGGACTTGCATCGTTGACAAAGTCGGGCTTCGGGACGATAGTAGCGTTGCCCTGATGCGTATGGAATTGGGACGAATTGAAGTGGTGGTGCATTCGCTGGTGGTCAATAATTGGCTGTGCTTTGTGCCGGATTGGAGAGTCGAATTATGATTAAACGGAATGAAACACCGCGTGCTGTTGGGCGCGGATTTACGTTGATTGAGCTTTTGGTGGTTATTGCCATTATCGCGCTCTTGATTTCTATCTTACTTCCGTCGCTTGATGCGGCGCGACGGCAGGCCAAGCAAAACGCCTGCTTGTCGCAGATGAAAAACATTGCGTCGAG
>JAJDDZ010000088.1 GCA_029260025.1 Phycisphaerae bacterium | reverse complement strand
AAGGAAGCGCCACATACTGCGACACCGAAATCGACCGCGGCGAGCGGTCGTGTAGTCACCGCAAAAAGACCGAATCACGTTTGGCATGTCGATCTAACGACTGTGCCGATGGGTGAAGGATTCTGGACACCCTGGTGGCCTCTTGCGTTGCCGCAGTGTTGGCCATTCGCTTGGTGGCTAGCCGTAGTCATCGACGACTACACGCGCCGGGCGATGGGAGTTGCCGTTTACGCGAAGCCATCCTGCGACGATGTGCGACAGAGGCGTCCGGAAGATTTAGTTTCGCACCGACACAGCTGTAGAGTTCCGATTACAGTTATCTCACTTTCGCCATGATTTCAGCTGCCTTTCCTCGATCAAGTTCGGCGTAGACCTCTGTTATTGCAGCGGAACTATGACCCAGGACAACACAGGCGGCCTCGATACCGAATTCCTTTCGGAGGAAAGCGCGGCGCTGTGCCGTAACTGATTCGGCGACCACCGGTGATCATGGCACCATTTTTTCCGTTGCGCTTCCGATGCTCCCTCGGGTACAGGAAATGCTCGATCACATCCTCTGTGAATGGCGTGTTCATGGCGGCTTGTCTTGAAGTGATCCCCGGGTTGTCTCTTGGGACTCTTTTTGGGGTGCTGTTTCTTTTGGGATGGAGACGCCAGTGTCTTGCGACTCATCCGCAGCTGATGCCGTACTTCCATCATGACGTCGCGTGGGCTGAACAAGTAGGCGTTCAGATCATTCTTCAACGCTGGCCTGAGGACGTGCAGCGCACGGGGGCCGAGGCAGATCACCCGGTTCCGGCCGTGATGCTCCGTCTTATGCGAACCCGGTTCGTACAGCCAGACCTCGCCCGAGGTGTCCAAGTCGCAACCGCGCATGATGATCACCTCACATGGTCGCATCCCCGTATACCGCTGGGGCTGAATTATCGCCGCGACTTGCCAGCTACAATGCTCGATCGTCGCATCGACGATTGCGTCATCGACAGGACGAACTGGATCGGTTTCGCGAGCTGTTGATCTGCCGTATCTGAGACCTGCAACGCATTGAAGTCCGTGGCTTACATGTAAAGGCACCATCTCGTTAGCTGTCACCCACTTAAAGAACCGTTTGATGCGGCTGACGTGGTTGTTGACTACGCCACGCGAAAGATCCGCCTCAATCAGCGAGTCTCGATGCGTTTTCAGTGCCAACGGGCCAAAATCTCGTGCTTCGGTTTTTCCATACAAGTCGATCAATGGTTTCAGCGCACGCTTGATCGAGGAGACCTCACTGGTTGAGTGGGTAACAGTTTATCGGACGCGCTCACTTCGGCTGACATACTACTATTAACGCATGGATTCAGTGTCCCTCAGTCCAATCCGATGAAGAAACAGAATGACCGACCAGTTGCGTGATATCGGCTCGTTGAGGAGGAGCTTCTGGGAGATGCGATTCACTAACATTTTCTGTCACTCTACAACTACGTGAGACGGATTCCCAAGGTGTCCGTTTGGTTCGATCTTCAGTGACACTAGTTGACGGATCGAAATTCCTGTTGAGTAGAAACCACGCGTAGCGTTGCTTGCTCTCATTGCGACCTTCCGTCGCCTTGGATCTGAACTAACGCCGGGCTTCAAGACAATGAGTAACTAATACGAGCCTTGGATACAATGATCGAACCGATACGTGCAAAACCTACTGACGCTAGCGCTATCGCCCAGCAGGGCCACTCGATGCACTGGTCCGAGAGCCTTCATTTCAAGTTGACGTTATGTCAACTTTGCTTGCTTGTTGTCATGATTGGGTCCACGATCGCAGTCATGTTTACGGTCGAGCGATCGCTGCTAATAGAAGAAGGCAAAGACCTGGCCGAACAACTTGGCAACCGGGTCGTCTCCGATCTCGAAACACGCACTGCACTTGCGGAGAGTTTGACGACATCTCTCGCGAACTTGGGCGAGAAACTCGGCACCGATGTGGATACCTATAAGAATGTCATGCCTCATGTCATTGATTACGAGGGCAACGAAGATTTCATCGCTGGCGGCGGAATATGGCCTGAACCAAACGCGTTCTCTCCGGGCGTCGAACGGCGTAGCTTCTTCTGGGGACGCGAGCCGAATGGAACAATGAAGTACTTTGACGACTACAACGATCCAGCTGGTCGTGGTTATCACAAGGAAGAATGGTATGTGCCAGCAACGCACTACCCACCAGGAAAATCGTTCTGGTCTAAATCGTACGTAGACCCCCATTCGCAACAGCCGATGGTGACATGCACCGTGCCCATGCACAACGAGGGCCGCCTGGCCGGAGTCGCCACGGTCGATTTGAAACTGGAAGGCCTTGGCGCCATGCTTCACGACGCCTCCGATGTCATGCGTGGGTACATGTTCCTTGTTGACCGTAACAACAAGTTCTTAACGTTCCCCGATTTAGAAGTCGTCACTCGGAACCACGTCGATGACGATGGTCACTCCGTCGTAGAGTTTCTCACCGCATCAGATGTCGCTCAAGAGAATACGTCCTTTAGCTCGGTCGCTGACGCCCTGGCGGGGGTAAATCGCCGCATCTTGGAAGCAGCTAACCTGGCAGCACCCGAAGCCACTGAGATCGTCCGCGATATCGAGAAGCGTAGTGACCAGATCAGTCGCGAAGAAGCACGTTTGATAGTCGCCGTACTAAACGACCCATTGGGTGAAGCCACGGTATCTTCAAACGAGATCGAGCGACTGTTTCTGGACGATTGCCTACTCTTCGACGAGCCGATCATGGTTTCGATCTTCCATATGCCGACCACTTACTGGAAACTGATCGTTGTGACGCCCATGTCCAAGTTCTATGCTCCGGCAGACGCGGCAACTCTGAAAGTTGGATCCTATGTCATCGGCTTGGAGTTGAGTGCCCTGCTCATCATGTTTTTCGTGTCCAAACGATTGTTCATACGGCCGCTTCGACGGTTATCTGACCAACTGAGGAAGATGTCTGCCAGTAAAGACAACTTTAATGAACGACTATGCGACACATCGCAAAGTGAGCTCGGTCAATTGGCATACCATTTCAATCGTCGAACCGATTTCTTGTTTGAGACGCTGAACGACCTTGAGAATGCCAGGGACCAACTCGAAGATCGCGTCACCGAGAGAACGGCTACCCTCGAATCAACGATGACCGCCCTGCAGGACGCCAATAGTCAATTGATCGTGGCCAAAGACGCCGCCGAAGTCGCCAGCAAGTGCAAGACAGACTTCCTAGCCAATATGAGCCACGAAATCCGAACGCCTATGACCGCCATCCTCGGATTCAGTGAAAACTTGTTGGACACCTCGCAGTCCGAGCAGGAAAGATTGAACTGTATCCACATTATTCGCTGCAACGGGGCGTTCCTGCTGGATCTCATCAATGATATCCTTGATCTGTCCAAGATCGAGGCGGGCAAGATGACGATCGAACGCACAACATGTGAGCCATGTCGGATCATCGCCGAGGTGGCCTCCCTGATGAGCGTTCGGGCCGACGCCAAGAGCCTGTCCTTCGACCTAGAATACGAAGGGGCGATCCCTGCGACCATTCAAAGCGATCCCACGCGTATACGACAGATACTTATCAATCTGGTCGGCAACGCGATCAAGTTTACGGAGACCGGATCCGTTCGCCTCGTGACGCGGCTCGTACACGACCACGACGTGCCGCATCTCCGATTTGATGTAATCGACACGGGATGTGGGATGACCCAGTGTCAGAAGAGCACGTTATTTCAGGCGTTCACGCAGGCCGACAGCTCAATCACTCGGCAGTTCGGGGGGTCAGGCCTTGGCCTGTACATCAGCAAGCGATTTGCCGAGATGCTTGGCGGTGACATAACCGTTGCCGCGACGGAGAAGGGGGCTGGCTCCACTTTCCGAGTCACCGTGGCCTCTGGGACGCTCGATGGCGTATGTTTGCACGACGACGCCATGTCCATGACGGTAATTGCAGACAGCGCAAACATCGCACCGGAAGTTTCCCAAGTTGCCTTGCCAGGATGCCGCATTCTCCTGGCCGAGGATAACGTGGTCAATCGAGTTCTGATCGTCGGAATGTTTAAGAAGTTGGGCGCGGAGGTCATTGTTGCCGAGAATGGTGAGCTCGCGCTCAACGCAGCGATGGCAAGTCACGAGAAAGGCGATCCTTTTGACGTCATTTTGATGGATATGCAAATGCCCGTCATGGACGGCTACGAAGCCACCGAGCGACTTCGCCAGAAGGGCTACACCGGGCCGATCATCGCACTCACGGCCCACGCGATGGCCAGCGACCGCGAGAAGTGCATTCAGGCTGGGTGCACCGACTTCGCAACGAAACCGATCAACCGTGCGAAGCTCATCGAGACGATAAGACAACACTTGGTGCCGGTCGAGGCTGCATCTCAAGTTGCGGGGTAGATCATCGCCCCGCAATCGATGCCCTGCCGAAATCGAATCCTTCTCGGGGCAGGTCCATTCTGCGTAGTTCCTCTTGATGCAAGAATGAGGACAGTGTGGTTCTCTGATAGGTTGTTCCGGACTCCCGGTAGGCAGCGGCGCTGGAATCATCGCGAAGCGTGAAAGGAGCCTAGGCCGACGCGTCGTAGGAGGGAAGGCACCTACCTGCGATTACACTGACCTTGCGCAACCAAGGCTTGTGTTTTGTCAGCAGCCAACTGCCTACCGATCACTACGCTCTCTGAATTCCCCGAAACATCGGTCGGAAAACCCGATGTCTGACGAGACCCCTGCGGAGTCTACTCAGAACGACCCGATGGCCCCGCCGCCGAACAACTCGTCCTGAATCAAACCCTCGTCCTCCGGATGTCCAAGCGCGTCACTGAAATAAAGGAATGAGGAGATCGTCCACACACCCACATCCGCCGACCAACGCATCGCTCCTGACAAATCGTAGTCTATGTTCAGACCGTACTCCATCAACGCCAACCGAGTCGATTCGGCGTGACCGGTCTCCAACACAGGATCCAAATAACCGTGATCGATACCGAGCTTATACTTTGGCGTCGATACTCAGACGCCCATCACGACACTTTGCGTTGCAGCCTCGCGATCCGAGCGATTCGACTGGCTATTCTTTCGCAGGATGACAGCCGGGCGAATCTGACGCTCCGCAAAGTTATTATCAAACGGCACATCATCGTAATCCAAAAACGTAAAGATATGATCCACATGCTTGCGAAGGCGCTTGGTTAAGCGACGCGTATCGCCATCGATCGGCTCCTCGCGCGACAGCGTCCTCAATCGCTTATCGAGTGGCTGCACCTTGCTTTCAAACTTGTCCGGCGCGAAGTCCGGTCGCTTGCCCAGGCGAATCCCACCGCGTAACAATCGTCGTAACGTCCTCGCAAACGCCTGCCACTCGGTACATTCGTTGTGCTCATCGACCTTTTCCAACTC
>JAJDDZ010000087.1 GCA_029260025.1 Phycisphaerae bacterium | reverse complement strand
TAGATGCACGGCACGCCGCCGTTGCCAACAAAATGTCTCTCGCCGCGGCCGAAAAGAGGCATGTCGTAACGGTGTTGCGAGAGAGCGACTGGAACATCACACGGGCCGCCCGTATTCTCGACGTGGATCGAACCACGATCTACAACAAGATCAAACAATACGGGCTGACCAAGGACTGATGGTGGGCCAGCTCGATCTCATACCGGTCGGCGCAATCCCGCCAGGACTGCTCGACTCGCTAGTCGCTTCCCTGCCTAATCCGCTCGCGATCCCATGCCGCCTGTCCGACATGTGCATCGACCCCGCAGCGGCGTACGACACCTCGCGCGGGCAATACGACAGCCATCTGCTCCTGCCGCCACTGGAAGAACTCGCCAAAACGAAGGGATCCCGCGTCCTCGGGATAACTGACGTTGATATTTTCTCCTCGGTGTTCACGTTTGTTTTTGGAGTGGCGAGGTTTCGAGGCGTGGCAGCAATCATCTCGCTACACCGTCTTCGCACGAGCTTCTACGGACTCCCGGAGGATGCAAAGATCCTCGTTTCGCGCGCCCAGCGGGAAGCTGTCCATGAGGTCGGACATCTCCTAGGGTTTACGCACTGCCAAAACCGAAACTGCGTCATGTCCTTCTCCGCGGCCGCTGAGGAAATCGACCTGAAGTCGGATCGCTTCTGTGCGCTGTGTCGAGCCAATCAACATGACGAACGAGGGAGACCTAGCTTGCACTCATGACTGAGGAGCCTGCTAGCGCGCATGCTGGCACGTGTTGCCCGATGAGCCTCGTCGCGTGCGAGTCCCTTGGTGCGAATTCGGAGATTGCCAAAAAGCATGTATCGGCATCGGCGCAGATGGGCGTCGAGAGCGCAGACGAACCGCTAAGTCGATCATGTCAAACCACGCCTGCAAGGGCCCGGTGGTCGAATATAATGCGCATCTTGTGGCCCTTGCGCCCGGTCATTATGTCCGCTACAACTGGCATGCGACAAACTGTCCGACGCTACGTCTTGCAACGATGCTTTGGAAGTCAGCTTTCCCACCAACGAACAGTCTCGGCGTGGACACGAAGAGTCGAGAAGGCGCTGGCACGGCGGGTGCCCGGTACTCTCGCGGACGCTCCTACAGCGCAGTCACGGGCCGCCAGCTTGGTCGCTCGCCTCGATCCTTCCAACATGCGTTCATGTGAATGCGCAACCGGGGCGGAGGTAAGACTTACGCAGACTATCCCAAAAAGGAGAAACCACGATGAACGTAAAAGATGGAAATTCGGTGAGGCGTGCGGTGGCCGCGGTCACGGCGATTTCGCTCGCAACTCTTAGCCACTTGGTGGGTTGTGGTGTCGTTCCGACAGATGGAGGCGGAACGGATGACGCAGCGATCGAGCGAATCACGGCCAACTTCGCTACGAGCCTTCACGGGACCCGCGAGGGCAAGCGAACGTTCTACGAAGGAACGACCGAGGAGCCCGGGTTCTTCCAGCTTACGGGAATCGAATACGACACGCTCCCTTGCGCCGACTGCCATGCCGCAAATTTCGCCGACGGTACGCCCGTCGATGCGGCAACCTACGAGCCAGGGTGCGCGGACTGTCACGCCGATCCCGCCAACCCCACAGCGGATGTCCCTGAGGCGGTTTGCCTCGCATGCCACTCGCGCGTCGGCGCCGAGAAGAGCCTCGCGGCCGCGGGAGTTGCTCACATGACGGACGTCCATCGCGATGCGGGGATGGTCTGCATGGACTGCCATAAAGAGACACAGATGCACGGCGATGGGAATACCTACACATCTGTTCAGGATCCGAATCTTCCACGGCCTGCTTGTGATGACTGCCACAGGGACGGTGGAACCGCACCTGAACCCGCGACAAATGTGACCGAGCATCTGATCCATATGGCGAACATTGATTGTGCAGCCTGCCACTCACAGTCCGTCGTTTCGTGTGATAGCTGTCACTTTGAGACGGAGGTCGAAGAACACGTCAAACGGTTCTATGGTCCCCCTCCGCGGCACGGGTTCGTGTACCTGGTCAACGGGGCAGACGGCAAGGTCACGACCGCAAGCTCGCAATCGCTGACGTATAGTGACAAAGCTTTCATCACCATTGCGCCATTCTATGCGCACACGATTTCGGGCGATGGGCGCCACTGTGACGATTGCCATGCCAGCGAAAAAACAAACGAGTACTTCGACACAGGAACGATTCGGGCCACGGAGTTCGTAGACGGTGTGCTTCAAGGCCCCAGCGGTCTGATCCCAATCCCGGACGACTGGAAAAGCTCGCTGCTGTACGACTACGCGCGATACCTTCCGGAAGATCTATCCGCAACTGATCCACCGTTCATTGCGGAAAACTGGGAGAAGCTCGAACCCGTAGAAGAGCTTCGGCAGATGCTCTTTGCAACGCCGTTGAGTCAGCAGCAAATGGAAAGCCTTCGACAGGAACGCTAGATAATGGCTCACTTGAGTTACATATTACGGCCCGAGTAGAGTACAGCTCCTCGGAGAAACGGTCGGGCGCTGTGTGAATCGGATCGCCATCTGGTCAACGAACAACTACGAGTGGATAGCCGCGCAGTTCGCGACGGCCAACATCGGCGCCGTTCTGGTCAACGGGAAGCTGTACATGAGGTCGGACATCCCCTTGGGTTTACCAAGTGTCAAGACCGGTACTGCGTCGTGCCATTTTCGTCGGCTGCGGAGGAAAGTGACTTGAAAGCGAACTGCTTCTGCACGACTTGCGAAGAGCAAGAGCAGAACTGGTACTCGAATCGCAACCTCCGCGCTGATGAGAAGGCCAATCGCCTCCAGTTGTGATCGTCGTTCGGGAAGCGGGCTTCGGCGATGTGATTCTTCGGAGTGAGAAACCCAACCTTGCGACGTTCGCGCCCGGCCAGAAATCCTGCTACCGCAGCCTCATGAAAAACGCCCCGAGCACGCAGCTTCTCCGGTGACCCTCTGGTCGTGGTATCGCGAGTAGGGATGTCACATCAACCTGAGGCGGTCTATTCGGACGCCGGTGGCACGGGGTATGCTCGAAAACCTGCCGCCCGATCTGTCCGTGCTGTCACCGATTGCGGGATCCGCTGCGACGACGATGGCGCTGTGGACTGGCTCGACTACGGAGGAATGCACGCGTGCTTCCTCGGTCCAGGTGTTGGCATTGGGACCGCGTGCGACTGCTTCGATCTCAATGAGAGCGGCGACGTTGATCTACGCGATTTTGCAATGATCCAGTCAGGATTTTCGAACTGAGACGGCGTTGTTGTCGATAAATAGCAAGAACGCCCCGATGACCGCAGTGACAGGAGTGACTTGAACCAGACGTGATGTCAAGCGCAGAGGAACAACACCATGATGCCGTTGAGCTACATCCAGGGGTCAAGCGTCGCGCCCCTTCTGGGAGAGACCATCGGGCGGTGCCTGAATCGGATCGCCGTGCAGCACCCGGATCGACTAGCCGTGGCGGGGTTGCCGCAGCGCGTACGCTATTCGTACAACGAATTCCGAGCTATGGTCGATCGGTCCGCCAGAGCCTTTCTCAGTCTCGGCATCGAGCGCGGCGATCGCGTTGCCATTTGGTCAACCAACAACTACGAATGGATCACCGCCCAGTACGCGACCGCGAAGATCGGCGCCGTTCTGGTAAACGTTAACCCGGCCTACCGCACGCATGAATTAGAGTATGTGTTGAGGCACTCCCGGGCGAAGCTGCTGCTGCTAGTTGAATCCTTCAAAGCCTCGAATTATCTCGACATATTCTACGAAGTTTGCCCGGAGGCCAAGCGGTGTGAGCCAGGTCACATAGACTCTTGGCGTTTCCCAAGCTTGAAGAGTGTCGTGTTCATCGGTCGCGAAGAGCATCCCGGGATGTTTACGCGCAGAGCGTTTGCGGAACTCGGCGATGAAGCGCCGGACGCACAACTCCAGTTGCGCGAAGACTCGCTCGACATTGACGACGTAATCAACATTCAATACACGTCCGGCACGACAGGATTCCCGAAGGGCGTGCAGCTCACACACAACAATATTCTCAATAATGGTTACCATATCGGACAAATCATGGCACTCACGCCGGAAGATCGAGTGTGCGTGCCACTACCATTCTACCATTGCTTCGGAATGGTCGTCAGTAACCTCGCGGCCATGACGCACGGTGCCGCGGTAGTCATCCCCGCGCCAGCGTTCGACGTGTTATCTACGCTTAAGGCAGTGCAAGAGGAGCGATGCACAGTTCTTCACGGCGTGCCAACGATGTTCCGTGCAGAGTTAGATCATCCCGAGTTTGGCTCGTTCGATGTGTCCACATTGCGCACGGGCATTATGGCTGGCGCACCCTGTCCGGTCGAGCTCATGCGTCGCGTAGTCACACAGATGCACCTGAAGCAGATCTTGATCGCCTATGGGCAGACCGAGGCGTCACCCGTAACCACGCTAACGCGACCCCACGATCCACTGGAGCGTCGTGTGGGCACTGTGGGAACCGTCATGCCTCATCAGGAACTCAAGATCGTCGATCCGGAGACTGGAGCCACCGTGTCGCGCGGCACGCAGGGCGAGCTATGTTTTCGCGGGTACCACGTCATGCGCGGCTACGACAGTGATCCGAAGGCCACAAGTGAGGCGATTGACGAAGCCCGATGGCTACATTCGGGCGACCTTGGCGTGCTGGATGACGACGGCTATGTGAGCATTACGGGGCGAATCAAGGACATGGTCATTCGCGGAGGCGAGAATCTCTATCCCAGGGAGATCGAAGAATTCCTCAACACCTTGGAGGGGATCGCCGAAGCCTACGTGGTAGGTGTGCCCGACGAAAAGTACGGCGAAGAGCTACTCGCGTGCATCAAGATCGAGCCGAAATCTCTCGGACAAGTACCAACGTCAGAGCAATTCCGCCAGTTGTGCGAGGGAAAGATCGCCCATTTCAAGGTGCCACGTTACTGGATCGTTGTTGACGAGTATCCCATGACCGTTACCGGCAAGGTACAGAAGTTCAAGATTCGCGAGATGGCTATCAGGCAACTTAACTTGACGATCGACCCGACATCGCCCGCCGACCAATGAGACCGCGTTAGATGAGTCCGTCAATGACAAGACTATGGTATGGCGCTTGCACGAAGATTCGTGATGACAAAAAATACAGCGCCCCCCTTGGGCAGAAAACCAAGCGGGCGTTTTGATTAGTTGTTCACGGCACGTTTAGTCAAGGAGTCCCCCATGGACACTGCCACCGCTACTCCGACATCGCTCTTTCCCCCAGCAGAAGCTTTTGCCACAAAAGCTCACATCGACTCGATGGAGCAGTACCAGGCGATGTACAACCGCTCGGTCAATGATCCCGATGGCTTCTGGAACGACATAGCTGAAGACTTTTATTGGAAGAAAGGATGGTCCAAGGTACGAGAATTCGACTTCAAAGATAGAATCTCCATTAAGTACTTCCTTGGGGCAAAGACGAACATCAGCTACAACTGCTTGGACCGCCATTTGGCCAAACGTGGTGACCAGGCAGCCTTCATTTGGGAGAGCAACCAGCCCGGGGAGGACTCCACACTGACGTACAGTGAACTTCACCAGCAGGTCTGCAAGTTTGCCAACGCGCTAAAATCACTTGGCGTCAAGAAAGGCGACCGTGTCTGCCTCTACATGCAAATGCTTCCGCAGTTGCCCATCGCCATGCTAGCCTGCGCCCGAATAGGCGCGGTCCATTCGGTCGTGTTCGGCGCCTTTTCCGAGGACTCACTCCGCGATCGGATTCAGGATTCTGAATGCAAGATCTTGGTCACCCAGGATACGGCGATGCGCGGACCGAAGAACGACATCCCCATGAAGACCAAAGCTGACAAAGCAGTCACTCGTTGCCCCAGTATCGAGAAGGTGATCGTGGTCAAACGAACCGGATACCAAGTGCCCATGCAGGACGGTCGCGATCTCTGGTGGGACGATCTGATCGCCAAGGCCGATCCGGTTTGCGAATGCGAGTGGATGGACTCGGAAGACCCACTGTTCATTCTCTACACCTCCGGTTCGACCGGCAAACCCAAGGGTGTGCTGCACACCACCGGCGGATACATGGTTTTTGCTGCCGCAACATTCAAATACGTCTTCGATTATCACGACGGCGACATTTGGTGGTGCACTGCCGACATCGGCTGGGTCACCGGGCACTCGTACATCGTCTACGGCCCGCTGGCGACAGGGGCGACCTCGGTCATGTTTGAGGGCATTCCCACCTATCCAGACGCCGGTCGGTTCTGGGATGTCGTCGATAAGTTTAAGGTTACTCAATTCTATACCGCTCCAACGGCCATCCGTGCTCTGATGCGCGAGGGTGATGAATTCCCACTGGCACGCGATCTATCCAGTCTCAAGCTCCTTGGAACAGTTGGCGAGCCGATCAATCCCGAAGCATGGATGTGGTATCATAAGAAAGTCGGACGGGAGCGCTGCCCAATCGTCGATACCTGGTGGCAGACGGAAACCGGCGGCGCCCTGATCACTCCGCTTCCAGGCGCAATCCCTACCAAGCCCGGGTCAGCCACCTTGCCGTTCTTCGGGGTCAAGCCCGTGCTGCTGACGCCCGAGGGAGAGCGCATCGAGGGACCGGGCGCGGGCGTGTTGTGCATCGAGGAGCCATGGCCCGGCATCATGCGCACAGTCTACGGTCAGCACGAACGGTTTAAGGAAATGTGCTTCACAACCTATCCCGGGCTGTATTTCACCGGCGATGGCTGCCGCCGTGACGAGGATGGTTACTACTGGATTACTGGGCGGGTTGATGACGTCATCAACGTCTCAGGTCACCGCATGGGTACCGCAGAAGTCGAGAGTGCATTCGTGTCGCACCCCAATGTAGCCGAAGCTGCCGTGGTGGGATTCCCTCACGAAATTAAGGGCCAGGGTATTTACGCCTATGTCACACTCAAAACGGGCGAACAGTACACCGACCAATTGAAGAAGGAGTTGGTCAGGCATGTGCGGGCCGAGATCGGTCCGATCGCTACGCCCGACAGGATCCACTGGGCACCAGGGCTGCCGAAAACCCGCTCGGGCAAGATCATGCGGCGTATCCTCCGCAAAATCGCTGAGGGACAGCCGGATAAGGTTGGTGACATCAGCACCCTTGCAGACCCCAGTGTCGTCGAGGATCTCGTCAAGACGTACAGACCAACGCCGTGAACCAGAGGGAGATGATCCATGACCGGTGCAACACGCGCCGTCAAGCCGCCTCCACCCGCAACTTCCGCTGCTAGATGGCGGGTTCTGGTCGGGGCTATCTTGGTCCAGCTCATTCTGGGCACGGTCTATGGATATAGCATCTTCTGGGAGCCGCTTCAAGCGGATGTCTTTCCAACGGTCCTGACTCAGATTCAACATGAATCCGCCGTAGCAGCTGGGCAGGATACATCTGGAACGATCATCGTTGCCAACGAAGCTCACGCCCGCGCTGAACGCGCTGCGCAGCAGAGTTATCTCAAGTACGCCTTCTCAATCTGCATTCTGTCGTTTGCTGTGACGATGGTCATCGCCGGAAGGGTGCAGGATATTAAAGGGCCACGCTTCACCGCCATTATTGGCGCTGCGCTCATGGGGCTGGGATTCCTATTCGCTGGGCTGATGACCAAGCCGTTCGTCTTCTATCTCGCCCACGCAGCCTTCACAGGGACCGTTGGCATCGTCCTGTTGATGTTATTCGAGGCCCTTTTTGGCAAGGTGGATCGCAAGGAGGTGCCCATCCTCCAACACGTTCCATTAGCATTGATGTGCGCGGTGACCGTTGCCGGAGTCGTGCTGGGCAATCAATACGTGGGTAAGACCGACGAGTTTGATAAACTATTCCTGCTATGGGGAACCGTTGGTTTCTTAGCCGGCGCGGGGATCGGCTTTGCGTACGTCTGTCCCATCGCAGCATTAATCAAGTGGTTTCCCGATCGTAAGGGTCTCGTTTCAGGCGTCGCGGTTGCGGGTTTTGGGTTCGGGGCGTTTCTTTTCAAGGGTCGCAGTCTCGGAGCGCTGGGCTACATTCAAGATAACGGCATTGCTAATTTCTTTCTCGTCCACGGGGCGGTCTGTTTCGTGTTCGTCACGCTGGGCGCCCTAATGTTGTGCAATCCACCAGGTATGCTGGCAGCACCCAAGCTCTCAGGGGAATCGAGTTGGCAGGAGACACTTCGCCGCCCAGTCTTCTACGTTCTCTGGCTGATGTTCTTCAGCGGAGCGATGGCGGGGCTCATGGTCATCGGAATCGTCAAGGTCTTCGCCGGCGAACAACTCGTCGCCGCCGCCGGTGTCGGGATCGGGCAGGCCACAACCGACTCTCTACTTCTCAAGGGAGCGGAAGCTGTCGGATGGTTGGCTATCTTCAACGCCATCGGACGCGTGTTCTGGGGGTTCATATCTGACCGCATTGGGCGAACCACCGCATTCGTCGCCATGTTCGTCCTCCAGGCAGGCATGATGTTCGTCCTGGCCGGCTTGAACACCGAGCTAGGC
>JAJDDZ010000086.1 GCA_029260025.1 Phycisphaerae bacterium | reverse complement strand
GTTGGCGATCAGCGCGCGGTCGCCGAACAACTGCGTGAGCAACTTGACATAGGGGGTCTCACCGCACCCGGCGCAGGCACCGGAATACTCGAAGAGCGGTAGCAAGAACTGTGAGCCCTTCGCATCGAACCGCTTGATGCTGGTACGATCCGGGTCAGGTAGATCGAGGAAGAACCCATAATTCTGTCGTTCCCGTTCCCGAACGGGCAACTGAACTTCCATGTTGATGGCCTTATGCCGTGGATTCGACTTGTCCTTGGCGGGGCAGACATGCACGCACAGTTTGCAACCGGTGCAATCCTCGGGAGCCACCTGAATCGTGAACTTCATCCCCTTGAAATCCGGAGCTTTGTAGTTGTTACTGCGGAACGACTCGGGCGCGCCGTTCAGTGCATCCGGGGAATAGACCTTTGCCCGAATTGCCGTATGCGGACAAACAAAAGCGCACTTGTTGCACTGGATGCAAATCGATTCGTCCCAAATCGGGATCTCAAGCGCGATGTTGCGTTTTTCCCACTTCGTCGTTGAGGTCTCCCAGGTTCCATCCACGGGAAAGGCGCTGACCGGCAGAAGATCACCCTTCCCCGCCATCATCACCGCATTCACGCGTTTCACAAATTCGGGAGCATTCTCAGCGACCAACGGCGTGCGGCCAGTAGTGGCGGTAACTTTGGCGGGCACTGTCACTTCGTGCAGGTTGACCAGCGTCTCATCAACAGCGGCGAAGTTGCGTTTGACGACTTCTTCGCCTTTCTTTTCGTACGATTTTTTGATCGACTTTTTGATCTCGGCGATCGCTTCATCACAGGGAAGAACGCCCGAGATCGCAAAAAAGCAGGTTTGCATGATGGTATTGATCCGCCCGCCCATCCCTGTCGCTTTCGCGACCGGAACCGCATCGATTACGTAGAAGCGGATCTTCTTTTCGATCAACTGTTCCTGCACTTCGCCGGGCAGATGGTCCCAGACCTTGTCGACTGAGTAAGGAGAATTGAGTAGGAAGACCCCGCCTTCCTCTGCGTATTCGAGCACCTCGTATTTCTCCAGGAATTCCCACTGGTGGCAGGCTACGAAACTGGCCCGCCTGATCAGGTACGGAGCGCTGATCGGCTTGGGACCGAATCGCAGGTGAGAGATCGTGATCGCGCCCGACTTCTTGGAGTCGTAGACGAAGTAGCCTTGCGCGAAGTTCTCGGTTTCTTCGCCGATGATCTTGATCGAGTTCTTATTCGCTCCGACCGTCCCATCCGCTCCCAGGCCGAAGAAAACTGCCCTCACCGTATCGCTGCTCTCGATGTCGAAATCCTCATCCACGTCAAGGGAGGAATGCGTGACATCGTCGACGATGCCCACCGTGAAATGGTTCTTGGGATTGTCCTTCGCCAATTCATCGAAGACTGCCTTTGCCATCGCGGGCGTGAATTCCTTGCTAGACAGTCCGTAACGCCCGCCGATGACACTTGGTTCACCGACGAAGCTCGAATGACCCAGATCACGCGCTTCGCGCAGCCCGGCAATCACGTCCAAGTACAACGGATCACCAATCGCGCCTGGTTCCTTGGTCCGGTCCATTACGGCCAGGCTGCGAACCGTTGCGGGTAGTGCGGAGACAAAGTCCTTGATCGAGAACGGTCGGAATAGGCGTACGTTCAATACGCCTACCCTCTGATTCTCGTTCGTCAGATACTTGACGGTCTCCCTCACCGTCTCGGTGGCCGAGCCCATGATGATCACCACGCGCTCCGCTTTTGGGTGGCCCGCGTACTCAAATAGCCTGTACTCTCTACCTGTACGACTGGCGAAACGGTTCATGGCTTCCTGGATGAGGCCGGAGCAGGCAGAGTAGAAGCAGTTTCCTGCCTCTCGCGCCTGAAAGAACGCGTCGGGGTTTTGTGCTGTACCGCGAATCACAGGTCGATCGGGTGTGAGCGCGCGATCTCGGTGCGACTTGACCAGCGCGTCGTCCAGCATGGAGCGCAAGTCGTCATCGCTGAGTTGCTCGATCTTGGCTATCTCGTGGGAAGTGCGGAAACCGTCGAAGAAATGTAGAACCGGCACGCGAGAGCTTAGCGTCCCAACTTGGCCGATGCAGGCCATATCCTGAGCTTCCTGTGGCGAGTTCGAGCAGAGCATCGCAAATCCTGTCTGTCTGCATGCCATCACGTCGGAGTGATCGCCGAAGATCGACAGTGCGTGAGTGGCGAGCGTGCGCGCCGTCACATGCATGCAGAACGGTGTCAGCTCGCCTGCAATCTTGTACATATTCGGAATCATGAGCAGCAGACCCTGCGACGCGGTGAAGGTCGTGGTCAGCGCACCAGCTTGCAACGAGCCGTGAACTGCGCCTGCCGCTCCGCCTTCCGACTGCATTTCAACTACCTTGGGAATACTACCCCAGATGTTCTTGATACTGCGAGCGGACCACTCATCGGAGAGCTCGCCCATCGCGGATGAGGGAGTGATTGGGTAGATCGCAATCACCTCGTTCATTCGATAGGCGACAGAGGCGGTTGCCTCGTTCCCGTCGACCGTACTCACGGTCTTCGCCTGATGTTGAGTCATAAGAAGCTCCAACTCTGTGGATTTCCCGAGCCCGACCGACCGCAAGGGTCCTAGGTCACGAGGGTTCCTGCACACGTCGTGCCATTCATGGACCTGTGCTGTGTACATCGACACTCTGGACTTTTGCACGCGAGTTTTCGTCACCTCCGCCGCATCGAGAGGGGCATTCTAGATAGCGAGGTTTGGCGACTGCAGCAAGGAAGAGCGATTCGCGGAGTAGCATTGGCTCTGAGCTGGAGCGAAAGCTAAGCTCCGTTGGTTCGTGCAGAAAAGTCCAGGTTGTCGCGACACATAGCAGCGCTATCCAGCGCGACATTTGAGACATCATTTCGCGAGTTCTCGCCACCCCGTAGTGTCCAGATATTCAAATGCGCGTAACTGGCTGCGCCGAGAACCCCTCATCCTAGATCTTCGCTTTCTCTGGTGATCTACAGTGTAATTGACGGGCCAACGCACGGCACTTACACTCCTCATGGATCGAATAAACCAAGTCGGGCGCCCATCTCCTGCCTCGCGGTTCGCGTCGCGCCGATCGTGCGGTCTGACGTTGGATTCGGAGCAGTTTTCCTGAGTTCGTCGAGGTCGACTATGCTACGTCATTACTTGTGTATAATCCCGCGCAGATTTCTCGTTCTTGGTTTTTCGGCGACGGTGTTGCTGCCGTGGGGTTTGGGATGCCCGGAATGTGGTACGGACGGCGATTGCGACGGATGCGAGATTTGCGTCACGGGTAGCACATCATTCGAGAACAGGTGCATGACGGGTTGCCGCGCCGGGTCTTTCTGCCACACAAGTGGCAACCAGTCCAATTGTATGCTGGATCGGACTGGCGCCTGTTGTAACTCATCTAGTTCGACGTGCTTTGAAGGAATGCTCAACTCGGCCTGCAATTCGTCGAACAACGTTTTTCAGGCCGACGCACCCTGCAGTGTCTTCCTTGATGGCTGCGAGATCGCCTTTGACGAGTGCCCTGAGGAGCTAGCGACCGTGCCGGAGGCCTGCGATCCGGTGGCGGACTTTTCTGGCACTGGATCTCGACCTACACGTGCGATTGCGGCATAACCCACGAGAGTGGTTCGTTCGAATTGACGATCAGCCCTGCTGTGTGTCACGACATTCTGGACTTTCTTGTACGAAGTAACGGCGCGCGGACGAATACTCAGTCTGAAATCTCCCGACTTCCAAAAACGTCAGTCCTGGTAGCGATCACACCATGACGCACCCC
>JAJDDZ010000085.1 GCA_029260025.1 Phycisphaerae bacterium | reverse complement strand
CGACCCACTTGGGCTAACCGGACCCGTGACTTGCGTTGGCAAGCACCCCGGCGACGCTCGGATAGAAGATTGGGATCACAACGGCCACCCAAAGAACGCAAAAGAAACACTTGACCCGCAACGGGCTTTCATAGAAGGGTGTCGATTGGGTCGCCGGCCATACAGGCTTGCCGAAGTGCTGCTGCCGCCTCTGTGATGACGTCGAACCCGTATCCGCCTGCGCTTTCCATGAGGGTCTGTGCGAGTTGTGCGAGTCTCGGGCCGTTCCGCTCCAAGGCGGAGGTTTCTAGTTCTCGCACTGTTGGGGGTAGTTCTGCGACGAAGGCGTCGATGAGGTCTGCCATGGCGGGGTCGTTGTGGAAGAGACTATGTACGGGTTCTTCGCGAATAGTTTCCAAGAGTTTTGATAGGACATCTCTGGTTACGGGTTTGTCGACGTGCTGGTCGAATCCGGCCTTCATGTATTTTATTCGGTCGTCGGGGTGTGCGAGCGAGGTGAAGGCTGCGATGAGTCCTGAGTATCCCTTGCTTCTTAGGATTGCCACGACTTCCAAGCCGTCGAGTTCTGGCATGTCGATGTCAAGGAGGATCAGGTCATAGGGTGATTCGATCGCTTTTTCAATTGCCTCAACACTGGATGTAATGTGTTCGGCGTGAGCGTTGAGTTCCGCAAGGTGGAATGATGCTAGCCGTGCGATCGCGGGGTCATCGTCAACGAGAAGGACTCGACATGGTGCGGCGTCTGCTGCGAAGAGAGATGGGTCGATCGGATTCTCGAATTGGACGGTTACCTCGTGGATGTTGCCCTCGACGTACTCGCAGCGAACGACACTTCCGGTCACGTCTTCCCAACTTCCGTGAAGAGTGACCAGCTGGATCGAGCAGGCGGATCCGATGTGCACGTAGCTTCCATGGAGGAAGGAGATTCCGTCTTGGCCCACGCACCGGGTGTGAACTAGGCAAGAAAGGGCTGATGAGTCTCCTGGCTGTTGGAGGGATGTGGTTACGGAGCCTCGGCGGTAACTGAATCGCTCGTTACCTCGCTTTCCTGCGTTCGCGCCCTCTTCACTATCGAGCTTATCGAGGAGATCGACAACGCGCTCTTCGCTCAAGCGTATGGTTTTTGCTGCTCGTGCATGTGAGCCGATTTCTGACACAGATGTTGTTCCGATGCTGTTGTGGCAATGTGTTTGCCTTTTGTCGTTCCGTCGGCTCGCGAGTCCGATATCGTCGTTCTTGGTTGATTCGGTCCCGGGTGGTGCGCGCTACTTCACACTTGTACTTCGTACGTTCCGAGGCGATTCTTGAAGTCTGAGGTTGGTGATTGGCATTTTGGCCATTGAGGGCACCGGGATGTGTGATGGGGGTCCGGTCTTCGCGACTATCGGACGACCTAGCAGTGACTAGTTGATCGTCCCATATGGCAGTGGTGGAATTGTTTCTGACACCGTCATGTTCTGTGCGCGTCGATGCGATAAGTTATTTCCATCAGCAAAGAGACGGTCTTACTTCTAGCGCTCTGCGGTCGTATCTTGAGGCGTTGTTCGGATGGGCCGATAACGCCCTCAGGGGTCGGTGTTTTCTTGCTCCTGTTTCTTTAGATAGATATCTACAAGAGGATCGAGGCTGACGTTATGCTTATTCAACTAAGACCGGTCAAGGCGCCCGCCGTGTGTGGTGAGCGTCGGTGTGCGACTCGTTTTGCGCCCTTTGGGCAATCTCTTTGTGCGAGCGTTCTTGCGGCTGACGGTCGGCGATATCCGACTTCGGTTGTTGATATGTCTAGCGGCGGCGCGAAGCTCTCTGGCGGGTTTCCGGCGTCGTGCGATGACCGTATTGTTGTTGATGTCCAGCTCAACACCGATGTTCCCGCAGTCAAGATGGATGGCGTTGTTGTTCGGACCGATCCGGTCGCGATTGCCGTACGGTTTGGGTCTTAAAATCTCTGTGCCCTAGATCGGTACGTTGTCTACTGACTCCATAGAGTTTTGGTCTTCCGCGTTCTGCGGGATCGGTGACCATTCGCGAATCTTGGCATCTTCGATGGGAAATGCAAATTCGTCCGGAGACGTTACCCATTCTGGGAGGATCACTTCGGGCATTGGGAAGTCTTCGAGGCGGGCCTTCATCGGTCGCGCTCTCGATCTTCCGCCTGACTTGCGCATCCAGTAGCTAAACACGAAATCACGCACGTCTTGTTCGATTGTCGTGACGTCGTTTGGTCTGCAGCATTGGTCGTAGGAACCTGATGGGTTTTTGCAGGGGCATGGATGGGTGGGTGCTACTCGACCTAATCGCCGGAAGTAGGGTTTGAGGGTTCTATCCTTTCCAGCGAGCGATTTTCCGAGTCTTGTGGCGAGAATCGCGAACACGACGCCGGACAAGCCAACAGCTAGCAAGATTAATGGGCTGTTCATTGACGAAGGCACCTTTTGGGTCGCTGATTTTTGTCAGATCTCTTGGCGGCACACCAATTCACGGGCTGTCGCTCTTGGTGCGACGAGATTTACCACAAGTCCGGGTTTCGTTCCAGTCCTTTACATTGGTTGTCGAAACGCGGGGGTCGGTCGCGTGGTTTGTGGTCCTGGTTTCAGTTGGGTTTCTCGTGGACCGATAACTATGGAGGATTGTAGGGCGTGCAGTGTGCATCGACCAGGTCTCGTCGCGATCCATTAGAGGCGACGAGAGAGGAAGCACTTATGGTGGAGAGTTCGAACAAGACGGGATTCATGAACGGCGGGGGCGGTTCTTCGCACTATGTCTATTGGATCGTCGCGGTTGTGGCGATCTTTACACACACGTTCTCGTTTTTGGCGACGCCACTTTGGGTTTATCCCGACTCGATCGATTACATCGAGCTGGCGGGTGGGATTGTCACTCGTGGTGATTGGAGCAACGAACTATTCTTGCTTCGGCCGCCGGGGTACCCAATTATTTTGGCGATCGTGTTCAAGCTGTTTGGCGAGGCGAGTCCGGTTGCTCTGCAAGTCTTGCAGCATGCGATGGGGATTGGGCTTGCGCTCTTGACGGTTGCGCTTGCATTTTGCGTGACAACTCGGCGCAGCGTGGCGCTGATTGCTGGTATTCTCTGTTGTTTGAGTTTGCAGGTACTTGCCTATTGCAACATGCCTTTAACGGAGATTCCTTTTACGCTCGCATTTACGGGAGCTACGTATTTCTTGGTTCGCTATTGGCAGTCGCCTAATTGGAGACCGCTTGTATTCTGTTCATTGCTTGCTGGGGTTGGCTATATCATTAAGCCCGTCGGCGTGATGTTTTTCGGCGTCGCGGTGGTCGTTGTGTGCGTGCGTGTGTGGTTTGATTTGCGACATGACGACATGTTCAGCGAACTTCGATTCACTGAACGAGTGGGGGCGTTTGCGCGTCGTTCGTGTTTATCGCTTGGCGTTGCAGCGATTCCCCTGGTCGCGGTTACTGGGCCGTGGATGCTTAAGAGCGGGGACTTGCATTCGACGAGCGGGACGGTTCGTTGCGTCGACTATCTACTTTACATACGCCCGCTTGAGTTTGATCGCCTCGATACGACTGAAACGAAAAGCTCTACGATGCGTGACATCAAATCGGTCGTCGCGGAGGCGATCGATCGCGGTTTCGTTGATTCGGATGCGAGTTTTCGTGATCGGTTGACGGTTATCAATTCGTACAAGCGAGTTCGCGGACTGTCCTTTACCGATGCGACCAAGATGTTGGGGCAAGCGGGCAAGGATGTTATGCTTGAGCATCCCATTTCCATCGCGATCAATACGGTCAAATATGCGGCGTGGATGTTGCTTTCGCCGGACCCCGTGTATCGATTTGTTCCGGGCGGTGCGGCGGGCGTTAATGGGCAGCGGGACATTGATGCCGAATTCTACAACGTATCGACCTATTCGGTTGGTTCAGACTCTTGGGAGCGAACACTGGAACAACATGCTGGTTATCTTCCGTTGTCGATGACGGGCGGCGCTTGGACGGACTCATGGAAATCGCTGAAGTCGCTGTTTCGGTCTCGCATCGATCGTGGTCCCTCGCCGATTGGCCTTCGGGACTCTCTGCACGAAGAATTTGTATTGCTGTGCTTGTTGGGTGGTATGATTCTTGTGTTCGTTCGTTGCAACGAAGCCGCTATGATCTTGTTCGTTCTACTGCTGACCTATATCGGGATTTCTTCCTTTTTTGGCGGTTCG
>JAJDDZ010000084.1 GCA_029260025.1 Phycisphaerae bacterium | reverse complement strand
TTCCCCAGCCCCTCATGAGTTGCCTGTCCCTATGTCCCAGTCGGTGCCACCTGATTGGCGTCCGAGGTCGGGGGCAGGTGAACCCACCGCGTCGCAACTTCCTCTGACATAAATTGCTTCGTTGGCGGAACTTGCGGCAAGAACGATATTGTCCACCGTTGGTCCGTCTCTTGTCTAGTTGATCCAAAGCGACTCTCAATCATAGTATGAAGAAGAGTATCAACGCGGCTATCCCCGCTCACGGCATTGGCAGCGAAGCTGGCGGCTGGCCGATACGGATCTAAATTCTTAAACTCCGCTTCGAAGTCCAAGTAGAGATTCCACATGCATTCTGCGAGTCTGGGTTCGGGCGTCTCGACATTTAGGTCGAGATCCTCCTTTGCCTCGCGACGATTGATCGGGTGGCCATGAAAGAATAGCTTGGCAGCCATGTTCTCAACTATCTCGTTCACCTTGTGCTCAATCGGCGGCTCGTGTTGAGACTTGAGAATCTTCTTCGCGATCATCCGCGACTGAGAAAGAAATCGCTCAACATTACCAAGCGCGAGCGGATGTACATTCTTCGCAAGGATTTCGATAGTTCGAACCAGCTCATCTTGATGCGTAATTCCTGCGGTCTTCTTAACGAATTGAATATAGGCTTGGACGTCTTCGACGCTGATGCCAATTTTTTGCTGAGTAGCGGCATCTACCGGATTGAATGGGTTTGTGACTGTCGGGTCGATCGGCCCAAGTTCACCAAACTTGTGCATGACGATCTCGTCCGCTCCAAGAGAGATCAGCGTCGCAGCGCTATAGGCGCGATAGGGTATGAGGACTGAAAACCGTTCGGCGTATTCGCGAAACAAAGTCACGAGTCGCCAAGGTACAACCCCGGACCCGCCGTTGCTGCAAAGAAAGAGATCGAGCTTCGTGACACCCTTGGCCGGCAGATTACCAAGGTGGTTGAACATAGTTCGAACGGCGTCATCCGCGATGCTCGAGGCGACATTATTGCGCAGCGATGTCAAATAGCAGATCACAGTCGATCCGCGAGATTCTTCTATCTCACGCATAATTTTCAGACGGTCTTCAAATGCCATACGGAACAACTCCAAGTGTATCGTTCGTTCTCTTGCATTGGAAACTACCGAGACGACCGACTGTTGTTCGATGGTCCCAACGCGAGCGAAAGGCTACCACCGACCGCCCGCAACGTAAACGAAACACTCAGACTTCACTCACGTTGGATCGTACGGACCTTGTTAGGGCGATTGCACTCCCGAACGCGAAAGTCCAACAGAGAGGCTTAGATCGCTCTGTGTGCGAATCGGTGTTTTCTGTGAAAAGATGGGTCGTATTCTATGGCACACCCGCAGCGTCCAGAATCGCCGAGCTACAATCCTCGCAATCGACGACTCGGAATGCAACAAAACCCTGGAAGCGCCCGGGACTGATACAGCGATTCTGAATGCAACCGCTTCCATGCCCAGCCCTGTGAAAACATCGGGTGTTGACGGTGGACGGATGCGGTCGATGATGCAGGCACTATGAATCGAGAAACTCAACTTTCTAACTTCCCGTGGGCGCTTGCGCTCACGTCGAGCACGCCCGTAGCACCGGGGAATGTCGGCGACGACTCCACCGCTTTCTCGAGCGGATAGACCGATGCTACGGGTCTGCTTCAACTGGAGGTAAGACCGATGACAGAGAACGAAACGAAGACACACGCCACCACAAAGAAGGCATTCCCACAAGAAGAGTTTGATAAGATGCGGAACCTGTTGCCCTTCCACTGTATCGATTTCACGCTCCAAGAGTCGCACCTACCAGATCGCCTAGCCGGAGAGTTTCGACAAGTGTTGGAAGGTTGGGAATTCAGCCCAAAGTGTGGAATGGCACGGGCAATCGATGGCCCGATCGGAACGGCAGAGACCGTGCTGAGCATCCTTAGCGGTCAGATATCCTGCAACGTTGACTGCGTACACGAAGACTCCCGAGACGACATCGAGGACTTTATGAACGCTTGGCGAGCAATGGCTGACGCCGCGTTGCGTGAAGTCACTTGCGCAAGAAAGAAACTCGCCGAGGATGGGTTGATTATGCTTGTCGCTAAACAAAAAGGCGAACCAAAGAAACCCACCACCGGCGACACGGACACGGACGAAGACTCTCCCCAGGGGGACAAAGACCCATCATCGAGCGACTCAGACGAGTACACAACGGTCAAGGTCGAAGTAGGCATGCGGGTGAACGCGTGCAACCCTGAAGAACACGAATACGTTGACGGTGTCGTTGTCGAGATTTGCGAGCACGGATATTTCGTCCGCGATGATGACGGCGAAGTCTTTGCGACGAAGTTCGGCAAACTAATGATCCATCCGCAGCACCGCGCAGAGGAGGCCGCGTGATGGCCCTGTTTAACACCCTCAGCGACGAAGCTCGGTGCGAGGCAATCGGGAAAATCAATTCCCTACTCCCCAAGTTTTCGAGCGAATCCCTTGAAAGGCTAGCCGAGCGACTTCAGGTAGGGGTAGACGAGTCGAGTAAACCTTCTCTGCGATTCGTGCCCGAACGCAAGGACCGCGTGAAAGCGAAAGCGTAGACAACCCACCCGCCCCGTCATTGTGGCGGGGTGGGGTTTCTGAAAGAGGCCGGACCGAATGGGCGATGAAATGAAACTCGATCTTTCCAAGTGTGATAGCTACTCAGTGGATCGCGCAAGGGAAGCATTCAAAACCGGCGACGCCGAAGAGTTCACGGGAAGCGCCTATAGCACGGGTGGTACACTGGACATTGTTATCGACAACGCGAGAGCCCTTCAAAAGCGTGGGGTGTTGGAGGCGTGTCTTGTGCAGGGTTTCGTCGGTTGCAAGGGGAAAAACTGGCGATGGCCCATGCACGAACTTGAAGACTGGTTCCGCACACTCGATCGCAGCCGCCTCCGTGGCGCGGGTACAAGGCTTCCGGTTTCGCTCCCCTGCACTATCTATCGTGGCGTGGCTGAGTTTGCCGGGAAACGTGTCGTTCGGGGTCTATCTTGGACTCTTTCACTTAACGTTGCTTGCTGGTTTGCCCGTTGGGGCGCGAGCGAGAGGATGTTTGTGTTTTCGGCCACCCTCCAAGACGACGACTTTTTTTGCTTTACGGATGAACGGGAAGAGCAGGAAGTCATCGCCAGACCGCAGCGATGCATTCAGATGAAATTGAGCGACGCGGAGATTCTTTCCCTTGCGGATAAGCACAAGCCCAACGCTATGGCGGGGTAGTTACCCTAGCGACAATCAAGGATGATTTGCGCGGTGCCGTACGATCGGCGTGGTTCCTTCGGGTTCCACGTCGGTCGGGCGCGGTGCGACAGAACGGGCAGCCTACCCACCAGCCCCTCCAATCAGGCCAGATGAACCCCTCTATTCAACAGATCGCGGAAAACAACGTGATTTCTACGGGCATCCTTCGCAGAATCGAGCGACACCGAACGTAGCACCGGCGTAGCACCAACGAAAAAAGCCAACCTCGAAAGGCTGGCTGAGTCTTGTAAGTCGTTGTGTTTCAAGCACTTATGATTGGAGCCGATCGGGCACGATCCGACAACCTCCTGGTTGCAAACCAGGCGCTCTCCCAATTGAGCTACGGCCCCGAGAAGGTGTAGGTTAGCAAAAGCTGCCCGGAAGACAACTGGTGGTCTTGGCGGCTCTTTGAAATCGACCAGCGGCTGACTTTCGAATGACGTCTGGGGCACGGGGGATCGAATTCTACCTTGCCGCACTCGTGATGAATCAGAAGCGTCTGGCGGCGTTCTGCGCATTTTGATCTACATGGATCGTCGGATGTCGTTCGGCTTGGGAAAGTCAGTGCGTCTACAGGGGATGCTCAACCCAATAGCTTCGAAAGATCAGCGATGATCCGCTCGTAGAAAAGAGAACGAAATCGCGAATTTTTCAAGAGCCTCGCAGTCAACCATTTTGCGTGCGGATGGGATTCTGTGGATGTAAGCGGTGGGGAGGTCGGGATGTTTATGCGGTAGTTTCGTTGATTGCCTTGTCGGCGATGTCGCGACGGACATATGCGTCTTCGAATGAGATCATGTCTACGGCTTGGTAGGCGCGAGCTTTGGCGGCGGCGATGTCTGGGCCAAGTCCGGTAACGCCGAGGACGCGGCCTCCGTTTGTCATGACCTGGTCGCCAGTGATTTTTGTTCCGGCGTGGTAGACGTGAACGTCGGACATGGCATCTGCTTCTGCAAGTCCTTGGATTTGTTTTCCCTTGTGGTAGATGCCCGGGTACCCGCCGGAGGCCATGACGACACAGACGGCGGGGTTTTTGTTCCAGCGTACGTCTGCCTCGGCGAGCTTTCCGTCGATGGTTGCTTCGATCAAGTCTAGTAAGTCTGACTCCAGTCGTGCAAGTAAGACCTGTGTTTCTGGGTCTCCGAATCTGCAGTTGAATTCGAGTACTTTAGGGCCTGCTGGGGTGAGCATTAGACCTGCGTAGAGAACGCCGCGGTATGGTGCATCGTCTTGTCGCATTGCGTCAACGATGGGGACGAGTACGTCGCGTTCTACCATGGCGAGGACTTCGTCTGTTGCGATGGGGGCTGGGCTGTAGGTGCCCATACCGCCGGTGTTTGGGCCGGTGTCGGCTTCGCCTAGTGCTTTGTGATCCTGTGCGGAATCCAAGACGTATATAGTTCTGCCGTCAACGAGCGCGTGAACGGAAAGCTCGGGGCCTTTGAGGATTTCCTCGACGATGACGGTGTTGCCTGCATCGCCGAAGTCTCGGTCTATCATGATGCGGTCGAGTGCTAATAGTGCTTCGGCGGGATCCTGGCAGACGATGACGCCCTTGCCAGCTGCGAGACCTGCTGCTTTTACTACGACGCCGGTGTCGCGTGTTGAGACGTAGTCATAAGCTTGATCGTGGTGGTGGAAGATTCTCGCTTCAGCGGTTGGAACGTGGGCGAGTTTCATTAGTTTCTTGGCGTATGCTTTGTCGCCCTCGATGCGAGCGGCTGCTTTTGAAGGGCCGAAGATTCGTAAGCCCTCCGCCTGGAATAGGTCTACGATTCCTTCGCAGAGGGGTGCTTCTGGGCCTACGATGGTCAGGTCGATTTTCTTTTCTTTTGCGAATGCGACTAGGGCGGCTAGGTTTCCTTCGCTTAGGGGAACGTTTTCGGCGACCTTTGCGGTTCCGGCGTTTCCGGGTGCGCAGTAGACTTTTGAGACGCGCGGTGAGCGCGCTATTGATTCTGCGATAGCGTGTTCTCGGCCTCCGCCGCCGATGACTAGTAGGTTCATGTTTGACATATTGTCCGAGATTGGTCGGCGCGTCAAAGTTACTGATGGAGTGGCGGATTGTGCTTGATGGTGAGGTTGCATTGTTGGTGGTTGGGTGCGTGTTTGCTGTGCTGGTGGTGGTCGGGGTGGGGTGGTTTGGTGAGAAGAACCTGGACCAGTTGAAGAGCGCGGTACTCCGTGCTTGGTTCCAATC
>JAJDDZ010000083.1 GCA_029260025.1 Phycisphaerae bacterium | reverse complement strand
CTCGCGGCCGCAAGTTGCACGGCGTTGATTCCTACGCCGCCGCACCCGAAGATCACAACCGTATCGCCTGGGCGAACCTGCGCACGGTTCTTGACGGCGTGATAAGGCGTGGAGATCGCGTCGGCAATGATCGCGGCTTTTTGTAACGAAATCGACTCCGGAAGGTGAAGGACATCCTTCGCTGGTACCACGACATACTCCGCATAGGCACCGTTGATGTGATTGCCCAGCATGGTCATGGCGCTGCAAATGTTTTCGCGACCCATTCGACAGTAGGTGCATTCGCCGCATGTAAGGACTGCGGGGATCAAGACGCGCTGCCCGGATGCGAATCGCGTCACACCCTCCCCGATTGCTTCGACCACCCCGGACGCTTCGTGTCCTAGAATCACGGGAGGTTTCTTGAACGTCGCGACGCCGTGTTCGATGTAGTGCAGGTCGGTATGGCAAACGCCGCAGGCGGCGACCTTTACCAAGATCTCGCCCGCACTGATCTTGGGAATCGCCACGTCTTCAAACTTGAGTCCGATGTCTTTACCGTGAAAAACTGCTGCCTTCATGATGCTGCCATCCTGTGTCTTCTGCCTTCTTGCTTTGTATCGCTCCCGTTATGCGTGACTCCACACCGGTTCGCGGCGTTCTAGAAACGCCGAGACGCCTTCGTGTGCATCTGAAAGCTCCATGAGTTCCCCGAGATAAAGCTCTTCCACTTCGTCGAGGCGTTCAAGAAACCGTTCGCGCTCGCCTAGGAGTGTTGCGCGCTTCGCCAGACGAGCGACGGGACCGGAAAGCGTGCGAACTTCTTCAATGTAAGTGTCTACGTCGGCGTCGAATGACTCTTGATCGAAGACGGCGTTGATCAGACCGATCCGGTACGCCTCTTGAGCATCAATGGTTCCACCGAGCACGTTTAGCTCGACCGCTTTCTTGATCCCCACTTGCGCTGAGAGAATGATCGCTGCAATCGGCGGAAAAACGCCCACTTTTACTTCAGGCTGACCGAATTTCGCGCGTGATGAGGCGAGAACTATGTCGCAGAAGCAAGCGAGCTCGCACCCCCCCCCTAGCGCGGCGCCTTGCACTGCGGCGATGATGATCGCGTCGGTTGAGGCGAGCTTGCGGAAGATCCCATGGAAAAGGCGAATCATCTCGGCGGCTGATTGAGGCGAGTGATCGCCGACATCGACGCCCGCGCTAAACGCTTTTCCAGAAGCTCGCAGAACGATCGCAATCAGGCTTTGATCGGCGACGAGTTTCTCGAGAGCGGCGTTGAGTTCTTCCATCATTGGGTTGTGAAGAATGTTGAGCGGTCCGCGTATCATGGCGACGGTGGCCACACGCCGCTCGATGGAAACTTTGATGAACTGTTGATCACTCATGTCTTATCAGCCCTAAACGTACTGTCCACCGTCCACCTTCAAGACTTCGCCCGTAATAAACCGTGCACGACTGCTACAAAGAAACGCGACCGCCTCAGCGACATCCTTCACGTCCCCAGCGCGACCAAGCAAAGTCTCACTGAGAGCTTGCTTCTTCATATCTTCTGGCATCGAAGCGAGGATATCCGTCTCGATATAACCTGGGGCGACCGAGTTGACCGTAATGTTGAAACCAGCCACTTCCTTCGCCAGCGACTTGGTCAAACCGATCACACCCGCCTTGGAGGCAGCGTAGTTAACCTGCCCGAGTTTGCCCCGCAGGCCATTGATGCTCGATATGTTGACGACGCTTCCACCTCCGCCTTGACGAATCAGCGGAATGGCGGCGCGGCACATTTGAAACGTTCCGGTGAGGTTCACGCCGAGCACATCGCTCCATTCATCATCGCTCATCTTCCAGCACACGCGATCACGAACGACGCCTGCGTTGTTGACCAGGACGTCCAGTCCGCCCCATCGACCTGCCACCGTTTCGATCGCATTTTGAACCGACTCCGAGTCGCACACGTCGCCAGCGATCAGCAGGCATTCTCGACCGTTCGATTCGATCTCTTCGACGAGTAGCTCTTTATCACCAGGAAGCGTCCGATCGAAGATGCAGATGTCGAAGCCATCCCGGGCAAGCGTCGCTGCAACGCTACGGCCAATGCCCCGACCGCCACCAGTTACCAAAGCTCGTCGCTCGCTCGACAAGGTTTTTCCTTTCTTAAGAGCTAGGTTGCAACGCTTGCCTTGATGGATGCACCACACTTCCCGCAAAACTCGAAGTCGCGGGGAATGCCCTTTGCCCCGCAATCCGGACAGGCGTTAGCGTAGGGTCCCCAGAGAAACTCGCTGGATCCGTTTGGGTCGGCTGCTTTCTCGCGCTGACCGACATAATCCGCTTTCCGTTTTTCCACGAATGCGGTCATCCCTTCGTAGGGTTCGAGACTCGTATAGTGAATCGCCAGCCAGTCGCGGGCGTGCCCGGTTGTCGCGTGCCAGGCGGCGTCTTTCCAGTAATTAACTTGGGCTTTTGTGTAGCGCGTGCATTCCGCAAATTTGTGAACAATCTGATCGCTCATCCCCGCTACGACCTCATCTAATCGCGAGAAATCCAGCGCGTAGCCATCTTGTCCCTTTTGCGCTTTCTTGATTTGCTCCGCCGCCGCTCGCGAGACGAAAGGCTGATCCCACGGATCCGTGTTCCAGTCGGCTAGATACGTCCGGTCGTCTGTGAACTGAGTGACAAAGTTTCCGTCGGGACCGACAACAGTTGGCGCAACGACGTTGGTCAGCCCCATCGACAGCGAAGTAAAGGCTGCGTATCGGTTGTTGAGAAACAGAATTCCGCGTGCTTTGCGGTCGCCGACGTGAATCGGTAACCACTGCGTCGATCCGCCGCATGCGACGCTTCCGACGCTCGTGCCCACCTGAGCGATGAAGGCGTGTTCACCCATGACGGAGAGGTCGCACGCGAGTTGACTTTCATTGCCGCCGCCGACCGCCATTCCGTTGATTCGAGCGATTACAGGCTTGGAGCAGTTGGTGATCGACTCAATATAGTCCTTGAAGCACGACATGTACTTCCAGTAGTCGCGTGGCTTTTGGGTATAGGATTCCTGGTATTCCTTGACGTCGCCGCCCGTACAAAAAGCCTTCTCCCCGACGCCGCTGAAGACAACGACCGCGATTCTGTCATCCCAAGATGCATCTTGGAAGGCGGCAGCGAGTTCTGTCAGGGCGACAGTGCTGTAGGCGTTGTAGTTGTGGGGGCGGTCGATCGAGATAAAGGCGACCCACCCCTTTTTTTCGTACCGAACATCCTTTAGGGCCAGCGAACCGGCCTCCCTTGACTCGAAAATGGCCATCCCTAGGCCTCCTTCGCTCAGATTTCTTTCATTTGCCGATCGAACGTTCGATCGACTATGTGTCGACAGAAAATGCCGGCCAGGCCAACAAAAAGCTTGAGTCCGCCTCACGCCTTCGCCATTATTGACTTTCGTGGGCATCTGTCAACCATTCTTTCGTAGTTCTTGCTTGACAGGTATGGCCCGCATGGCGATACTAATATCGTTCGACTGTTACGGAGAGGGAGATAAATTCTGATATGGAAAAGGTAAAACTCGAACGATTGATCGGTTCTGGCGCCACCGATGACGTAACCCTCGAAGGAAGAGGAACTTACGACGAGCGGCTGGACCGCATTCTAGTGGCAGCCACCGACACGTTTGCGCGTCTTGGGTACGAAAAGGCCTCCATGCGGGAGGTCGCCAAGGCTGCGGGCGTCAGTTTGGCGGGCGTGTACCACTATTTTGATGGGAAAGAGAAGATCCTCTTTCTGATTCAGTTTCGCGCTTTCGGTTCGTTGTTGAACAACCTTCGCGAGAAGCTGAGTGGCGTAGAAGGGGCGGAGGAACAGATCCGCGTCATGGTCCGCGCCCACTTGGGCTACTTCGCAGCCAACATGAGTGCATTGAAGGTTTGTTCGCACGAGTTGGATTCGCTTTCGGGGCCTGCGTACGAGGATACTCGCAAGATTCGCCATGAGTATTACGAGCTTTGTCGAGGCATCGTCGATCGTGTCTTGATCCAGCACGGGGCGAACGAGACGATGGACCGCCACGTTGCAACCATGGCGATTTTTGGAACTTTGAACTGGCTGTATCGCTGGTACGACCCGAAGCGGGGTCCTGCCGTTAGCACGGTGGCGAGGCAGATCGCCGACCAATACCTCGTCGGGCTGGTTGGTTCAGCGGAGAAACAAAACGGAGCTACCTAGTTCGCGGCTGCCTATGGGCAGATCGTCGCGAGGATCCGGGTGCTTCGAAGCTTTGGAGAATCAGACATGTATATGCCCGCGGTCGAATTTCATCAGGCGAGAACGCTCCCTGAAGCGTTCGATCTTCTGAGTCGTTGCGGAGCCTCGGTGCAGGTACTCGCCGGCGGAACGGATTTGCTGGTCGATCTCAAGGCGAAGCGCCTCACGACGGACCACATCGTTTCAATCTCCCGCATTTGTGAGCTAAAAGGCATTTCTCGTTCGGATGACATCCTCCGTATCGGCGCTCTATCGACGATCACCGAGCTTGACGAATCGGCGCACCTAGACGGCGTGTTTGAACCGATCCACGATGCGACAAAACGCATGGCGGTCCGTCAAATTCGAAATATTGCTACGGTAGGAGGAAACCTCGCCAGCGCGGTTCCGTGTGCGGACCTTCCACCAGTTTTCATTGCGATGAATGCACGCGTGTGTCTCTCGTCACGAAAGGGAAACCGCGAGCTTCCTGTCGACGAGTTCCTCCTCAGCGTGCGCAAGACGGCGCTAGATCAAAATGAAATCCTTACCGCGGTCACCATACCCGCACCACCGCCAGGTTTTGGGGCGGCGTACGAGCGATTTGGTTTGCGCGAGGGGAACGCGATCGCCGTCGCATCCGCAGCCGTCGGACTTCAAATAGCAAACGACGGAAGGATTCAAAGCGGGACCATCGTTCTCGGTGCGGTATCGCCGACTCCGAAAATCGCGAGCAAGGCGTCGTCACTACTGAAGGGTCAGCCACCATCGGAGGCCCTGTTCACCGAGGCGGGTAACACCGCTCAAAGCGAGTCTCAACCAATTTCCGACATTCGAGGGACCGCGTCATTTCGAAAAGATCTCGTCGCGGTTCTTGTTCGTCGGGCACTCGATACGGCTGTGCGACGAGCTGTCGGGGAGGTTTTATGAGCACCATCGTAACGCTTTACGTCAACAACGAACGCCACACCGCCGTTGTCGAACCCTACGAAACACTGGTCGAGGTGCTTCGCGACAAGCTACGCCTTACGGGCACGAAGAAGGGGTGCAACGTTGGCGATTGCGGCGTTTGTACGGTCATGATGAATGGTCAACCCATCAACAGTTGCCTCGTTCTTGCCGTTGATGCCGCCGAAGCGACGATCACAACGATCGAGGGCATCGCGCAAGGCGGCGAGCTGAGCACGATTCAAAAGGCCTTCGTAAGCGAAGGCGGGATCCAATGTGGTTTCTGTACACCGGGGATGATCCTATCGACAACGGCATTGCTTGAGCGCAACCAAAACCCAACGGACGACGAAGTCAAGGACGCGCTAGCAGGGAATCTTTGTAGATGCACTGGATACTCTGGGATTATGCGATCTGTCTCGCGCTGCAAGAACTATCAGGACGACGGCACATGCACCAAACCATCGCATCCGCTGCCAAATCGCGACCGCAGCGAGTCAGACTACCGGCCAAGCTCAGCCGGAGACTGCACCAGCGTCGGCGTCTCTCTCCCACGTGTGGACGCGGCTGACAAAGCAACAGGACGGGCGATCTACACAAACGACATCGCGCTACCAAACATGGTCTTCGGAAAGATCCTCGGGTCGCCAATCGCACACGGAATTGTAAAGAGTATAGATACTTCAAAGGCGGAGGCGATGCCCGGCGTGTTGGCGGTCATCACAGGGAAAGATGTACCCGATACGCTGTACGGAGTTTCGCCCGCACGTTACGACGAGTATGTTCTCGCGCGTGACAAAGTGAGGCACGTCGGAGACGAAGTCGCAGCGGTCGCAGCCATTGACGAGCGAACGGCTGAGGCGGCGCTCGAGTTGATCGACGTAGAGTATGAAGAACTTCCCACAGTCTTTGATCCGTACGAAGCCGCGAGCGAAGGAGCCCCCATTCTCCATGAGCGATATGATCGAAACATCAACACCCATGTTGAGCAAAACTTCGGAGATGTCGAAGGCGGGTTTGCCGAGTCGCACTTGGTCCGCGAGGAAACTTTCACCGGAAACCATATCTATCAAGCTCCACTAGAACCGCATGCGGCAATTGCGACCTGGGATCATGATGGGACACTTGTGCTTTACACGTCCACGCAGGTGCCTCATTACGTTCAGTACATGATGGCCCATGTGCTTCACATTCCGCTCGGGAAGATTCGTGTGATTCGCCCAACCGTGGGCGGCGGGTTTGGCGGCAAGGCGGAGACTACACCACTTGATCTTTGTGCCGCGATATTCAGCAAAAAGCTGGGACGCCCGGTGAAGATGGTCTACTCCCGCGAAGACATGTTTCACCACGGTCGCGGCAGACACAAGCAGCACATGAAGTTCAAGATCGGTGTCGACCGCCATGGCGTCATCAAGTCGTTCGCGAGCGAGATTTATCTAGATGGCGGCGCTTACTCTTCTTTCGGCGTTGCGACCGCCTACTACGCGGGGAGCGTTCTTCCGACCCTCTACCGAATTCCAAACTACGCGTACGACGGGTATCGCATGATGACCAACAAGCCAGCTGCCGGCGCAATGCGCGGACACGGCGTGCCCCAACCACGCTTTGCCTTCGAATGTCTGCTGACGATGGTCGCAGATGACTTGGGCATCGATCCTATCGAGATTCGTCGTCGTAACGCCATGATGCCCAACACGCTGACGGTCAACGAGATGGATGTGGGTAGCTGCGAGTTTCTGCGAACGCTGGAAGCAGTCAGCGAAAAGGTGGATTGGACTAGCAAGTACGGAAAACTCGCCAAAGGAAGCGGGATCGGAATCGGATGCGGCGGATTTGTTTCGGGAGCGGGTTACTGCATCTATCGTGGGCAGGTTCAGCTCTCTCATGAAAAAGGGCGCGAACCGTTTCAGAAGAAATCAACCTTCCCTCATGCCAACGCGGTCGTAAAAATCAGCGAAGATGGGACCGCGGCGTTATTGATGATCGCGGCGGCTGAGATTGGTCAAGGTAGCGACACGGTGCTAACGCAAATGTGCGCCGAATCTCTGGGAATTCCTGCATCACGCATGCGAATTCGTAGCGAAGACAGCGAAATCTCTCCATTGGATCTCGGGGCCTATTCCTCTCGTGTCACGCTGATGGCCGGACATGCCGTCTCTCGCGCCGGCGTAGCCGTCGTTGAGAAGCTCCTCCCCTACGCGGCGCGGATTCTAGACTGCGAATCCAGTGTCATCGAGGCGCACGATGGTCGCATGTTTGTTCGCCGTGACGAGAGTCGATCAATCGAGTGGGAAGAAGTCGCCCGAAAGTATTTCAATGACAACGGACCGTTGGTAGGAACGGGCGCATATAAGCCGCCCGACGGACTCGGCGGGGATCACAAAGGATCTACAGTCGGAACCAGCCCAGCTTATTCTTTCGGTAGCGCAGTATGCGAGGTGTCCGTCGACCTAGAAACAGGCAAGGTCAAGATCGACAAGTTCACCGACTACCACGACTGCGGTACCCCCATCAACCCGATGGCTGTCCACGGTCAAGTCGAGGGGGCGGTTGTGATGGGGGCAAGCGAAACGATTCTTGAAGATGTTCAGTTCGACGATCGAGGTCGCATTCTCAACCCGAACATGCATGGCTATCTCATCATGACAATCAAGGATGCACCTGAGATTTTCAGCGGACTGGTTGACTCCTACGAACCGCGCGGGCCTTTCGGTGCAAAGGAAATTGGCGAAGGCAGTACGCTTCCGGTGCTCGGTGCGGTCGCACACGCCATCGCGAATGCGACTGGTGTATGGATCAAAGACTTGCCCATCACTCCGGAAAAAATACTACGGGCGTTGAGCGAGAAACGAATGTCAGCTGAGGCGACGCTCGCAGACGCGAAAGCGTAGTCCGGAACGGTTTTCGCGCGAGCCCGCGTCACATGTAATCGTCGACTAAGGCGAAACGACTTGCCGGAGGTCTAAGAAACGAAACGATGAGCGCTCGACGAATACTCGAAACCATTGTCACAGAGCACGACGAAGGTCGCTCCGTGACATTGTGCGTCGTCGTCGCCACTCGAGGTTCAACGCCCCAACCCGCGGGCGCGATGGTCTGCGTTGATGAAGCCGCAAACCTCATCGGAACACTCGGCGGCGGTTGCGTCGAAGCAGAGATTCGACGGCTTGCCCATCAAGCAATTGGGAACGGGACCGGGCGCGTTTGTGAGTTTCAGCTTGATTCCGACTTCGGCCACGACGACGGTATGATCTGTGGAGGCACGATGGAAGTCGCGCTTTGTCCTCTCCCGGCGAAGGACGGAGACGACATATTCCGTCGCGCCCTACAGAATCTCGACACGTCTGAATCGATTATTCCACTATGTGTAGAACAGGATGGATCGCCGGTTGAGTACCGCGTTCGCATAACTCCAACGCCAAGACTCCTCATCGCCGGAGCGGGACACATTGGACGCATTCTGGCAAACATGGCCGTAATCGTCGGCTTTGAGGTTCACGTCATAGACGATCGAGACCAATACGCCAATGTCAAGAGATTTCCACAGCCGATCCGCACGCACGTTGGCGAAATCGCGCGCACCCTCTCAGGCATGACTATCGATTCAAATACGTTTGTCGTGATCGTCACGCGCGGGCACAACAACGACGAAGCAGCGCTGCGTACGGTTCTAGGCTCACCGGCCAGGTACATCGGAATGATAGGAAGCAGGCGCAAGATCAACGTCATCTACGACGACCTACGCCACGAGGGGGCAAACGAAGACGCAATCGCTCGCGTACAGGCTCCAATCGGAATCGACATCGGTGCGGTGACAACGGATGAAATCGCGGTAAGCATCGTAGCGCAGCTCGTGCAGGTGCGCCGCCGATCGCATAACCGCGTCGTCGAAGGCCCGTTTCCGATAGAGATCCAAACCCCATGATGCAAAAAAACACAAACCCGCCCATTTTCGGCATCGTTCCAGCGGCGGGAATGAGCCGACGAATGGGAACCACCAAGCAGACGCTCTTGGTCGGAGAATGTACAATGACCGGGCGCGTCGCACGGACGATGCTCGACGCGATGCTTACCGGTGTCGTTGTCGTGACGCGTAGCAAACTGGTTGACGCGCTTGACCTTCCCGAAGATGACCGGCTTTTCATCGCGATCAACGACAAAGTGAACACGCAGATGCTTGACTCGATTCGGACGGGGATTGATTATTTGGATGACGAATCTTCTCTTGCGATCTCCGATCGCGCTGACGCGGGTGTGCTAGTTATTCCGGGCGATATGCCAACGGTTTCTGAGGCTGCTTGCTTGAAGTGCGTCGATGTTTTTCGCGACGACCCTGCCCGGATTATCATCGCGACTTGCGGAGGAAAACGGGGACATCCAATCGTGTTCCCGTTGAACATGCGTGAATCACTTTGTGAGCTAGCGGAAGGACTCAATGAACTTGCTTCTCGGTTCACTAATCGTGTTGTTCAGGTCGATTGCGGCGATCCGATGATTCTTCGTGACGTTGATACGCCGTCCGACTATGCAGAGTTATGTCCATGATGGACGGACCACGCACGAAACCAACTGAACGCGGATGGAAATACAAACCCTTGGGAAAATGGGGTGTGGAACGCATCTTGCAAGGTATCGACCGACCTTCCTAGGAATCAGTATGTCCCGGTCCGCAGGGCAAACCAGCTTTCCGGACCAAGTATATGGGCGGTGAAGCGATGATTGAAATCACGATTTGCGGGCGCGGCGGCCAGGGCGGTGTAACCCTCGCGAAACTGATCGCCACGACCTACTTCCTTCGCGGAAAGTATGTTCAGGCGTTTGGCGTCTACGCCGCAGAACGATCTGGCGCGCCGCTTCAAGCGTTTGTCCGCGTGGACGATGATGAAATCACAAACCACAATCAAGTTCGAGAGCCAGATCACATCGTGGTGCTCGATCGCACCCTGATCGTGCCGGGTATTGCATCTGCGATGAAAACGAACGGGTGGGTCATTATCAACTCCCCGGATCCTCCGGAGTCGCATCAAGAGCACTTCGCCGGCATGCGTGTTGCGACCGTTGACGCTACGTCGATCGCGGTGAAAAGCGGGCTCGGCACCCGGGCTGTTCCGATTGTGAATACGACGATGTCTGGCGCGATCGCGAAGGTGTTCGACCTTCCGATCGACGACCTGCTCGCCGGAATGGAGCATCTTCAATTCGGCGGCGCCAACGCTACAAGCGCACGCGAGGCGTTCGACAGTGTACAGACCGCGACCCTTTCGGGCAAAGTCGAGCACATCGAACGCGTGCCGACCAATGGAGAGGTCCCGGGCTTGCTCGACCCAGACCTCGGGGGAATGCCCAAGATCAGAACAGGTTCGTGGGCAACGCGTAAGCCCGAGCGCCAACGTCTTACGCCGCCCTGCAACCATGGCTGTCCTGCGGGCAATGACGTTCGCGGGTTTGTCGAAGCGGTCGGAAAGGAAGACTACGACCAGGCACTTGGGATCCTGCTCGAAACTTCTCCGCTCCCGGGTATCTGTGGGAGAGTCTGCCCAGCGCCCTGCATGGATGCCTGTAACCGTAGCGAATACGATGAATCCGTTAACATCCGCGAAATCGAACGATACGCGGCCGACCACGGAACGCTTCCGACGCCCACTGCCCCGTGGCGCGAGGAAAACGTCGCGGTCATCGGATCGGGACCGGCCGGACTCAGCGCTTCTTATCACCTCGCAAAACTCGGTTATCACGTGAACCTATTTGAAGGCGAAAAAGAACTCGGCGGCGTTTTGCGGACGGGCATACCCGAATACCGCTTACCGCGTGACGTTCTCGGTCGCGAGATCAGCTTCATTTTGCAACATGGGGTAAAGGCCCATTCCGGTTGTTTTCTCTCGCGCGGCGACCTGCTCGCACTGACGCACAAGTACGCAGCTGTGTTTGCTGCAACGGGACTTCGCGACTCTCGCACGATCAATCTCGGAGGTGGCGACTCGAAGTCTGTTTTCCAGGGTATCGATTTTCTCGATCGCGTTCGAATAAGTGGCGTTCGTCTTGACGGAAAATCTGTCATCGTAATCGGTGGGGGAAACACGGCGATCGACGCTGCGCGGTCAGCCCTTCGCGTAGGCGCTCATCACGTGGAGATCGTCTACCGCCGCACGCTCGACCAGATGCCCGCCATTCGTGAGGAAATCAAAGAGGCGATCGATGAGGGTATCAAGATCCACGAGCTTGTATCGCCGATTCGACTCGACGATAACGGCGCTCGACCGACGCTCATCTGCCAGCGAATGAAACTCGGCGAAGAAGATGAGTCAGGGCGCCCCCGACCCATCGCAGACACTAGCGAGGATGCCCAGTTCAATATGGGTTGCGACTGTGTGATCTTAGCGCTTGGACAGACGCAGGACGTCTCAATTCTCCCGGAAGGCTCCGAGATTTCCGACGGGCAGGCGCTTCTAGGTCTTAGTGGAGCGCCGCTGTTTGCTGGCGGCGACTTTGCGACAAACGAGGGAACCGTGACCGCCGCCATTGGAAGTGGTCGAAAAGCAGCGTTGCATATCCACCGGACGCTATCGGGGGAAGATCTTTTCCCTCAGCCGAGCGAACCGGTGGCAGCACCGGATAAGATCACCATGCATATTTTTTCGCATGAAGATCGCCGAGACGGCGGAATGATCGACGCACACGATCGCCGACGATCGTTTACGGAAGTGCGCGTCGGATATCGCGACAACCCCGCCGAACACCCAGCCGTCGACGAAGCCCAACGATGCTTCAGTTGCGGCGTCTGCAACTCTTGCGATCGATGTTTGGAGTATTGCCCAGAGGGAGTCCTTCTTCGTGACGCGGACGGGTACAGCTTTGATTATGGTTACTGCAAAGGTTGCGGTGTTTGTGCCACGGAGTGTCCCCGCGGGGTCATCTTCATGTCACAACTCTAGCGCGAAAGGATCTCGAAATGGCAAGAGAACTAGTAACCGGCAACCATGCAGCGGGGAACGCCCTCGCCCTTGCCGGAGAAGCGAACCGAAATGCCCGAGGATGTTGCGCAGGAGCCTACCCCATCACGCCGCAAACAGAGATCATCGAATACCTGCGGGCCTTCGAATTCTCGAAAGGGAGTGTAATCGCCGTCGAGTCAGAACACAGCGCGATGGGAGTTTGCATCGGAGCGTCGCTCGCCGGGGGACGCAGCTTTACCGCAAGCTCATCAAACGGGCTCGCCTACATGGTCGAAAATGTGTACGCCGCGGGTTACTATCGCCTTCCCATCGTCATGATCGCGGTCAATCGCACACTCGGTCCGCCTTGGAACATTTGGGTCGACCAGGGCGATAGCCTCATGCTTCGCGACGCGCCTTGGCTTCAATTTTACTGCGACTCCCATCAAGACCTCGTAGATACGATTCTCCTGTCGTTTCGCGTTGCCGAAGATCCGCGTGTCATGTTGCCAGCCCTCGTCGCGATGGACGGGTTCGTAACATCGCACACCCAGATGGTCGTCAACCTTCCGGAGCAAGAAAAAGTCGATGCGTTTCTGCCCAAGTGCAATGTCCCCCATCGCCTTCGCCACGATCACCCGACAACCGTGGGCGGTCTTACGTGGCCACGCGAAACAGAACATCATCGGATCGAGATTCAGCAGGCCATGGACCGAGTTCCCGAGGTGCTCACGGAGGCGATTGCCGAGTTCCAGGAGGTTTTCGGTCGAAAACCAGCCGGAACTCTGGTGGCGGAGCAAACCGAGGATGCTGATACGGTTATCGTCGCGTGCAATACGATGGCCAGAACGCTGAAGAACGTAATCGCAGAGCGGCGAGCCAAGGGAGAGCGAATCGGAATGATCCGCGCGAAGATGTTTCGCCCGTTCCCTCGTTCAGATTTTGCCGCTGCGATTGGTAGTGCCAAGCGGGTCGGCGTACTCGATCGCAATCACTCGCCCGGGTCGGGTGGGATTTTTTGGCAGGAGATCGCGACGACTCTTCGAGGCAGATCCGACGTCCTGCTCCAAGACTACCTCGTTGGCTTGGGCGGAGGCGACGTGACGCCAACGGTGATCAACGAGATCATCGACGATCTTGTTAAACGCAAAGAATCAAGCGAGCCAGTGTGGAAAGAGGTGGCAGCGTGACAATCATCGCCGAATCAAAGCCGAAAGAATACTGCGACTACCTGCTTCGACCGGGGAACACGAATTGCGCCGGATGCGGAATGTCGATCGGCCTGCAATGGTTAGACCAGGCACTCGCTGGAGAAAAACCGACGCTGGTTATCCCAGCTTGCTGTGGAATCGTGACGGCAGGCGCTTTTCCAACGAGTGGATACGGCGTACCCACAGCCGCAGCGACGTTCGCGAGTTCGCCCGCGCTGGCGTCCGGAATTTCCGCGATTGCGGCGATCAATAAAGAAAAAAACCCGATCATCTGCTGGGCTGGCGACGGAGGCACATATGATATCGGCATCGCGACGCTCTCCGCAGCAGCCGAACGCAACGAAGACATCATTTACATCTGCTACGACAACGAAATCTACGGCAACACCGGCGGACAACGAAGCAGCGCGACGCCTGAGGGGGCTGTGACCAGTACGACCAAGTCTGGTAAAGGCGAAAGAAAGAAAGACATTATGGCCATCATGGCCGGGCATCGCATTCCCTACGCAGCCACGCTTTCAGTCGCGCACCGTGACGATTTTCTGAGAAAAATCAAGCTCGCGCGAGCGACCAAGGGATTTCGTTTTCTGTTGATCCTCTCGCCCTGCCCCACCGGTTGGAAATCAGAGCCAGACGAAAGTACAGATCTAATCAGTACCGCTGTTCGCTCGGGACTGTTCCCTGTCTATGAAGTGTTCGACGGGAAGCGGTATCGCATCAACATGAAACCCGACGAAACGCCGGTTGAAGATTACGTCAAGAAACAGAAACGCTATCGGAGTGTTGCGGCAGACCCTAAAGGTCTGAAGGACTATATCGACCAACAGTGGCGATACCTAATCGGGATGGCCAAGGCCTTTCCTGCCACCAAAGACGACGGCGCTTTCTTGGCGACCGACGTGAAGGCAGAGTAACCCAGTTCAGAGAGTGAGGGGAGCAACAGAGTCGTGCGTGAATTCATTACAGGAAACCAGGCGATCGTTCGCGGGGCAGTTCGCGCAGGATGCAACTTCGTGGCGGGATATCCCATCACGCCCGCGAGTTCCATTCTGAACGAGATTGTTCGCGCGTTCGCCGATGGCAGCGGGACCGTCGTACAAACCGAAGATGAAATCGCCGCCATCGGACAGTGCATCGGCGCGGCGATGACTGGCGCGAAAGTCTTGACCGCAACCTCCGGTCCAGGCATCAGCCTCTACAGCGAAAACATCGGCCTCGCACAAATGGGCGAAACGCCCATAGTGATCGTCGACTGCCAGCGAATGGGACCAGCCACCGGCGGAGCGACGGCGACCGGCGACGGCGATGTCATGTTCGCAAGACACGTTACATCGGGGAGCTACCCGATCCCAGTACTCGCGGCGACCGACGCGATGAGCGCCTATCGTCTTACCTATGAAGCGTTTAATATTGCAGAACGACTCCGAACACCGGTAATCCTCTTGTCATCCAAAGCAATCGCGATGACCCGGCAAACAGTCGATCTCGAGAGCGTCGAGCTTCCGGCCGCGATTACCCGCCAACGTGCGACCAGCAATGGGACGTTTCAACCCTACCATGTGGATCATCCATCAGATGTCCCGGATTTCGCGCCGATCGGCGGTTCCCAACGAGTCCGGTTTACCGGGTCGATTCACGGCGAAGACGGCGTGCTAACCATCGATCGCAAGAAGATCGACGCCAAGCTCAAACACCTGAATGCGAAAATCGTAGGAAACGCAGCGTCCCTCGAACTCGTCGAAGCGGATCTCGACGACTCCGCCGAAACACTTGTCATCTCGTACGGACTTGCCGACGGTGCAGCACGTGAAGCCGTCAAACAATCGCGCGAACACGGGAACTTGGTGAGTCACCTGACAATCTTTAGCCTATGGCCAGTACCCGAAATCGCCCTGCGAGCGGCGATCACGCCATCCATTCGCCGCGTTATCGTCCCCGAATTGAATCTTGGTTTGTATGTAGAAGAAATACGCAAACAAGTTCCGGGCGTCCTCATCGAATCGATTCAACGCATCGACGGAGGACTCATCTATCCGCAACGTATTGTTGACGCGATTGAGCAAATAGAGATCAACGCGGCAAGAGGAGAGGAACAGCTTCGATGACGACACTTGCCGTAAAGCGAAATGACATGGCGTTTTGCCCTGGTTGTTCGCATGGGATGGTGCTCGAGCACTTGTCCTCTGCGTTCGATCGTATGGGACTCGCCCCCACAGACGTTTGCATCGTCTCGGATATTGGCTGTGTTGGGATTTCGGACCGCTACCTCGATTGTCATACGTTTCATGGACTACACGGAAGGTCGATCACCTACGCAGAGGGTATCAAACGAGCAAAGCCAGATACAACCGTCGTCGTACTTATTGGCGACGGAGGATGTGGAATCGGTACAGCCCATCTCGTTCACGCCGCCCGGCGTGGCGCAGATATCAACGTAGTCGTCTGCAACAACTTCAATTTTGGCATGACCGGTGGCCAACATTCTGCAACGACCCCCCAGTGTGCACTTACGACAACGACGCCAGATGGCTCGACGGATTATCCGTTCGATATTTGTCAGACTGCCGCTGTAAGTGGCGCATCTTATGTTGGTCGCTTCACGGCGTTTGACGCGGACATGCCCGCCCATCTCGAAAAAGCCATCCGCACACGCGGGTTCGCGTTGATTGACGTTTGGGAACTGTGTGTCGCGTATTATACCGAGCGAAATCACCTTAACCGCAAGACGCTGACAGAGCTCGCGGACTCAATGGACATGCCCCTAGGAGAAATCCGCAACAACCCCAAAAGTAGAAACATGGCGGCATCGCCGACGCCTCGGAAAAACCACCCTACTCCCGAGGATGATAAAAACGGACGAATCTCGCCCCCCGAACTCTTATGGCCACGACGTACAGAGTTTTGCGTCGCCGGTTCAGCGGGACAGCGCATCCGTTCCGCGGTTGGCGTAGTCGGAGATATTGCCGTTGCCGCCGGCCTATTCGCGGCGCAACAGGACGACTTCCCAATTACCGTTCGGAGAGGACATTCCGTTTCAAACCTGATCCTGTCAGACTCACCCATCAACTACACCGGCGTTGACAACGCTGAATTGCTGCTCGTGCTAACTGAAGATGGCGTCCGCCGAATTCAAGACTGGGATCAGTTTTCTCCCGAAGCGATCGTTTTTGCGGACGCTGATCTCGAACTACCGCCGACCTCAGCTCGCATAGAGCGCGTAGATCGAAAGGCTGTGGAAAAGAGCGCCGGGAAGGCATCTGGCGCCCTTGCTCTCCTCGCATTCGCAATCGTAAAAGGCAAGTGGATGGACCCGGAAACGTTCCGCAACATCGCCGCGTCAGGTGCAAGAGGCAAGTATCGAGACCAAAACCTTGAGGCGATCAGATTTGGGATCGATCTCGCCAATACGGGGTCGTAATGGAAAAACAAGGAGTTAGACTATGATCCATGAATGCACCATCGACCACGGTCTCAATCGCCTCTCAGCCCATTTTGGAGCTCGCGTCAGAATCCGACCACCAGCGACAGCCGCATCCCTCGCGGAATTAGAAAAGACCGTAGGGCCCCTACCAAGGGATTTGACGATCTTTCTCTCGACGTGTGACGGATTGCGCGTGGATGTGGCGGGATCGTCACCAGGATTTCACCTTTGGCATGTAGAGGAGATCCTCGCAGCCATTCGCAGCGGAAAAGCATCCCCATCCGGCGGAAATCTCGTTCCGGTCCGCGGCGAACTAGGCGGTGAGCGAGACTGGCTCATCTTCGAAAACGGTCCGGCCCGCGGCGCAGTCGTTCGTTGCGATCCCTGGGCACCTGGGGCTGAGCTGGTCGGCTCATCGTTTGGATGTTATTTGGGCAACTGGATTAGCTTCCTAATAGCGAACTTCGATCCAGACGGTCAGCCGCGAAAAGGCGTCGATCCAGTCACGTTCGATGCAGCCTTTGCGAGCGCACTGGACGAAGAACTTCTGAAGATGGTAGATCGTCAAGAAGTAAAGCAATGGTTGCGACAGTTAGATCGTGCCGTCTCATCCGGCGCTGACTTCGAGTAGCCAAGCTATCCTCCCGTCGAACCACCGAGACGGCGCAGTCTCCGATCCGCTCCCCGACAGAACGCGATGCCCTTTGTGATCATCGGATACCATGGGTAGCGCCGGTCAGCCGACGGAGTAACCGCGACAGACTACGGCGGATTCAGACCAGTCATCTCACGCACCGTCTGGTACACCGGCTGGCCATTCTCGTCGCAAGGATCCACGAGCACGAGACGGTCAAAAACTGGGGATGTGTGAGTATCAGGGCTGTGGCAATCCTGGCATCCCGACTCCGGGTGAATATCGCCAAACCCCCACGCCTCTTCCTTCACAAGGACGTTATGGTCAATCCCATACACATAGGGTGACCAATCCTCCATGGCAATCCCCTTGCCGACGTGCTCGAAGGAACTGATAAGGTTCGGAGACGTAGCATCCTCGTACCAAACGCGCTTTCCTTTGACCAGCACAGGATTGGCAGCCACTTGCCGTCCATGACTATCGTTGCCTTTGAGTAGCTGGATATACGAGAGGATTTCGGAAGGCCGGTTTACCTCCAGGACCCCATCTCCATTGTCGTCCGTCACGCCCGCAAGGGGCGCCCCCCCGGTGAGCTGCCGCATCCGCCAGGTTATGACAGGAGAGATTGTGTCATCTTGCAGATTCTCCGGTGTCCCGTTCTGGTTCCAATCTCCCCAGTAGACGGTGGGAACGGTCCCGCCCGGAAACAGTCGCTCGACGCCGTCACTGTCAGTCTTAAAAACAAATGGTGGATACCAACGACTCTTGTCATCGTTTGTAGGGTCGAGAGGGTCCGCCGAATAAAAGAGCCTGGCCGGAGTGAATCCAAAACTCCCCGTGACAGTTGAATCGAAAACGGCGGTATAAGGCATGACCCCATATGGAATATGGCAGGTCTGGCATGAGAGTCGTTCAATCATCACACCGTCGTGGGCGGGAATGTAATCCTGACCTGGAACTTCAGGCGCATCCGGATGTCGCGTGACGCTATCGGCGAGGTGACACTCTCTACACGATCTGAACGGTGGTGCCCAATCAAGTTCATCTCGCCAGAATCTAGTCGGACTGTTTCCCTTTGCGAAGTTGTGGCTCACGTCACCTGGATGACAGAAATTGCACGTGGTAGATTTTTCAGGCGGGATGTCGTTTTGGGGATCGTCGTCGCTGAGGTTGTTGAATTTTGAATAGTGGACGTCGCGCGTATCAAACCAAACCCCCGCAAACTGTATCGTCTGAAAGTGACAGCGTGCGCAGACTTGATCCGCCGCTTTCTCTGTCAAAGAGCTAGGTGAAAGGCTTAGAGCGCCTCCGTGACCCTCATCTGCAATCAGACTCCCGTTGGAAACGCCTGTGGCGTAGTCAATTTGAAGCGTGCTGGCTACTTGGTTCTCGTAAACGAGACTGGAAAACCAGCCTTGTCCTGCGGTACCGGCGGCAGCAAACGCGGGGACCGATGCACCTTGATCATCGACGAGATTCTCCCCGGCCGCCATCGTAGCTGCACGCCAAGTATGGTTCATCGTTTCGCCGTTAGTGACGACCCTGTCCGCACGATGGCACATCAAACAGTCTGGCCCCGCCAAGCCGGATACATCCCACGGAGCCGGTGTGACCTCGCCGGTGACCATGTCCAGGCGAGTGTAATCACCGTCAAACAAGACCTCGTTGGCCGTCTTATTCAAACGCTCAAACCCGAACTGAAACTGCTCAGTATCCTCGTAATACTTGTAAAGCCACTCTCCGTCGCGGTCGAATTCGCCCGGACCGCTCCCGGGATGACACCCCATGCAGTCCCGTACCCACATGAACGTAGTGATTCCGAATTCCGACTCGTTGGTGTTGTCCTTGCTGGTCATCTCCAACCCATTGAACCACCGGCCGTACCGCCCGCGGCTGAAATGCCATGGCCGACCATCTTCGAATATGTCGTCGCGCATGTCGAGATGACCGTCAATGTCTGTGCGACCCTGCTGGAAGTGGAGCCCATTGGTGATATGGTCGATGGCGTGAGCGTGGCAGTTACCCGCGCAAGTTTGTCGCCCGCTATACGGCGCTGTCTCGACCATCGTCAGCACGTCTCCCAGCTTATTCCGCAATGGGATCGGCAAGTGTCCCCGAACTCGCTGCATCGCTGCGATGTCTACAAGATCAATGTCGTGGTCGGCGTCGCTGTCAAATATGGGCACGCACTCGCCGAATAGTGGTGTTCGATCGGGACCCGAGAATGACAGGCAGGCGGTGAGATAGGAGAAGTCGACGACGCCGACGTATCCGTCATTGTCAAAGTCGTATTCTGTCTGCGCGACCGCCGCCTGTGGCGACGTAGCGAGTATGAAGAGCAGAGCGCAAGCGGATATCAGATGCGCGCGCCCAGTCATCCGCGCAAGGATCTTATCGTCTTGAGGACAGGAGTTTGGGAACTGTTTCAAACCGTGAATCTTCGGTGAGCAGCGCATGGTTCAAGCCTCCATTCTCCGGCCCAACCTTCCGTCTATAATCACCGTGCCAGATCGAACACAAACGGGGATCTCCCGATACGCTAGGGCCCGGCGCATAATTCGCTAAACGCTTGATAGTCTAGCCTGTCTATATCCCCGTCGTGATCGAAGTCGAAAGGAATCAAGCATTCCGAAGTTGGCGTCGCGTACCCGGCTAGATCATTGGCCGCAGAATAACATCGTTGAAGCTCGTAGACGTCACGCAGATCAATATCGCCATCGTCGTCACGATCGCCAAGTAGACATCCATCGCGACAGGGCGCCTCAACACAGTCGGGTGTCCCGTCGAGTTCGAGACAAGTAACGCGTGGAAAACTTGAAACGCACATGCCACTTGCGAAGCAGCACCAATCGATCGCTGGACACAAGCAAGCTCCCGCCGGGGTCGTCAGTGGGCAAAGATCAAGACATTCAGTCACGCCATCACCGTCGGTGTCTTCGGGCGGATCACAATCGTCGATCAGGCCATCGTTGTCGCAATCTGTTTCGCATCCATCGGGTACGCCATTCGAGTTGCAATCGTCGCACAGGGGATCACCTAGCAAACAGGACAAGATGTCGCATGGATCCGCAATACCGTTTTCGTTACAATCCGGTTCGCACTCGTCGGGAACTTGGTTTTCGTTGCAATCGATGCTTCCTCCACATCCGGTTACGCATCCTAGGATGTCACAATGAAGGTCGCAGGAATCAGCAATCTGGTTGTCGTTGCAGTCGATCATTTCTAACATAGGACCAATGGTAAAACCGCTGATCGACTCAGGCATGCCAGGCTTAAACAGATCAACCAAGATTTTGGCCGATCCAGGCGGAACGTTGCACTCAAACCAGAAGGTGTACACCGTGTCGAAGCGTAGCGCGTTGGCGTTAATATTTTGTTCGACAGTTTGGGTCGACCAAGTTAAGAATCGACCATCGAACACATGTTGCCAATCAGTCCCGTCGTAGGTTTCCCCGCTGTGATAGTCGACGTCGTTGAATCCGACGTTATCGATCATAGATCCACTTGGAAACTCGACGGAAAATGTACGGGCCGACCGGTCTGAGTTGAGGTTTTGAAGAGCGTAGACGTAACGCCACCGGCCATCTCCTAAGTCGGTTGTTTTCACAGCAAGTATGAACAGTCCTTCGCCCGGAACGCGCATCTCAGATTCGACCACATCGGGATCAATCTCCTTCCATGCACGAATAGGAGCGCTTCCGCGGCGCATCGAGAACGAAGGATCGATGATGATCGAGTAAACGTCGGGGCTCGTGCTGTTGACGCGAACCTCACGGTAGGACGCGTTGTTGTCCTGGTTACCGGCGGCGGCGTCGTCAGCGGTGATGTAATGTCCCTGGATGAAATAACGAGCACCTACGTTTCGGGCAGGATCTAGATCAACATCGTGAATCTGCAATCGACGATCGATCATGGATTCATAGGCAGGACTGCTCGTGGGATAAGGAAAGTATCCGGTGTGGGCATTGACGACGTCATTTTCGGTCATGTTGGATTGATCGCCGTTGAGCGGGGCACTATACGGATCGGAACAACCAACGCCGAGCTCTGTCCCGTTCGTCGGATCGTTGCAGGGCGAGCAAAGGCTTTGGGAAACCGCATAGAACCCGTGTTTTAGCCAAGCTCTTCCGATCTCCTGGAACCCGTACTCGTTGAGACGATAAGCACTCTGAAAAATCGCCGGATGCTTGTTGGTATAGGAAACCCAGCTTAATCGCTCATCGCCGATGTTGCAGGATACGGTTGCAATGGCAAATGCTGTGATGTCGCCAATGCGCCCATAACGCAGAACAGTTGGTAAGTCGGCGACTATAACATCCGGTCCGGGCGTGGGTGTCCAACCAGAAACGCCGCCTTTGAGATTTCCCGTTCCGGCACAGGTATCCGAAAAAGCTTGGGAGTCATACACCGGAACCAATTTGCCCTCAACGCGCAACTCGCCAAGATCGATTTCTTGCGGTCTGGTCACACCGAGGCGAGTGGCGAGAGACTGTGACGCATGAATCGTACCGACGAGTTCAAAACTCTTCTGACCATGCAAGAGACGATAGGAAACCGAATCGATGGAAAAGAATTCCTGAGAGTCTTCGCCACCGTCGTATTCGACAATCCGAAGTTCGCCAGTAGGACTTTTTTCGAGCGAAGGGTTCACGACGACGACCCGTTCACTATTCACGAACGACATGATCGCGCCGCAACTATGGAGCGACCCTTCGAGCTGGACAGACCCGCCTCGCCCTCGGGTAACCGTGAAGCTACTCGTAGCATCCACCTCGAAGACCATCGATAGCGGGTACGCACGCTGCCCTGGCGGCGTATGTCGTGTGATATCAGAACTTGTCTCGCCACGAGGCGTCAACCAAAAATCAAGTTCATCCAATACCGCAGCGGAGAACTCAAAGGAGATTGACGCATCCTCGAGCGCGAAGCGTACGCCAGCTTCTTGTGGCGCCTTGGGCACGGCTCGTGGCGCGGCAAGAGCACTACGGCCGAAGACTGCTACAGCGAGTGTTGCTACAAGTGATCGCACGGCGCGGTTGCGCTTGCTCAATCGAAGCGTCATTCTCTACCCCCCCACGGAGTCCTGCTGCATCAAACCTAGTCAGGCTCTTACTTCATCATTGGGCGCCGGTTAGCCAAGGACAAGGACGGATGTCCCCGCGACGCCCAGTCTCGTTAAATTATTGATCGCACCCACAGGCATTCTCGATTTCGGGAATAATCCCCGATAAAAGTATGAATTGTTCCACTGCCCGCGGCATAGCGCACAACCCTACGCTGGTTTCTCAGCAAGCTCTATGCCGGATCCGATCGAGTCTAAGCTTTTCTCGCAGTCGAGAACGCTTGTCAATTCGTCCGTAGCATCCGTGACCCGTAACGATTGGTTTCATATTTCTCATTCGTGCGAAATGACTCGCTCTCGCCTCTCCGCATTTCTGATTTCTCGAGGCAACCAACTCTCGTTGATGAACCTCGCTATGGGAACGGTGGTCGTAGTGTGCTTGTCATCAAAATGTGCTTCTCCGTACGCGCTATCTCGCATTTCCGCTAAGACCTCCTCGACGCGATGGTGTTTCGAATTCGCCTTACGGACAGCACTCAGAAGATGGTCAACCCCATCGAACGTTTGTTGTCCATCATACGAAGTGCGACCGGGCAAAATTCGATGGCGAGCATGAGTGCGTTCAAATTTTACTGCAAAATCTTCATCAAACGGCGCAGCCCCTAACGCCTCTTCGTTCAATGTCACCAGTTCACCAAGTGGAACACTCGCAAGTGAAGCCAGATCATCGCGAAGGCAGTCATCACTAACGACGATAGGACAATGGATTCCTGCCCCTCGAACCTGTTCTACGATGCGGACCGACGACTCCGCATCTGTCCACGTTACGACCAAGTCTACGGGCAAGGCTAGTTTCGACTCCGGAGACCAGCCAATAATCGTCACTCCTCGCTTCGCAGCGAGATCGCGCCACCACCGTAGACGAACGTCACCAGGCTCGGATCCACTCATGACGATGGCGATTCGTTTCCCGGAATTCGAATCGACCAGGTCGTTCGCTAACATCCGGTGGGCACGCTTTAGGTTGCCCAGACACTGGAACGCGTTTGGTGTCGCAAGAAGTCTTTCTCGATTTTCCCGATCCAGACGAGCGGTCGATACAAATGGGATTCCGGTTCGCGCGACAACTTCATAGAGCACTGGATCAGTTGTCGGTGCAAGATGCCCCACAATGCCGCCAATGCTAGGGTTCAGTGAAAAGAGAACGACATCGTCTTCCGGCAGCGTCCAACCATAGCGATCGTAGCCAGATGACGCCTTGAGAAGATCGATCTTGCCTTCATGGTCCGGGGCTGCGTCGTTGGCCATCTCCACCGCGCATTCGACGGTTGAAAGGTCGAGTCGGTCTTCGAGTACCTCAGGGCCCGGTAGGTGTATCATCCTGTTTCGTGGCCCGTAGACGGCGATCGCCGCCTGCCTGCTGGGTGCGCCGCGCGAGGCAGGAAATCCCGTGAGACCTACAGCTGCAAACTTGAGGGCCGGCAGAAACCCTTCGTTCCAGCGATCATCTTCGGCATCGAAGACAGCCGCCAAGCCATCAGTGGTAGCGACCCTCAGTTCGCCATCGACCCGCTTGACTCTCGTATAAACCGGTCCGCCGAAAGACCTCTGACGCGGGAAATGGAGCTTCCAATCGTCGGTTGAATGTGCGTATGCGCTCACGCCACCAATCGTGGCTGCCCAGACCAGTCCGTCATGGACGCAAACATCGAAGACAAGATCGCCTGCAAGACCGCTATTGAATTGATTGAAAACGTCGAACCGTCCGCCCGAGTATCGTACGAGCCCCGAGCCCCATGTCGCAAGCCAAAAATCTCCAGTGCGAGGGTCTCGCGAGATCGCTGTGACGGTGAAGAGCGGTTTCTCTGTCGCTCGAAGAAACGCTTGCCAAGCTTCGATAGTTTGCGCGGGCACGGGCACGCGAGGCTCTGCCCGCACAACCCCGCTTGCACAGAGATGCGTAACTACGACCCAAATGACGCGAGCGATCACGCGAGACTTGCGAGTTGATTCATAACGATTTGAGATAGTCGATGAGGTCATTGAGCTGCTGCCGGGTTAGGTCAGCCGTCGCCCCATGGCGATCGGTCATGTTGAAACGAGTCCAGATTTCCTCAAGGGTATTGGCGGCCCCGTTGTGCAGATACGGTCTACCGTCGGCGATGTTACGAAGGTGCGGAACGTCCATGAGCTTGTCCGCCAACCCAACATCCACAAAGTAGTAATTTCCCAGGACCCCAAATTCGTCATTTTGCGATAGGTCTTTCAATTCGACGTTGATGTAAGCGTCGAACCACATATTCGTCGAGACCGTGCTCTGAACTCGCGTCGTAAAGTAGGCCCCCGAGTGACATGTGACGCATCGGTTCTTGGGAGCGATCGGCAACCCCCGATTGTCCGTAGCGCGTTCAAAGACCGCCTTACCGCGTCGCTGGGCATCGGTCAATCCGTCACGGCGGCGATACCGATTCGGTGGCCTCTCGATCGTACACATGTAATCGACCAACGCATCCAGCTCGTTCGACGCATAGGGATCAAGACGAGTGAAAAACACCGCGAGCCTCGGTCCGCACTGCCGATGCAGCGTCGGATTGGTCCCCTCCCATTTGAATGGCGGCGTGTCGAAAATGCTTTGAAGCGTCCGGTTGTCCACCGGATGGAGGCCGATTCCATCCGCCTCGATGTCAAAAGTCAAACCGTTGATATGTCCATCCGGATGGCAGCTTCGGCAGGAAAACTGTTTGCCATATGTAACCGAAGCATCATGAAACAGTCGTTCGCCTCGGCGTAGGTGTGTGACTAAATCTGGACCGCCTAGCTCTATGGTTGATTCCATCACAAAGTCCGGCGCACGGAGAGTTGTCACGGTGTCGTCGAGCGCGTTCGCTACGTAGGCGACATTGCCGTCAGCTGAGAACGCGACGGCGCGGGGGTTCCTTCCGACCGGAACACGGCGAAGAACAAAATGGCTGCTCATGCCGAGATGATTCGGAAGAATGTGCTCGCGCTCATACTCGGCCGAGCTGCGGAGGAGTTCGAGCAATGCTTCTACATCAACAATCGCAACTTCGTCCCCACCGCCGCTAACGACGACGGCTCGCCGACCGTCCGGACTAACCGCCACGTCGGTTGGGTCGGAGAAATAGCTTGCCGGTTGATCGAGCAAAACCTGATCGACGCGACCGTCAAAATGGTAAACACCCAGTCCGTTGGTAATCACCCATCCCTGAGCAAGACGACTCGTTGGAATCAGGTTCTTCGATCTCACCAGCGTAAATAGCACCGCGTCCGCACCGGGAATCGAAGCAATCCCCTGAAGCATATTGGCGCCAGGAACATTCGCCCGAACAACCACGTGCCCCGTCGCATTGTCGATCACAGTTAGTTCACTAACGGGCGGGTCACGAAAGTTTCCTAGGCTTGGGCGAACGCTTGTCAGGACGGTGCGCCCGTTCTTGGAATCAAGCGCCGCGGACCATGGACCTTCTCCTCCGGAGAGAACCGCCTCCATTCTTTCTTCCATTACGCTGTAAAGTGAGACCGTGTTGTCAGACGTATTAAGCACAATAAGTCGATCAGCCTGTGGATCATAGACGATCCCGTGCGGTTCATGTCCAACGCTAATCGTTCGGATCACCTTCATCCCGTTAGTCTTTATGACGCTGACGCTTGCGTCCGTTCTATTCGTGACGTACGCGAAACCACCATCGCCGGAAAAAGCGATATCGTGAGGCCTCGCGCCTACATTCACCTCGGCGACTTTCTCATGGGTGGCGAGATCAATGACGATGACACTTTCGCTACGCTCACAGACGACGAACAATTTCGATCCATCAGGCGAGATAGCTAGATTGACGGGCGTCTTGTAGTCATGGTCGATGGGTGAAAGTCGGAACCCGTCCTTCAAGACACGATCGTGAGAGGGTCGTTCGATGTGACATCGCTTGCAATCCTCGCGACTTCCCGAACGAATGTGTAGCGATGGCTTGATCGGCTGAGCGCTGCGGCTAGTGCGAAATGCTTCGACGTGAAAACTCCCCGCCCCGTGACACGCTTCGCACTGAACACCATCTGTTATGTCGAATGAAGGAACTGCCCAGCGTCGCCCGTCATCGGCGCCGGTCGCGTGGCACGCAAGGCAGATGAGACTGTTTTCCACATCGGCACGCAACCCGCTAAGTGCGGCGATGTGTCGCGCCTCGCTTTTTTGCAGGGCGGCGTAGCTGCGATTGTGTGCCAAGAGATCCTTTGTGGTGCAGGGGGAGGATTGATGCGAAGAATCTTGCCATTCGGAGTTCCGGCCCGCGCTATGACAGGTGAGGCAAACTTCTTGGCCTACATATCGCGGATGGACATCTTGCTCCGACGCCCCTTGTGCGATGAGTGCAGCTAAAAACAACCCTATCGCAACATTCACGGCCTGCCTCCAGGGGTTTGAGGCGACTTGCGCTTCTCAGGATCAAGACAATCGCTGGTGATGCGAGTTGGGGGGCGCCGCAGGGCGAAGACGTGGCGGTTAGGCGGTGTCAGGGCACGATCTTCATGACAGCCAATGCAGCCACGTCGTTCTCCAGGCATGACCCAGAAGTAACTACGCATGCGATTGATTGATTGACCGTTGCTCCCGATGGTTTCGAGTTGAATCGGAATCCCGGACGGTAGCTCGACAAAAAAGGATCCGTCAGACTCGACCGGCGCTTCCCCGAGTAACCTTGGCATGGTTCTCGATTGAACTTCGCTTGATCCCCCTCGCGAATAAAACCGGACCTTATTGATCGTTTTGTCATTTTCGCTCCGACCTCGAAGACCGGTCATGTAAGCGTTCAGGCAATAAAGTTGTGCCGGCGCATCGTCTCGATCTACAACACTCGCACGACCCGGCGGTCTATCTCGTGACGCGATTCGTTTCGCGTTCAGAGTCCGCCAATCGGGGTCGTCGACTTGTATTGTGTGAGGTCGCGCACCAGAACGGCGATGCAATCCTAAAAACGGAAAAACGTCGGTCCCGTCTGTGTTCACCGTAAAGAGTGCTGCCTCCAGACAGTCCGTGTTTCCGGTTTCGTCGTTTGAGGGCGACACCTGCATCGTAAAAAGAAGCCTCCCGTCATCCAAAAGGAAAGGATCACTCGCGCCGTTCGCCGTGAATGTAATTCGCCGAGCCCTAGACCCATCGAGACGACATGTAAAAATCTCCGAAGGTATTTCCACCGAAGACAGCGTGACGAACGCGATTTGATCGACCGGTGCCAGCATGTCGATCGTGTAGATAGTGGACAGATAGATCGCCTCGGCGCACCCGCCCGGACATGTTGTAACCAATCGAAGACCCGAACCGTCGATACGCATCTCCCAAATCGACTGCGGATCTTCCTCACCTCGGCTGCCGACAAAAAGAAATCGCTCGCCATCGAACGAGAGGTCAGGACTCGCTGCCACAGCAAACCCCTCAGTCAATACAGAGATGATTGCCCGGTCTTGTTCACCGACGGTGACAATGCGACATCTGCTATCCGCTCCGCTAACGGGAACTTGCGTTGCGATTACAAGCCCTTCTCCCGTCCCAGCTGGTCTGCCCTTTGGCGAAACGTCTGCGAGAGACGACGGAGTTTGCTGGCGGCAAGCACCAACAACGACCACCACAGCCAAGCCAACACATACCGCGACCACAAGCCCACGCCCGAACATGAGCGACGACCGATAGTCTTCGACTCGAATTGTGGCCTTTCGTTGATGCTGCATTCCAATACCGCTCTCTCTCCGAGCAAGATCCGGACCAAACCCACACCGAACCCAACCCGGGTCTCAGATCGACAGGTTATGGGCATTTACAGCAATAACTCAGCGCAGAAGTCCGGACTGTGCGCCTTGGCACAGGGATTGCTCGAAAATTGTTCAGTGGGTGTCAGGGGTATCCGCGCCTACTCGGAAGGGTACAACAAACGGTAGCTCTTGGAGAACATGATGATTCAATCAGGCCACAAAGTTCGCATTGATAAGTCCTCTATTCAAAGTCCATCCACATTGAACGAAGCATACGATTACCCGCGGAAGGTTGCGTTTTCGCGAGGAATGCGAGTCGAGCTAGACAACTGCGTGATGATATTCATCTCGGGTACGGCAAGCGTCGACCAGAACGGCCAATCAATTCACCCAGGAGACGTTCGGGCACAGACGCGACGCGCGTTCACCAACATCGCGTCTCTGCTGGAGAGCGAAGGCGCAGATTGGCATGATATCATCCGCACGACGTGCTACCTCGTCGATTTCGAGAACTACGACACATTCAACGATGTGCGCAATGCGTTTTACGAGGAGAACCATCTAGACCCCCTTCCTGCAAGCACTTGCATTCAGGCAACACTCTGCCGCCCAGAGCTGCTCGTTGAAATCGAGGCGATCGCCATGATCCCAAAGAGTCGCGCCTGATGGACCACGATACACACAAGAAGTCTTGCCGAAAGAAGCCCCCGGGCCAGTGCCGTGGGGCGAGTCCGCGCCCTCGCAGTCACCGCCGAGGCATCTGGGGAATCCTCCTCGGATTCGCCGCCCTCCTCTGGGTGCTTTTTCGTACAGGAACGAAACCAAGTCGTGTAAGTTACCCCTGCCAGCAGTCGGCACTCGCCTTGGCGCTGACAACCTTTGCTGGACCATTTGTAGTGCTGATAATCGCTTCTCGCGCTGGCGCGGTGAAGCGATTGCGATCTCGTTGGGGAAAACTTATCGGCGGACTGTGTGGCTCGTTGATTCTTGCTCTCTGGGCCTCGGCATCCTTCGACCTCGAACCAGTAGTGCAGCGAATGTCTCCCCCTCAAGGTCATCACCCAGACCTCTATTTCGTTCGCCAAGCGCGAGGCGCAAATCCCCATACGTTCGGCGGCGTGGACGATCTTGTAACACTGATGGGAGTCAAGGGGTTCAAGTTGCACAGGTCGACAGGGACAAACCTAACCTCAGGACCAGAAGGGCTCATCGAAACGGATGGGGTCGTGCTCTTAAAGATCAACGCGCAATGGCCCGAACGAGGCGGAACAAACACAGATGTCGTACGCGGCGTCATACGAAATATCGTCGAGCATCCAGACGGATTCGTCGGCGAAATCGTAGTCGCCGACAACGGGCAGGGGTATGGCTATCTCGATAGAGCGGACAGCAACGCCGAAGATGTAACTCAATCCATTACCGATGTTGTCGCCGACTTCGCCGATGAAGGTTGGCGCGTCTCGGCACGCCTTTGGGACGGAATCAATGAGATCCCCGTGGTGGAGTACGATTTGGGCGACCACCGGGACGGATATGTAGTCGGGACATCACTCGATCCCCAAACGAGCATCCGCACGTCTTATCCGAAGTTTCAAACCGTTCACGGAACGTTCATCAGCTACAAGTACGGCGTATGGGATCCGGATCTTGCGCTCTATGACATTAAGAAACTCGCCGTGATCAACATGCCGGTTCTCAAGACGCATGCAATTTACGGCATAACTGCAAGTGTCAAGAACTTCATGGGGGTCGTCACCCGACAGCTCAGCACCGATTCGCACAACGGCGTCGGTCGCGGAGGAATGGGAACGATCCTCGCTGACGTACGAATGCCCGACCTGACGATTCTCGACGCAATATGGATTCTCGCTCGCCCCGGTTTCGGGCCAGCCGCTTGGTATGATAACGCAAGCTTCACAAATCAACTCGCCGCCTCAACCGACCCCGTCGCACTGGACATGTGGGCTGCGCACAACATTTTGATCCCACAAATCATCGCCAACGGTTACGAGCCGAGCACCTGGAGCACCAAGCAAGACCCCGGCAATCCGGACAGTGTGTTCCGAAATTATCTGGATCGATCGATGAACGAGATGCTGCTCGCAACGATCCCTACAACGAACGAAATTGATGACGTGACCTTGCATGTGTGGACAGGTGATTGGGATTCGGACGGCGATATTGACCTTGTGGAGCTCGTCGAGTTCGCCGTGTGTGCGATTGGACCAGCGGCACCTTTGGAAGGAGCATGTAGCCCATTCGACTTCGATGCCAATGGGCATGCAGACCTACGCGATTTTGCTTCGTTCCAGAACCTATTCACGAGTTCATTCAAGTAATAAATCGTCGTAGTGGCTCAGCGATTCTTGCGCTACGCTCGCTTATTCGCAAAGCGTTGCCCTCAAAGCTGCTATGCTGTCCTCGGAGTTCAAAGGAGGCGGAACGACAATACACGGAAATCGATCTGGAATTCCGCTCCCCGCCTATGACGTTCCTGATGCGTGTGCTGGATTGAAACCAACGGGCGTTGTCTGGGTGTCAATTGCGTGTCAAAACGGTTTTTGGGGGGGAGTGTAGCGCGATCGAATGGAGCGGCCAAGGGGGTTGAAAGTCTCTGGCGTGTATGGGGCTTACGAAACTGGGCAACACAGGACTCGAACCTGTGACCCCCTGCGTGTAAGGCAGGAGGTCATCATCTCAATCCGGCACTATGGCGTCAAGAACGGCGTTTCAAGCGCGAAGATGGGCGGTTTTGGAATGTGCTTCGGTGGCGCTACGCTGGCCTTAAAGACTCGATGACACTGGATTCGCCAACGGACTACTTCAAACGAACGGCAGAGCGACGAGGACTCGCGCACAAAAATCCAAAATGTCTGCACGAATAGCACGGCGCTCATCGTCCATGAATCGAATCCGCTTGCATTGGGACTTGGGCTTAAGAACCGAGTTCTCCTCCCGGAATTAGTCGATGACGTCTCGTTGATGCCGGTTCATCCAGCCAGCAACGGCCAAGAGAAGAAGCTGCCATGATTGAATTGGGTTCATGGCCAAATTCTAGCACGCTAATTCGTCGGTTGTAATACCTTGCAAAGTAATCACCGACGTTCGGGCGAGTTTTTGGACACTACGGGGGTTCGAATCCCAGTGAAACTCTAGTCCGCAAAGCTAGCCGCTCGCGAGGCTCGGATGGAAGTGAACCGATCAACGACGTGTCAATCTTACATGCCGCTTACATAGACGCCGCATCGTAGATCAAATCTGGTAAGTGTTGCTTCTCAGAAACGCCAATACTGCATAGAGACTCGCGGCACATTGGCCTCTTACTAAACGATGACCAACTTTGCTCGTTGACATATCTGTGTCGAGTCCAACTTCAAGAATTATGAGACCGCAACATTCTTAGGTGACGATGGTTCGTACAGAAGAGTCCAAAACTTCTTGGCAAATAGCATTGCGAGGTTTTCTCATGTTCAAGATACAATTCGTGTTATCCGGCCGCAAACATTGCCGCCCGGTAATTGCGGCGAAAGCGTCACATCGCCGCCTGTGTCCGCACAACGACACATTGTATTGTTTCTCGGGCCTTCGTGGATGGAGCATATACTGGCCTGGATCATCTCCAGCAGGCTCGCGTCGCAAGTCTCGGTTGCCGCGGTTTAACATGAAACTTACTCTGTATCTGGCACTATGGGATTATGACGCGTCCTAGTCATTCCGGGGTGGGGGGGAGAAAGAACATGTCACCGAAAACAACTCTTTATAACAGACGACGCGCGACCGTTGCTGTTCTCGTTGCGATCACCATCGTCGCCGTCGTCGGCTTCGCGGCACTGACGGTCGACGTTGGATACCTCTATAACGTCAGGGGTGACTTGCAACGAACCGTCGATTCCGCGGCGCTCGCCGGCGCGAGCGCAATCGTGGTGAGCCCCGGCGAGGTCGTGACACGAGCGAAATCTTTCGGGAATCTCAACGATACGGCGGCCGGAGCCACTGACATAAAAAGCAACGACGTTGAATTGGGCTCATGGGACCCGAACACGCGAGTATTCACCAAGCTAACTGGCGACGATGAGGCCTTTGCTGACGCATGCAGGGTCACGGCCAGACTAAGCGAGGGCACAGGGAACGCTGTTCCGCTGTTCTTTGCCGGGATCTTCGGCAAAACGAATGCCGATGTTTCCGCATCGGCAACCGCCCAGTTCGGAACCGCAGAGGCGTGGGATGTTGTGATCGTCCAAGATAAGAGCGGGTCGTTTACCGACACGCTGGACCTCGCAAAGGAAGCCGACCGAAGTCTCGTACAGTGCCTTAAGGACCACACGGACAACGCGTCGCAACTGGGTTTTGTGACCTATACGGGGTCCGCGCAGCTGACCGTCCCGCTGCAGTCGCTCGAATTTGGCTTCAACCAGTTGATGACAGCAATCGACAACTTGGGACCATGCTGCTGGTGGTTCTGCGGAAGCAAACTCCCTTGCAAAACGGGAACTGACATCGCGGCGGGATTGGACGTTGCGATCAACGCCCTGCAAAACTCCACCAGCGATCCGGAGATTGGAAAGGCCATTGTGATCGTTAGCGACGGTAAGCCGCAATCGACTGCCTGGGCCCCCGTCCCGGACGACGCTGGCCTTCGCGCCCAAGCAGTTGCGTCAGCAAATGCCGCCGACGCCGCTGGCATTTCGGTTTTCTCCATCTACTATGCAGGAACATCTGCGACACCGGATGAAGACGCTGTCTTCCTAGAGAGCCTGATCAGGGGCGGCGGGACGTTCCATAAGACCGTGGACGCGGGCGAACTGTCGAACCTCCTATGGAAAGTGTGCGCATCGCTTCCGCTGATGCTTGTTGAGTAGGTCCGACGCCAAAAGCCGATCGCAGCTTGACGCAGGACGGATTACGGTGACGTGTGGCTAGCCGCGTTGCGCTGATGCTTGCCGAACCGGATCGCAATACCCGCCGAGAGCAGTACCGTCAGGATGATCATTGCCCAACTCGATACCGCGGGTGCAGGCTGTGGACCTTCTCCGCTCGTCCCACCCGGAGGCACTTCCTCGCTGCCATCGGAAAACGCCGTGAGGTTTCCAATCGCGGAGGCTTCAGTGAGCGTATCAAACACGGTGAATTGAAACCCGGACAGGTCCGAAAGCTCTAGCGTTGTCGGGAGTGCGTCTGATGAGAGCGTCCCGGCTGGGAGCCCGACTTGTCCGCCAAGGATGAACGCGATCACCCCAATGCCCACCTCGAAGGACTCTTGACCCGGTACGGTTTCGTCATCAACCGCCATAAATGATAGGGACGGCACACCCGCTAGCGCAGCCGTGTTCGTCGTGATCTCGTAGGTTTGGACGGGGTCGAAGTACTGACCCAGTGTCGGGCTCGCATCTTGATCGACGGTATTCGAGTCGAAGGCGACCTTGAACTCGTAGGTATGGCCCGCTGCGAGTCCGTTGAGCGGGGCGCTGAAGTTCCCGACCACAAATTGAATCGAACCTTCGAAGGTGAATTCAACGATTTCGGCGGCTGCCGGAGCACACGCCAGAATCGCAGAAAGAAAACCCAAGGACAGGAAGCGCCTCTTGCACATATCAATCTCTCCCGGCTGCGCGTCGCCCTCGTCTTCCGAGCACGCCCGCAGCTCACCTCCTCCGATGAATCATCCACGCCTGGTTATCGCAGGCGAAGCTATGGAAACGAGCGACGCATCCCTGTGTCTCCCTAAATTCCCAAGCTCGCCAGCCGATGCTAGCAGATTGCAAGCTAGGATGCAATCAAAAAATCCGGGCGACACCCCATAGTATCCAAAATGCGAATGCGCGTTACTCTCTAGACCACAACGACTTACGGACAATCGTCTTCTCTTAGAATAATCGCACCAATGGGATTCGAGCATCGCGGCTGCTCTGAGTTTGCATAGCGGGCTGGGTCAACCAGCCAAGCATACGAGGAGCAATTGAAATGCTTGAGGTGCGCTCATTCGCTTAGACTACAACGAAAACGATAGGCCCTAAGTCGTTGGAGCATGGCCAGTTACGCGCATTCGTTTTTTTGAACCCTACGGGCACGTCAATTCCGGAAGGAAGCAAAACGGGCAAGGACCTGCCCAACTTGCATGCCGTTTACACATAGAGCGCGAATCGACGGAATGATCTATCGCGAACAGCCCGCCAGGAAAATCAACTCCCCGTCCGGCACAACGGCGTAATGGCGTGTATCGGAGATACGTCTCCCCCTTAGGACGAAAGTCTAGCCGATGCCCCCGATTCGAGACGTCAGCTAGACCAGACGCGCCGATGTTACGTACAGAAAAGTCCAGAATGTCATGGTGATTAGCACGGCGAAAGAACACGCCGCCCAGAAACGGGCGGCGCGTGGATCTTCATGCATCGACTGAAACTCGGACGAATATTCGATCAAAGTTTATGGAGGGTTTAGTCCGGTCATCTCTCGCACGGTTTCGTAGACGGGCTGTCCGTCTGGACCCCACGGATCGACCAAAACCAATCGATCAATGACCGGCGCATCATGGGTGGCGGGCCGGTGGCAGTCGGAGCAACCCAATTCAGGGTGCGCCTCGTTGTAACCCCACGCTTCCCCTCCGGAAAGCACATTGTGATCGAGACCAAAAATCTCAAACGACTCGACCTGCAGGCCAGTACCCTCATGCTTAAAACTGGAAACACCATCAGGTGAGGTCGCGTCCTCGTACCAGATTCTCCGCCCCTTCACGAGTACAGGGTTGTTAGCAACCTGACGACCGTAGCTGTCGTTCCCTTTGAGCGCCTGCATATAGGCCAGGATTTCAGCGGGACGATTCACTTCGAGCTTACCGTCACCGTTGTCATCAGTAACTTCAGGGAGCGGGTTGTTTCCCGTGATTTGACGAAGACGCCAGAGGATAACTGGCTGGATCGTATCGTCTGTCAGATTCTCTTGAGTTCCAGCCTGATCCCAATTGGCCCAGTAGATGGCGACTTCCATTTTCTGCGGGAAGAAGCGCTCGACGCCATCACTATCCATTTTCTTCCGAAACGCCGGGTACCACTTCGTCTTGTCCTCATCCATAGGGTCGAGTGAGTTGGCTGAAAGGAATTCGTCGGTCATGTAAGTCACGGCTGTCCCGGTGAGCGAGCGATCGGTGACGAGGTTGGCCCGTTCCAATGGGTACGGAACGTGGCACGCTTGGCACGACAAGATCGAGGTAGGCCCCTTGGTGCCGTCGCCGGCGAGGTGGACGACCACCGAGTCGTCAGGGCCGAGCACTTCCGGCGCATCGGGATGTCGAACGGAACTGTCGTACAGGTGACATTCTCGGCAAGACCGGAAATCAGCCCAGTCCAAATCGTTTCGAAACTGTGCATAAGGAGAGTTGCCTTTGGCGAAGTTATGATCCAGGTCATTTGGATGACATACGCTGCAAGTCGCTGCGTGCTCGTCGGCGATGTCATTACCGGGGTGATCATCACTTCGGTTCGTAAAATTCTTGAAGTGAACATCCCGATCGTCAAACCAGACGGTCCCGCGCTTGCCTTGAAATCCCCCGGGCAGGTGGCAGCCCCAACACGCCTGATCTCGTGGCGGTGCGACTAGGAAACCAGGAGAGAGGGCAAGTTCCCCGCTGGTCCCAAGTTGTAATGAACCATCAGCCACGCCGACCGAGTAGTCGATTTGCATGACTGGAGGGTCAGCGGCGAGATCCATCACGGAATACCAACCTTGCCCGCCGGTTCCAGCGCTTGCGAAAGCCGGCACAGGGTCGCCGCTTACATCGACCAGGTCTGTCATCGCTGCCAGAACGTTCGCCCGTCTTTCACGGTGAAGATCAGTCTGCCCATCCATCGCTCGATTTCGGCGATGGCAGTGAAGGCACTCTGGCTCTGCGACTCCTGTTAGGTCCCATCGTGCCGGACTGACCGTTGCATCCGAATCGTTGAGAAAGGCGTAGTCGCCGTCGAGCAAGACGTCACTGGCATTTTTCCCTAATACCTCATACCCGAATAGCCCTAACTCATCATCCCAGAGAAGCTCACCATCTCGGTCGAACTCCATCCCGCCGCCGCCAGCGTGACAACCTCCGCAGTTCGCGGCCCAGTAAAATGGGGTCATGTCCATGACCGACTCATGGGCGTTCATTTTTCCCGCAGTTTGCCTGTTCAGTCCTCCCCCACCACCAGACCAACGCCCATACATTCCGGACCCCCGGACCCACCAGCGACCATCTTCGTAGAAATCGTCCACCATCGTAATATTGCCATCGACATCCGTACGGCCCTCTTGAAAAACCAACCCGTTTGCGATGTGATCGATATCATGGCATGGACCGCACGTTTGACGCGAACTAAAAGGTTGGACAGAGTCTACGGTTAGCAGTTCTCCTCGAAGGTTTCGTAGTGGGATGGGAAGGTGCCCTCTCGCCCGCTGCAGGCTAGCGAAATCGACCAGATCGACATCGTTGTCGTCGTCGACATCGAAAACCAGACCACATTCGGCAAACAGTGGCCCTCGACCTGGCCCGGAGACAGACAAACAAGCCGAAAGATAGGCAGAGTCAATAGCTCCGACGTACCCATCATCATCGAAGTCGTGGTCCGGAAGCGCCACTGCTGCGCTGCCCGCTGCGGCTAGAGAAAAAAAGCCTAGAAAGATGCTCCGCAAGCAGGGTGAGCTGACGCATCGAACACTCTCGTCGCGCTGCGAACTTTTGCGATGTCGCGCGGTGAGCCAGGATAAACAACACATACCATAAGCCTCCATCCTCCAGCCCATACTCGATAACTACTAATCACACCGAACCGGCGCAAGAAAACTCACATCTCGCGCCACAGGACGGAACAAAAATCTCGTGAAACTGCTAAGAAGCCAGGCTTGAGGCGCCATCTTGATCCGATAGAAACTGTGGTCGGTGAGACGGAGTACGATAACGAGATCTTTCTCGATACGCGTCGATCTTGATAGGCGTCCGATACCTTTCGCCGGCCCAGAAGCAAACGCATTGAAGGGCAGAGAAAGAAAAAATGCGCCCATTGAAAATAAGACGATGGCTTGTCCATCTTTACCCCCCTCAGCAACTCTACAGACCCCTCTCTGATCAGCGCCTTACATGATGTTTGTTCCCAACTTCAACAATAGCAAGTCGCAAGAATGCGCCCCGTTTCCGAGAAGACAAACGCGATCCAGGAACGCGATTTTCTCAAACATAAGGCGCTCCATTGTTGAGAATTTGCCTAGCATCTCGCAAAAAGCAAGTGAACCATATTTGAATGAAGCTGTGCAATCTATGTGCCAACCGGTTTGCTCGACGATAACTTCGTATTCCACACAGGATGGTCAGATTTGCGGGTTACTTGCCATCGAGCGGAGGGCCAACGCTGGGTCGTGCGTTTGCTTGCGAGAAGTGAGTCCGTGCTATCTGTCATCACATTTTGAAATTCTCTATACGAAGTTCCGGCGCGCACCCAAACGAATCCGCGAATTGAAGGCCACCAGGCAACCCCCATTATCGGCGAACCTTGCTGCAATCGCACCAGTGGCTGATATTTGGCAATGCTTTCTACAACGCGAACCCGGCAGAGATACAACCATCGCCCCGTGATCTTGTTCGCTCAGCCGGCGATATCAGCTACGCGACCCAGCTCGGTATTCCTCGATCAACTGC
>JAJDDZ010000082.1 GCA_029260025.1 Phycisphaerae bacterium | reverse complement strand
CCAGCGCCCAGTGGACGCAGTGGGGCGGACCGAACCAGGCCTTCAAGGCGACCGCATCGGGACTCAGCAAAGACTGGCCAGAAGCGGGTCCCAAGCAAGTGTGGCAGCGCGACCTCGGCGACGGATACTCAGCCATTCTTGTAGATGACGGCAAGCTCTACACAATGTTCCGCGCCGACGACAAGGAAATTGTCGTAGCACTCGATGCAAAGACGGGCGGTACGATCTGGGAACATCGCTATGACTCAGAGCCAAGCGAAGATCATCAACACAATTTCGGAGACGGACCACGAAGCACCCCGCTCATCGTTGGCGACAAGGTCATTGCGATCGGCGTCTCCGGCGTGATGCATTGCCTCGACAAGAGCAGTGGTAAGGTCAAATGGAAGCACGACCTCTGGACCGAGTTCGGCGGAACGGTCCTTCCTCACGGATATTCATCCAGCCCGATCGCCTACAAAGATACCGTTGTGGCCCTGGTCGGTGGCGATGACGCCAGTATCGTGGCTTTCGATCAAAACACCGGAAAGCTAGTTTGGAAAAACAAGGGCTACGAGAACAGCTACTCCACCCCGCGACTCTTCAAGGTCGACGGGAAAGACCACATGGTCACTTTCATGGCTGAGCAGATCGTCGGATTTGATCCGGCAAACGGAATTATAAAGTGGGAGGCCCCCTGCAAGAACCAGTGGAAACAAAACGTCTCGATGCCAGTGTTCGACGACAAGGAAAACATTCTCTTCTTTTCGTCCAGCACCGTCGGGTCAAGAGGGCTAAGAATCACACCGGATGGCTCCAAATTCAAGACCGAAGAAGTGTGGTCCTCCCGCAAGATTCAGCTCTACCATGTCACGTCGGTCAATGAGGGTGATTATGTCTATGGGTCCACCGGATCAGGTTCGCCCTGTTTCATGTCAGCGATCAACATGAAAACTGGTAAGGTCGCATGGCGTGAACGCGGGTTTGCCAAGTCAACGATCCTCCAAGCAGACGGGAAAATCATCATTTTAGACGAAGACGGGCAGCTTGCTATCGCAACCGCGACACCTGAAAAACTCACTGTCCATTCCAAAGTCAAATTGTTCGATGACGTCGCCTGGACAGTCCCCACCGTCGTCGGAAAAACAATGTACGTTCGAGACAAGAAAAAAATCATGGCACTCGATCTTAGCTAGAGTGAGAAAGACTCCACGTACCGATACCGATAGGCTGGCGCGATCAAGCGCGAGGAGAGAAAACCAATGACCCCGATGAATATGATCCGACGTAATTCCAGAAGAGCACTGATCGTCACGGCGACCCTCGCGACCTGGGCTCTATGTTCCCAGAATGCGGCCGCCCAGTGGTCCGGGTGGGGCGGTCCAAATCGCGACTTTCACGTCGAAACCACAGGACTTTCCGACACGTGGCCCGCCGATGGTCCCAAGCAGCTCTGGTCTCGGGAGCTCGGCGCTGGATATTCCGGGATCGTCGTCGACTCAGGCGTTCTCTTCACGATGTACCGCGAAGGAAAAAACGAGTTCACGATTGCGATGGACCCCGCCACCGGCAAGACAATCTGGAAACAAAAAACCACCGCGAACATTCCTGAAGGTATGTCAACGCAATACGGCGAAGGACTAAATGCGACGCCCGTAATCTTCGGTGATCGCATCTACACCCTCGGTGTCGCCGGTCGCGTGAGCTGTCGTACAAAGAAAGACGGAAAACTGCGATGGTCACACAACCTTTTGACAAAATCCGGCGCAAAAACGCCATACTTCGGCTTCGCCTCGAGCCCAATCGTCATGGATGACAACCTGATCGTAGCCGCCGGAGGCAAGGGCGCTGGCCTCGTCGCGTTCAATCCAAAAACCGGAAAAGTCAACTGGAAGAAGTTCGACTACGGCGATGAGGACACAGGTTCAATGTACTCTGCCCCCACGATGATCAACGTCGACGGCGAGAACCAAGGCGTCTTGTTCACCGGCGTTGAGGTCATCGGATTCGATCCCAAGACCGGCGATCTACGGTGGAAACACCCGCACCAGAACCAGTGGAAAAACAACATCAGCACCCCGGTTTGGGGAGAGGGAAACCTTCTCTACATCACATCCGGCGGCGAGGGCGGAAGTCGCGTCCTTCACCTGTCAAAGTCCGGAGACAAGACCAACGTCGAAGAAGCATGGGCATCCAAGAAGATGGCAATCGGGCAGGGAAACGCGATTCGCGTAGGTGACCATGTCTACGGCGTCGCGGGCGGACCGTCCGCCGCGTTCCTCACCTCAGCCAACGTCAAGACCGGCGAGATCGGGCTTAAGGAACGCGGGTTTGCCAAGGCGATGATGCTCTACGCAGACGGAAAATTCATCGTGCTCGATGAAACTGGAAAGCTAGGCCTCGTCCAGACAGATGGAAAAACGATGAAAATCCTCGCAGAAAAACAATTGCTTAGCAAGCCCGCATGGACAATCCCAACCCTCATCGGAAAGACGCTCTACATTCGTGACACCAAAGTAATGATGGCAATCGATCTAAGCGCCGAAGGGTCAAAGGGAGCATAGTGCGAGCGCAATACGAACGCCTCGCGCGCGAAAGGATATGGATATGAAGAGTCGGAATCAACAAGTTATACCGCTCCAGACGATAGCGGGTCTCCTGGCGGTAATGTGCGTCGGTACCATTTCAGGTACCACTGCCACCGCAGGAGAGCAAGACGCCTGGCGACAGTTCGGCGGACCCAATCGAAACTTCATGGTCGATTCACCGCCTCTCGCAACCTCCTGGCCAGAAAGCGGTCCCAAGCAAAACTGGAAACGCGAACTCGGGGACGGGTACGCGACGATATTGGTCGATGACAGTCTGCTATTTACCCAGTACCGAGTCGATCAAGATGAGTTCACGATCGCGCTCAATGCCAAGACAGGCGCAACCGTCTGGGAGCACAAGCTCGCGTCGCCGACGACGAAATTGATGGAACAATTCGGCGCAGGCCCTCATACAACCCCCCTAATCGCCGGCGAAAACCTCTACACCATCGGCTCCAACGCGGTAATGCACTGCTACAACAAGAAAACCGGTGACATAGCGTGGATGCACGACCTCGCCGGCGAATACAACGCACCGATCCCCGGACGCGGCTACGGATGCAGCCCAATCGCTTACAAGAACACGGTCATCGTAGGCGTCGATCGAAAGCGCGACGGTGACGATGAAGAAGCTGATAAGAAAGCGGCCGACGGACAGTCGCTCATCGCGTTTGACCAGGCGACCGGAAAAATCGCCTGGAAGAGTCAAGATTTCGCGACCACGTTCGCGTCCCCCATTCTCATTGAATTTGCCGGCGCGACCCAGTTGGTCTTCCTGATGAGCGAGGAAATCATGGCCGTCAATCCTGATGACGGGGCTCTGCTTTGGCATCACAAAGTCGATCCGTCAGGCGCAAATCTCGCGACACCTTTCTGGAACGGAAAGGACACGATCTTCTGCTCATCCGCCTACGACTCCGGAAGTCGAGCCTTCAAGCTGACAAAAACCGGCAGCACAACCTCTGTCGAGCAAATGTGGTACTCAAGAAAAATGCGACTGCATCACGGTAATGTCATTCAGATTGGAGACTACGTCTACGGGTCCAGCGGCGATTTCGGACCCGCTTTCTTCATGGCCCTTAACCTAAAGACAGGTAAGGTGGCATGGCGACAGCGCGGATTCAAAAAGGCGACATGTGTCTACGCAGATGCCAAAGTGATTCTTTTAGATGAAGATGGAAACCTCGCCCTTGCCACCGTCACCCCGGACGGCATGACAGTCCATTCCAAGTGCAAAGTCGGAGAGACCTACGCGTGGGCTGCCCCCACCTTGGTTGGAAAAACACTATACATCCGCGACCGAAAGCACATCATGGCCCTGGATGTCGGATAAGCGCAATTCGCTTGATAAAAAAACGAAGCTCGGCCGAGCATAGTGCTCCGCCGAGCCTTTTTTCTTCCCGTCGCGGGCCACATCGGTCTCTACGGCTGCATCACGATAATACTGGTGATCAAGTTCCCAAGACGCGTGATGACAAAAAGCACAGCCGACTTCTTATGTAGCGGACACGGCGCATTTTTCAGTTTCTTCGTAACACCCGTGTAGATCTGCAACCCGTAAAGACAGAGGACCACCACACTGAGGAAGATGTGGAATATCAGCAGCCCGCTCATCTCACGACTCGCAGCAGACTCGACAACGTGCCGAGTGATTTCTAGATAGAGCACAATCCCTACGTCGATCGTAAAGGCACTCACCATCATCGTGACATGGGTTCGACGCTTCGTACGTTTCAGTAGACCGACGACGACCAGAACGCAAACCAAGGCGCTAAGAGCCTTCAGCGGGTTTTCGAAAATCACGGACATGCAACTTGCTCGCGCAGCAACGGCGTGGCCTGCTGCCATAAATCGCTACGCGTTTTCCCAACTAGAACGCCTAGTATCCCAGGAGAACACTTCCCAGAACTTATCGACCACACTCCCGCCGTCCCGAGAGCCAACAAAAAAGCGGGCCCGACGCGAAAGCGACGGACCCGCATTTCTTTGTGAATTGTTCGCTACAAAGTGTGAAAAACGCTAGAGCTTGAAGGCTCCGACCAGCTCCTTGAGCTGCTCCGCCTGACCCGAAAGCTCCTCAGCCGATCCAGACATTTCCTCAGCGGCAGAAGCATTGTTCTCCGTGATCGAAGCAACGTTCTGAATACCCGTGCTAACCTCCGAAGCGGTCTGAGCTTGCTCCGTCGTCGCCTCCGCGATCTGACCGATACCCTGAGCTGTCTGAGCGACTCCCTCAATAATCTTCTCAAGGGCGGCCCCGGTCTGTTCGCTCAGCTCCGCACCCTCTTTGACGCGCTGGGTCGATTCCTTGATCAGCGTATTGATTTCCTTCGCTGCCTGACTCGATCGCTCAGCAAGCTTACGAACCTCGTCAGCCACAACCGCAAACCCAAGTCCGTGCTCACCAGCCCGCGCCGCTTCAATCGCGGCGTTGAGTGCAAGCAGGTTCGTCTGGGCAGCGATCTCCGAGATCACACCGATGATCTCAGCGATCTGCTCAGCCGACTTATCAATCAGCTTCATCGCCTCGATGTTCTTCGTAACCGCAGCCCCGCCCTCTTCGGCACGATTACTCGTATCTTTGGCGATCGTGTCAGCTTCCTTGGCGTTGTTCGCGACTCCTTCGATCATCTGGTTCAGCGACTGAATCGAGGCAGACATCTCTTCGACATTCGCAGACTGCGTCTGAGCACCGTCAGAAAGTGACGTCGAACCCTCGGAAACAACCCGCGAGCCTTCAGAGAACTGCTCAGCCGACTCCACGATTTGCGAGATGACGTTCTTTAGACCATCGACCATCTGCTCGAAGCCTTCCCCAAGCTGACCAATCGCGTCGGTCCCCTTGATGGCCACGACTGTGGTCAGATCGCCGCCCGCAGCCGCCTTCACGTTCACCAGAAGTTGATCCACCTTCTCCTGAAGCTCCCTCGCCTGCGTTTCAGAGTCCGCTTGCATCTGTCGCTGTTGATCTTCAAGGGCTAGCCTCTGAGTGATATTCTCCCAGGTTACCATGGGTCCGATGAACTCGCCCTGAGGGTCGTAGATCGGACTCGCCAGCAAGTCCAGCGTCTGGTCCGCAATCTTGATCTGAGCTTGATGCGGCAAGTTCGCTGGGTTTCCAAGAAGTTTTCGCTGATGCGCCGGGTTCTCATGGAACACGTCGTAAGAACTACCAACAATGCGGTCGATCGGAATCGGAAGATGGCTCGCCAAAGGAGCGAGGTTCTTAATGGTCGCTGGGTTGGCGTAAGTGATGTTTCCATCCGTATCGGCCAAGATGATATTAACCGGCGCGTTCTCGATCATTGCGTCCATCTTCGCCGACTCGAACTCAGCCTTACGCTTCTCGGTCACGAGTTCCCAGGTCACCATCGGGCCAATGAAGTTTCCGTCGTCGTCGTTGATTCCGCTGACCATCAGGTTTAGCTTCTCGGGTCCAACCTCGATGTCCGCTGTTCGCGGGAAGTTCGCGTGGTTGCTCAAGATTCCGCGCTGATACGACGGATCCTTGTGGAAGAAGTCAACGTTCTTCCCAATAATCTGATTAGCCGGACAAGGAAGATATTGCTCGACCTTCTTGAGCGTATCCAAACTAACCGGGTTCATATACGTAATGTTAAAGTCCTTGTCAGCAAGAATCACCGGCGTCGGCGAGTTCTCGATCATCTGCTGCAAACGCTGCTGCTCGGTCTCTGCCTGTCGCTTCAAAGTGACCACTTCCCAGGTCAACATCGGCCCAACGAAGTTGCCTTCCTCGTCATTGATAGCACTAACCAACAACGACAACTTCTCCGGTCCAAGCTCGATGTCCGCCGTATTCGGCAGGTTTGCCGGGTTATTCAGAATCCCGCGCTGATACGCCGGGTTCTTGTGGAAAAAATCAACGTTCTTACCAATGATTTGATCCGCAGGGCAAGGCAGATACTGCTCGACCGTCTTGAGCGTCTCCAAACTGACGGGATTCATGTAGGTGATGTTGAAGTCAGCATCGGCGAGCATGCACGCAGTCGGTGAAGAGTCCACCATTTGCTGCAACCGCTTTGTCTCTGCTTGAATCTTTCGTTGCTCTCCAACTTCTTCCCAGTTCACAACGTGACCAAGGAGTTCGCCATCGTCGTCGAAGACCGTGTTGATGTTCGTCTCAAGGACAACGCCCTCAAAGCTCAGATCCGCCTTACGCGGAAAGTTCGCCGGATTCGACAGCAGAGCTTCGATCTTCGCCGGGTCGGCGTGGAACTTGTGAATCGAAGTCCCAAGAACATTGTTCACATCGACGTTGAACGCCTTTTGAACCTGACCAGCGACCACACCAAGCGTGCTGACCGCGCGCTTATTCGCGAAAACAAGATTGCGGTCCTTGTCCGCGAAAAACACGTTAGTGTCCAGATGGTCCATCGTCGCCCTAAAGTTGGCGAATGCGTCATTTCCTGCCTTTGTCGTCATTTTGTTGCCTCTCGATTTCTTTCTAGTCTTGGCCGACGGTTTTCATTCTTGCCGGCCAAAAGCCCGTTCGCGAGCCGGCGTTATCATTTCACCCAAAATCTCGTCCGAATCACACGGTCGAATTCTTCGCCAGAAGCGATTGATCGTCATGCGATAGAACGCTTTCCATGTTTAACAGAATCATGATTCGCTCCTCCTGCTTCAAGAGTCCGCGAATGTAGGAACGATCCAACCCAGCCAATCCCGTAGGCGGCGGTTCGACCTGGTTCGCATCAACCCGGACCACCTCGCTCACAGCGTCAACCACCACCCCGAACGTCGTCCCGCTCTCGGTATTCACGACGACGATTCGAGTTTGCTCAGAATGCGAGGAGACTTCAAGATCAAAGCGCCTACGAAGATCCACGATCGGAATCACTTTCCCGCGAAGGTTAATGATCCCTCGGATATAGCTTGGAACCTCGGGGATCTGAGTAATCTCCCCTGGAAGGATGATCTCCTGAACATCCATGATGTTCAGACCATATTCCTCGTTGGCGAGTCGAAAGCTGACCACTTGAGAGAACCCATCAGACCCATCTGTTGAACTGATCGCGTTGGGGTCGCTTTGTTTCGGTGCGCCGGTTTCGGCGACGGCTGCTGCTGTCATAGGGTATCGCCCTTCATAAACGTATAGCGAAAAAAGTGCGCCAAAGCGCGCTCGTTCCCGCTACCACGAACCGACTTGACTACGAATCGATCGGGTCAATGTTGGGCCCACTTGAAAAGTTCCAACGAACTTCGAGGTCCGCGAATTCCAAGTGCGATGCGAAGGCGATTGCAACGGTTCCACCTAGTCACCCCGACCCGTCCGATGACCGATATTCACTGCGAAAGGACGATGTTTTATGAAGTCAAACGTACTGACGCGGGCGCCCGGATATATAGGACTAGCGAAGGACATGCGTAACGTCGCAAGAAGTTCCGACGAAGTGATTAAAACCAACGCCCGAAAACACCTCGCACAACGTATGGGCAAGCTCCACGGTCTCCCGCAAAAAATCGGGCAGATCATGAGCATGTCAAAAGATTCAGCCGCCGCCGACCCCTTCGCAGGTTTGTCCGATAACGCCCAGGCGATTCCGCTCGAAGAGTTTCGTGCCGTGCTCGAACAATCGTGGAAGACAGATCCAGATGTAGTCGTGAGCGAGATCGATCCCCAACCCCACCCCGCATCCCTAGGGCAAGTTCATCGCGCGATCCTTCAATCAGGCGAGTCCGTCGCCGTCAAAGTCGCCTATCCAGGAATTCGAGAAGCAGTCACCGCCGACTTGACGGTGTTAGGTTGGCTATCCGCACCCGTGGGCGATCTTCGAAGAGGATTCGACCTGAACGACTATCGAGAAGAAATCATCCGAGACCTTCAAGAAGAACTCGACTACAACAACGAACTAAACAACCAGACAGAATATCGAGAAGCAGCTGCGAGCTTAGACTGGCTAGTCGTTCCTAGGACTCACCCGAATCTCTCGACCGACAAGGTTCTCGTAACCGACTGGCAACCAGGCGACACAATCGACAAAGTCGTCGCCCAGTGGCCAACGAAAGCAAAAGAAGAACTCGCCCGACGCATCCTCCGTCACTTCCTCACCATGCTCTTTGACCACGGACTCGTCCACGGAGACCCCCATCCCGGCAACTACCGCTTCCGACTAGACGACCAAGACGCCAGCCCAAACGGCGACCCCAAAATCGTCCTCTACGATTTCGGTTCTCTGCGCCGCGTTCCTTTGGAAGACAGACTCGCGATACTTCGGCTGATCTCCGATTCCGTCGCTCGAGAATTCGACCCGACCGGTTGGCTTATCGCCCTTGGCTTCAAGCAGTCATTGATCGACCCGATCCGAGCGAAAATACCCGCCGTTTGCAGCGTCCTCTTCCAACCGTTCGCCAGCCCAGCGAAATTTGACCTGGCGTCTTGGAACCGATCGACCCGCATGGATGATATCCTCTGCGACGACCGTTGGAATTTCAGAATGGCAGGCCCAGCGAACCTGATCCTCCTCATGCGCGCCTTTCGCGGAGTCTTGTTCTACCTCGAAAAACTAGGCACCCCCATCAGCTGGGAGCGCATCCTCGCCCCAATCAAAGCAAAGCACGACAAACAGGCTGCTGCGTTGTCGCTCCCCGAGGTCGGGTCAAGTTCAAACGACGTCGCGACCATCGCGAGGCACCTTCGCATAGAGGTTTATCGCGACGGATCAAGAAAAGTATCGCTCACACTCCCCGCCGCATCTGTTGAAGATTTGCCCGAGGTGATGGGCGAAGAGATCGTCGAGAAGGTCAAAGAACGCAACATCGATCTCGACAAAATCGTCCGAAGCGCTCGCAAGAATGGCTACGCTCCCATGGACCTTTTCAGGATCGACGACCCAAAAGAACACAAGAGCGTCCGAGTCTGGATGGTATAATAAGAAGACCCCCACCCGGAATCCCGGGCAGGGGTCTTCTGTAATACCAATTGCTTGCCGACGGACTTAGCCGCCAAAACCATCAAGCGTGTCAAACGCCGTGCCCTGCACGAAATTCGCAACACCAGCAAAAGCCGCGTCGCGCAGCTGTCGCGTGAACGTGCTCGAGCAAGACATGTTAAACACGCTCGGACCCGCTAGAGCTAGAATCATAAGCAGTTTCGTTACTTTCTTCATCTCGTTTTGTCTCCTGTCGTTTTGGATCAGACCGCCGTGAATCGGAGGCTTCACCGCCTCACCAGCTTACGCGGCAAGAACACCTTTAACTAACTAAAACTTGAAACCATATTGAACGTAAAACATATCCGGGTCATCAGTCGTATTGATCCCACCCGTCGTAATCACAAAATTGCCTTCCCAGAGGTGCGAGTAACCAACCAGCAGATGCGAATGAGGGTCGAGTTTCCACTTCACCGTCATGTCAAGTTCCTGCCCAACGCCCGTCCCGCTGTTGCCCGTAAAGTCGCGACGACTCGCACCCCCACCAGCATTATAAAGGGCATCCTTCTCAGCGTTCAACCAGAAGTAGTGATATGCGATCCGAGCTTTGACGTCCTTCGCCACGTTCGCGGCGATGTTCATGTTGAACGCGTTGATGTTCTGACGACCGACCAGGTCCAAGAACCCAAGGTACTTGTGACCCAGCGGGAAGTGCTGATTAAACGTACCGACTTTCCCGTCGAACGGATCTTCGTCGCCAGACGCCCAGTCAAACCCAGCCCCGATGCGAGGCTTGCAAGCGACGTCCGTGAACGTGTACCCCATATCAATCGCGAACATCCACGCCTGAACCGTGTCGCCCGCCCAGTGTCCCCACTGACCAGCCAGCTCAAATTCATAATCCCATGGAGCGGGCTTACCCCAAAATCGAGCACCCAGCGTATAAATGTCGCGGTCACCCGATTTCCCGTTCGGGTTCGTAACCAGCTCGCCGAAGCTGAACTGATTGCTCGTGTCGTCGATCGCGAAGAAGTACAGGTCCAGACCATGTTTTTCCATGGCCTTGTATTTCGCGTAAAAACCCCAGAAGTCGAAGTCCTCTGCCGCCCGGTCGCGCTGCTTCCGCTGCACCGGAACGGGCTTAACCCACCACATATCCATATCCCAGGTTTCGCCCTGAGCGAACAGCTTCACCCCATCAAACCGCCGACGAACGTTCGCCCAATCCAAAGGAGAAACCAGCCGTTGATTACCGTACTGAAGCTCCTGGCGACCGACCCGAATCGTCAGCGGAAGATCATCTCCCTGCAGCTCATAGTCAAAAAACAGTTGCTGAAGATCCCACTTGTTCTCATCGATACCGCGCTGGCCTACGCCTCGATGCTCATCCATCGCGCCAACGCCCTGAACAAACACTCGGAACCCTTCGCGATACTTGAAGTCCGCGTGTAGCATGTAGCGAAAAAGCGTGAACGTATCCTGCGACTGACGCCGAATACCATAGGCTTTGTTGGTCTCAGCTTCCAAGCGGAATCGAAACTCGCCCCCGACGCTCAGCGTCCAGTCATCATCCAGGTGGATGTTCTTAATCGAATCGAAGTAATCCGATTGATAACTACCCTCCGCACCGTCTAGATAGCTAAAGTCCTCGTTGTACCGCAGATTCAGGTACTTCGGTCCCGGCAGCGACTTAGTCGTCGTCGTTACCGTCGTGGTTTCTTTTTCCTGCGCAAACGTGCTCGCTGTGCAAACGAACAAGCCAACACAAACTATCATCATTCCGATTCGTCTAACTTGCATCATGTCATGGACCTCAAGATGTGGAGCAACAAAGCGAAGTGACGCACACGCCCCAGCCTAGTATGCTCCAAAACGATATCTCTTCTTAGTCACTTTGTTTCAACGCATCCCGTCTTAGCAACCGCGCCGAAGCATCAACGAGATCTTAACTTCTAAATTGATACAGAAATCCTCGAAATAAATAGGCCATCGACAAGAGTAAATTTCTGCAGTCCGACCCCCGTACCAAACAGGCAACGCGCACTGCAAACCGCATGCCAGGTGCCCCGAATCCGAAAATGAAGAATCAGAGAGAACGCTACCGTGAAATGTCAAAACTATGCCATAGCAATAGGTTACATGCAAAGAGCCGCCATCCCCAACCAGTTCCCTTGCATCCTTATAGCAGCCAAAACACACAGCATCCTTCCCAGTTTCACATCTAGGCGTTTCCAGCTTTCAAATATCCGTGACGCCAGATGGCACTCATTGTTTCTGTGAAAACTCAGTCCCAGCCAGCAAAGCGATCCCCAGCGAAGCGATCCCCAGCGAAGCGATCCATAGGAAACGGCGGCCTCCCATCGCAACGCAACCCGGCCAGTGGTATCCCGGTCCCTTATTGTTCATGACGACCATTCGCATCAAACGCAGCAAAAAACGTCAATCAAGCCCCAAAAAAACTCGTTGTCGCTTCCCTGTGCGTCGGTATGCTATGTGCAACGCATCTTGATGCGGAAGAAGTCTATAAAAAAAATTACGAAGAAAAAGTCGATTGAAGAAGTAGATGAAGGAGAAAGTGATGATGCGTCTAATCTGCGTTGCTATTGTTGTTGCCGTAGTCCCCTCGACCGTACTCGCCGGAGGTCCACAAGGGTTCCCCGAACTAACAGCCGAAAGCAAAGACTGCACCGCCTGCCACAAAGTCGAGGACCCTGGTCTATTTCAGCAGTGGGGCGAAAGTCGTCACTACCAGGCCAACGTCGGTTGCTATGAGTGCCATGTCGCAAACGAGGGCGATGTCGACGCCTTCGAACATTTCGGAAAAACCATCGCAACCATCGTTTCTCCCATAGACTGCGCCAAGTGCCACGAGCGCGAAGTCAAAGAATTCTCTGGCTCTCATCACTCCAAGGCAGGTCGCATCCTCGGATCACTCGACAACGTCCTCGCAGAAGTCGTCGAGGGAAATCGAGGGTTCATAACAGAGGGCTTCCCCCACGGAAACGCCGCCTCAGCCGTCACCGGTTGCTGGCAGTGTCACGGTTCGCAGATCAAAGTCCTCGAAGACGGCAAGCTAGACCCAGCCACCTGGCCAAACACGGGCATCGGTCGCATCAACCCAGACGGCTCGGAGGGTTCCTGCAGTGCATGTCATTCCCGACACGCATTCTCCTCAGCCCAGGCACGTCAGCCCGATAACTGCGGAAAGTGTCACATGGGTCCGGACCATCCACAAAAGGAAATCTTCTACGAGTCCAAGCATGGTATCGCGTACGTCGCCAACAAAGACAAACTCAACATGGATCGCCCAAAGTGGATCGTCGGCGAGGACTATTACCTCGCCCCCACATGCGCCACCTGCCACATGAGCGCCACCAAGGATCAACCCGTCACTCACGACGTAGGAATGCGCATCAGCTGGAACAACAGACCACCCGTCTCAGTCCGCCCAGAAGTCTCAGACGCAAAGATGGGACTCCCAGGAAAGGACGTCCCCTGGCAAACCCGACGCGATAACATGAAAAACGTCTGTCTCAACTGCCACAACAACCAATGGGTCGATAACTTCTACACCCAATACGATAGCCTCCTAGAGCTATACCACGAAAAGTTCGCAAAACCAGGCCTGGCACTCATGGCCGCCGCAAAACCTCTTTTGAAACCAGTCAAATTCGGAAACAAAATCGATTTCACATGGTTTGAAATATGGCATCACGAAGGTCGTCGCGCCAGACACGGCGCATCCATGATGGGACCAGACTACACCCATTGGCACGGAATGTACGAAGTCGCCAAGAACTTCTACACAGAGTTCGTCCCAGAACTAGAAGAGCTAATCGTCCACGGCAAGTCCAGTGGCGACGCGGCCAAGGTCAAAGCAGCCGGCGCCTTGGAGGCAAAACTCGGTGAAATCCTGGATTCCGAGAATCACCGCTGGTTCAACAACAAAATGGATCCAGCGGAGGCCGCCCAGCGAAAAAAAGCAGCCCAGGAGTTCAAAAAAAGATACGACTAGGTCCAAACGAATCCACGCGACACTGGCCCTCCACCAAGGTCAGTATTGAGTCAACAAAACGGGTCGCCGGACGAGTCAAATCGCCGGCGATCCATTCTTATTTACCCTTTTCCATCAACCACCAAATTCCCCGCCAAGAAACCGCAAAACACAAGACCAACCCCAGAATCTTTCGTAAGTGCAGATACGGTCCATACTTACGCATACGCCCTGTGAATCTACCCCTCACATCAAGCGACTCACAGCCTAACTCAGCACCGTTATCGGTCTACCAAAAATCAAAAATGTCAATTTTTGCGTGCCTGCTAACTTGACTCAAACCCCTCAGTCCGCTTTAATAAGCGTCGTGTACGAAAGGTTCCTGCCGCGGGCGAAGGCCCATGGCACCTGAGGGGTTTTTAGGGGTTCCGTTCGTCTCGGGGGGTCGTTCTCTTGTCCTACTTGGCTGATGGCCAAGAAAGCAAGACAAAGCGACTGGAGGGGAATGTCGTCCAAATCGTTGATGGGCAGACTTCTCACTACGACAGTTTAAGGAAAGAAACTTTTTGTTTGAGGAGGTAGGTCCAATGCTTAAGCGGGGGCTGGCATTTTGTACGACGCTAGTAATGGCGTCAGTTGTTCAGGCGGGTGCGACGATCACACTCGTCCCGCAAACAAGCGGTCCCTACGCCGCTGGCGACGGGATTCTGGTCGATGTGATGCTCGCCAACGATGGCGGCGACACCGATCACTCGCTTCGGTTCATTCAGTTGGACTTCAGCAACAGTTCGCCTGCAATGTTGGACTGTACCGATCCTCTTACGGGTTGCCTTTCGCCGTCAGCGGTGCACAACCCAGGCTGTCCGAGTGGCGTTGCCAATAGCGGCGTCGTTCGCTTCTGGAGCTTCGACGGAACGCCCCTTTGCGATGGCGCACCGGGAAGCTGCGGCTGTGGCCACTTCCTCGAAGACGACATCGGCGGAACCCGTCCAAACGTGCTCTCTAGCACATACTACTTCACCGATCCCATCAACTTGGGCGAGAACACAAACGCTCAGCGCGTCCTCTTGGGCGACGGCACGCCGCTGAAGATCGGGACCATGTTCGTAAACCTCCCGCCAGCCGACGGAACCTACACGCTAGACGTCATGGGAACCGCAACCAATCCAGACCTCGGTGGTGCAGACGTTCGTTGGGGCTTCGGCACCAACGTCAACGGCGAAGCACTAACCACCTGGAGAAACGGAAGCGGACTATCAGGCGGAGCACTTGAAATCTGTGTTGGTGCCGTCTGCGGATGCGCACCTACCGCGAGCCTCGTTTCGGCTGACCCATTGGATCAAAAGAGCCTCTGGCGTTCGGCTAAGAACATCATTCGCCTGCAAATGAGCGGCGCGATCGCGGATCCGACGGCCCCTGGTGAAGTCAAGATTCAAGAGCTACTGGACGGCGGCCTGTTCGGTGCTGACCTTTCCGCTGGTTTCTCCATGACGGTGGAACCGGGCAATATTCTTAAGATACGTGACAACGCCGCCAACCTCGCTCACCGTACTTGGTACGCGGTTCGCGTCGAAAACGATTGCGATTGGGACGGCGTCTCGGCATTTGAAGTCCAATATGTTGTTCAGGTTGGCGATGCTGATGGGAACAGGTTCGTAACCCCCGTTGACGTTGGCCAAGTAAATGCCAGCCCGGTGGGTGCTGTTGCCGACAATTCCCGCTTTGACATCGACGGAAACGGCTTCCGGACCGCTGGCGACGTGGGTACTGCCAACGCTGGACAAGGCGCATTGCCACCCAAGCCAGCAGGCCATTAAGGGGTTGTGAGTTTTTCGCCGCCGGCCTTGAGGTCGGTTGGCCAGGGTGCTACAATCGAGCACCGCTAAGTAAGTAAAATTAGGTGTAGAAAAGTTAAGGCAAATGCCTCCTGTTTAGCGGGAGGGGACAAAGGAGACTGGAGCGATGAGGAAAGCTGTATTAACATTAGCAGGCATTGCACTGCTAAACGCAAGTGCGTTCGCGGGAACCGTCGGGTTTTCTGGCTCGGGTGCATCAGTTGTTGAGGGCTCTGGCGATGTCGTCGAGATGGGAATCAGTATTGATTCTTCGAGCTTGGCGCCGTTTGATACCGTCAGCCTTTTGCTGGGCTCAGACTCGGCATTAAACTGGACCATTACCTACGATCAGGGTTTCATTGACACCGCAACGTTCGCCCCGGCTGCACCAGCGGCATTCGGCGTTTTTGCAACCGATGCAAACTTCGGTGGCAATAACTTTGGTGCTGGCTGGAATGCTCCATTGGTTGTCGCCACGGTTGCGATTGATACGACCGGTTTGCCACAAGGCGATTACGATATTTTCGTAAGCTCCGACCGTGAAGCTAATGACATCGGAAGTGCGCTTAGCACGATCGCTGCTGGCTTCAGCGCTGATGGCGCCGAAGGCGCTGGAACTTTCAGTGTTGTCCCTGAGCCTGCCACGCTGGCATTGCTCGGAATCGGCGGCATGGTTTCGATGATTCGTCGTCGTCGCACTGCCTAAGGCGAGCGATCACGACATAAGGCTTAATGCCTTATAGCTACACCTAATTCTGGGGTGTTTTACCAGCCGGGTGCGAAGTACGCTTCGTCCCCGGCTGTTTTCTTGCGCATATTTCGCCACCAAACCCAAAGTCGAATCTCCACCCTCCTTGTTGTCCCAAAAAGACTCTCCAAATCCGAGCGGAGAGCGCAAGCGACCCGTGTCTTCCCGTTCCGGCATGCACCAGCTAGTGCAATCTCAACCCAGCCGTACAGCAGTAGCGCCCCAACCGTAGCAGGCCTTTCTCTTCCGAGCCACCCTTACCAATAGGGGGGATACGCTTCAACTAAGAATGTCCTAGTTTTCGGTCCCATGTTCTACAAATATTTCGCGCCAAACGCTGTTTCCCGCGACTATCATTCCGTAGGCAATCCGCTTCGGCGGACGGTCAACATCGTCAAGAGAGTTACGCAGGCCAAAACCCTGCAAACATACGAAACAATGGCTTCTTCTTTGGAGTGGATATCATGAAACGCGTAATCACAGCTTCGCTAGCCATCGCCACGATGGCCTCATTCGCCTCAGCTTCTGACCTCAACGTCAGCGTCAAGGCATCCCTGAACGACACCAACGCGATTGAGGTAGCGGTCGGGGCAACCGTCGACTTCTACATCACCGGCGACCTCACAGACGACCTCAACGAAGGTCTCGCCCTGGTGGGCTACAACCTCCACTTCACTGGTGGCCCACTCCCATCGGACACCGTGGATATCCCAGCCGGAGTAGCAGACTGCTCCAATCCAATGTCGGGCTTCGTTAAACCAGAAGGCATCACCAACCCCGCAGGTTTCACCGGTACGCTCATCGGTGACGATCTCGTACAGGTCGGTGGCGCTCAAAACACAATCAAAAACACCGTCGCCAACGCAGCCTTTCCAATCGGAACGGTTTTGACCGGAATCGCTCAGCCCGCAGGATGCGGCACCGCGATCCTCGCGACGGGCTCGGTTACAGCTCCTGTCGTTCCAGGCCTTTATACGCTTGAACTTTCCGAACTCTTCGCCAACGTCATCACCGACGGCGAAATCGGCGACGTCTTCTGGGCAACAGAAGCAGCCGGCGTTGGCTCGATTGGTAACCTCGCGATCACCGTTATAGACATATGTCCTCCAGATAACGGTTTGGTCGCAAGTACCCCAGCCGACCAGCAGAGCTTGTGGCGAACCGCCAAGAACATCATCCGCATCGACTTTGGTGGCAGCGTGGCCGCCGTTGTCGCTGGCGACTACGAGATTCGTGAACTTCTCGACGCCGGAGCATACGGACCAGACCTGGCCGCATCGTTCGACATGGGACTAGAGGGCAGCACCCTTCGCATCCAGGATCTCGCCGGTACACTCGCTCACCGCACATGGTACGCTGTCATCAACGCCAATCCATGCGACGGCATCGGTGACTTTGAGCTACAGTTCGTTGTTCAGGTTGGTGACGCCGACGGCAACCGCTTCGTCACTCCCGTCGACGTAGGCCAGATCAACGCAAGTCCACTGGGCGCAGTCGCCGACGATTCCCGCTTCGACATTGACGGCAACGGCTTCCGCACCGCCGCAGACGTTGGTCTAGCAAACGCAGGCCAAGGCGGTCTCCCAGCAAAACCAGCGGGCCACTAAAAAAAGCCCAAAAAACATAGAAAACCAATCACCGTCGGAGTGGCATCTCGCCCTCCGGCGGTTTTTCTATTTCATTCCCTCGCCATCATCCCACCTCCCCGACCCAAAGGCCTCCGAGCGTCCCCCCAAAACCCCCCTCAGCGTCTCTAACCCGCTGATCGATTAAGAAAAATCCTTAACCGATCACCCGGCAAGTTATTAGAGCAGAAAGCGCGGAAAGTTCCGCGCCCAGTCGAACAATCAAGAGGAGGACCAACCGATGCAAACAAGAAAAATACAGAACAAACCCATTTGTCCACCTCACGCCACCCAAACGAAGATTCGCTACGAAACAAACCCATTTCCAAACCCAAAAGACCCGTTATCGTTATCATGCCAATCACCGAAGGCCAAGCAGTGAAGTCATAATCGTATGCCCCACCAACCAAACCAATCACGCCTCGCAGCCGCCATCCGCAAACGCTCCCCAATAATCAAAGCAATCTCAATCCTGGTCATCATCATCGCGCTATTCGTAATCGTGAGATCCCTCCCAACAGACAAAGCAATAGACCTCCTGAAAACAAAAGTAGACGCCCTCGGAATCTACGGCCCCATCGCCTACGGCCTCGCCTACATCGCCGCAGCCCTCGCCTTCCTCCCCGGCTCAGCCATGACTCTCGCCGCAGCACCACTCTTCGGATTAGCATGGGGATTGGTCACCGTATCAATCGCCTCAACAACCGCAGCCGCAGCAGCCTTCCTGATCGCCCGATACCTCGCCAGAGAGAAAATCACCGCCCAGGCAAGCAAGAACCCAAAGTTCAAAGCAATCGACCGAGCAATAGGGCAGGGCGGCTGGAAGATCATCGCACTCCTAAGACTCTCCCCAGCAATGCCCTTCAGTCTCGGCAACTACCTCTTCGGTTTGACCGCCATACGTTTTTGGCCCTACGTCCTGTCGAGTTGGATCTTCATGCTCCCCGGCACATTCATGTACGTTTACCTCGGCCACATCTCAACCGAAGGTCTCCGCTCAGCCACCGGCACAAAACAGGGAAAAACACCAGCCGAATGGGCACTACTAGTCGTAGGTCTCCTGGCAACCGTAGCCGTCTCAGTCTACGTCGCCAAAATATCAAAAAAGGCTCTAAAAGAGCAGACCAACATAGACCAACAAGAACCTCAAACCGAAAACCCCAAAGAGTCGAAACAGGAAAGTGCCACAGGATGGCCCTGGTCGACAACCCTCTTCGTACTCGCCGCAATCGTCATGGCCTCCGCCGCCGCTTTGACCAACAACTAGCAAAACGCTCACAAAAACCGTCCCTAAACTACGACTGGACGCCCAAAAATAAGAAAAACACCCCCCTTCAACCCTTCAATCCCCGGGCAACCCTTACCGGACCATCAGTCTTGTGAATTCACGTCAAATCGGGTATCATCCAGCCGTTGAGTTAGTGGGAGGGTCGTGCAAGGGAAGAGGTCACCAAGACCACACCTGTACGGGTTTTAGGAGTTGGGTTCTAATGAAGCGTCTATCAATCGTAGTGCTAGCCATCACCGCCTCGACAGCTACCGCCGGGACCATCGGTTTCGACGCACCCCTGCAGATTGTCGATCCATCAATCACAACGCTAGCATCATTTGACCTCAGCATCACA
>JAJDDZ010000081.1 GCA_029260025.1 Phycisphaerae bacterium | reverse complement strand
TCATTTCACCAAATGTGCGGGAGAACCGTTTTACCCGCCCGCTGACACCCAATTTGCTGCTATACGATCTGAACGGTGCGACTCGATTGAAACGCGGCTCGGCATGCAGGCTGAGAGGCCAAAGCGGTCAATCGGGCATGTTTGTGCACGGTGAAAGTTATCTGCGTAACGAGTGATGGCACCGGTTTATGCCAATTGCCGTCCCCCTCCCGGCAAGGGGCTGCGCTACGTGGGCACCGGACTCGACTCGGCCCGCCGTTGAGCAGGAGCACACGGATCGACTAACGTAGCAGGAGGACCACCGGAGGGGTTAGGTTGAACCCAAGAGAGAAACGCATCTTCAAGGAGTCAAACATTCGACGTCCTCAACACATCTCATTTGCCGCCGCCACAGTCGTTCTTACCTGCGTCCTCTGCTGTTCTCACGCAGGGTCTACGTCGCCGGGCGAAGCTGATCCGAGACTGGTAGAACTTATTTCCAAACTCGACGATCCTAAGCCGACAGTGCGACGCCCGGCTGCGTACGCAATCGCCCACAGCGTGGTCGACCCAACGCCGGCTTTGGACGCCATGATCAAAGTGCTCGAAGGAGATGATCTGCAAATGCAAGCAAGTGCCACACTTGCCGTCGCGCGCATGGGCGCGAATGCAGAGCGCGCGATCCCGGCGCTTGAAGAATTGTTGAGTGATCCAGGCCAGGGATTGGCAATTCCGAGTATTCGCGCGCTTGAATCCATCGGGACCAAGGCCATCCCAGTCTTGGCGAATACATTACGGCATCCAGATGCCAAGGTTGCTAGCGTGGCGGCGGAGGAGCTCGGTAACGTGGGAGCTTTGGCAACGCCCGCCATTCCGGCGTTACTTCAAGCCGCTCGACATAATGATCGCAATGTCTCGAAAAACGCTGTCCGCGCGCTCCTGTACATTGGACGCGATGGGATGGAGGCGGCGGCTACACTTCTTCACTCCGATTTGCAGCAGGATCGGAGGGGCGACATTTCTCGCGCAATTCTTCTTGCTCCGGTCGACGCTACGGTCGCAATTCCGGCACTAGTAAGGGCGGGAGCGTGTGCGACACTGAAACGAGTGGGAGAGAACTCCGTTCCACCGCTCCTGGAAGTTCTGAAGAGCGGGAACCCGCGCGAACGCGGACAGGCGATTTCGTGTCTCGGCGAGATTGGACCACCAGCTGTGTCGGCAATCACCCCAATATTGACAATCGCGAACGACCCGTCGAATGACCGCGGATTACGTAGCAGAGCCATTCGTGCAGTAGGCCGAAGCCGGTACGAGGCGCTACAGTGGAGAATCCAGGGTGGACAGGGCCGCTTGCGCCGCGCGCGACCACGGATAGTCGAGGTAAATGTGCGCTGACACTTCGCCCCAGTGGAATGATCCTGACGATTCAGCATCCGGCGTACTTAGCCCAAAGAGTCAACACGTCGCGACTCAACGGCCCGGAAGTTAGCGTTGAACTTAGAAAGAAGTTCCACATTCGTGGTACCGTAACCGATGCGTCGACCGGCAAGCGGATACCAGAATTCGGAATCCGAGTCGGCTTCGTAATGGCCGGCCGTGCCATTTTTCCGGACAACGAACTGACACCACCAGTGATTCATGGAGCCAACGGAGAGTACAAATGGACGCCTAGCGAAGTATTTGAGGCATCAAAACTAGCATCGTCCCGTGTCCTAGCGGCGGACGCACGAGGCTATCTTCGTGCCGTGTCGCGCCCGATCGCAGACGCGGACGGTGACGCCATCATCGACTTCGCTCTTAAGAAAACCAGTATTTCCTCTGGAACACTGCTATTCCCTAATGGACGACCAGTGGTAGGCGCGGAGTTGTCTCTAAGCAAAAAAACTGACATGTTTCGGCCTACCTTTGTCGATGGGCGGCTGTCAATAACAAGGGGGAGAGGACCACGGACCACGACTGATGCAATGGGTTATTTCGAGTTTCCTCCGCCAAACGAACCCTTCGTCGTTATTGCCCAACACGATAAGGGCGTCGCTATCGCACATCAGGAAGAACTTCGTCGATCCCAGTCGCTGGAACTGCAGCTTTGGGCGCGCGTAAACGGTCAGCTTCTTATTGGCGGCGGGATTGCAGCAGGAGAGACTGTTGTCCTGAGGATTGTTGAGAACGAGCCTCAGCCAAGTGTCGAACCGGCATTTCCTGGTGCCGAGTTCACATACAAGCTCGGTAGTAAGCCAGCCCCATTGGCCGTTCGATTTCAATATCGAGCCAAGACTGATGCAGAAGGTCGATTCTCATTCGATCGCGTTAAGCCTGGAGAGGTGCGTGTGGAAAGAGAAGCGTCGCTCGGTGGGATGTTCATCACGCACACACATTCTAGCGGCGGCGAGGCGTTGCCAGGTCGCACGCTCACACTTCAGATAGCGCGGGTCGGCCGCAGCGTGGAAGGTCATGTCGCACTTCCACCGAAACAGAACGAATGGGACGATCCATGCACGACGAACGGCAGCGCGAGCCTGGTACGACTACCGCGCAGCAGCACTGAACGGGAGATGTTCTCGCTCGCGCTTGGACCAGACGGTCATTTTCGGGCTACCGACATACCCGCGGGTGAGTACGAGCTTACGATGGATGTATTCTGCGGCGATGGCGCTTACACCATGAAGCCGAGCGGCGTCGTTAGTGAACACGTAACCGTCCCTGTCATCTCCGAAGGTGAAGTAAGCGCGGTCAAGCTGGGTGCAATCGAATTGAAAGGCGTGAACACGCTTTCCGTCGGCGATCCCGCACCATCCCTACAACTGATCGACCTCGCGGGAACTCGAACTCGGCTCGCCGATCTTCAGGGAAAGATCGTCTTGCTCCATTTCGCCGAGATCGGCTGGGATCCTTGGGCCAAGATGACTGACCGTCTAAAGGCGTTGTATCAGAATCGTCCGGAAAAGGACCGAGTCACAATGATCAGTGTCTACCTGGAGGCCGATGGCGATCGTGTCCGGCGCTTCGTCAAGGAACGGGAACTCGATTGGCCGTATTTGGTCGTGATCCCAGAAGAGATGGACGAAATCCGCTCTGCGTTTGGCCTACATCGGTTGGTCGATATGTTCCTCATAGGGGCCGGTGGGACCATTAGAAACGTGATTACTGACCCAGCCAGCGCAGCTCCTGCCATCCGAAAAGCTTTGGCGGGTCCTTAAACTCGGTCCTTCGTCACCGCGCCGTCTCTCTTCAGAACAGCATTTTTCTGTCAATGGGTCCAGCTGCGATTTCGCATCGCGGTGATTGAGGTAGTGGCACGTCGTCGCGATCGAGCGATGCCCTAGCCCGGATATTGCACGAGACTTTATGGGATTGCGCATAGAGAAGGCCTCTTTGCC
>JAJDDZ010000009.1 GCA_029260025.1 Phycisphaerae bacterium | reverse complement strand
AATCCGGGGTATGAGTTTCCTGGTCATCTCTTTCATGCAGCGCACATGACGCCGGGTGAGGGAGCGTTGCTTCGTGAATCGGTTGAGCGGGCGGGCGAGTCGGTGCTTGGGCTTCACGCGTTAGTGGTTCAGCGCCTGGAAGATCGAATCGCTACACAGTATGCCAAACGAATCGAATCGCTACCCAACTGGGACTCGCCGCGCGTTTCGCTCCTAAGCGTTGAGGCCAATGAATCGTCAGTAAAGAGCATCTCGCGAATCGCCAACACGATGCGATCGCAAGGGTGGGAGCACAACATGTGCCTTCCCGATGCTCCGTCTCGATGCCACGCTGCGGCACGTTTGAATTGTGTCGCGGAGGAATCACCGGATATCGTCCTATTTGTCAATAGTACACCGAAACACTCACGAGCGCTCTTACCTCGTTGGCTGCCTGTTGTGTCGTGGTATCTACCGGGCTTTTTGCCAATTGGATTGAGCGACGAACACACCGGAGCCAACGATCTTCTCGTTGCATCAACCCCTCATCAACAGCAGGGAATTTGCGGCGCGGGGCTGACTTGTTTTCGTGTTGACCCTGCTACGGACACCTCCGTTTTCTCTTTGCCAGCCGCGGACTCACGGCCGCTCGGCGACGATGCGTCTGTTGTTATGCTAATGAACCTTCCCCAAGACGGGGCGGCCGAGATGAACCTTATTCTTCCGAGTCAGGTCGCGCTCTGGGAGGCGATTAAAGAAGAAACACGTGCGTCGATCGAAGATATCGCCAGCGAGGGCGACGCAGGCATTTTGGCGAAAGCGGAAAAGCGATCGGGGACAACGCTGACGGATGCTTCTCTGCGCGAGACGTTTGAGCGATTTCTTGCGACTGTTGTTCGACCGGCTGCCCGTACCCGGTCATGTGTTGCGGCCCTTCTCGCGACGGGGCGCCGTATTTCGGTTTGCGGTTACGGCTGGGAGCGGGAGGAATTGCCGGAGGGGACTTATTGCGGGCCCATTCCGGACGGCGACAATCTCTGCCGTGTTTTTCAGGACGCGCAGACGGTCGTGTTTCCTGTCCTATCGGATATGGCCATCCAATCTGTGCTCGACGCGCTCGCAACTGGGGCCCATGTTTTAATGGGAGCAGACGACGATGCACTTTCTGCCGCCTATCCTGGACTTTGCGATTCGTTTGAGTCTGTCATGACGTACGACAGGGCTTGTGAGCTTGCGGCGATTCTCCCTGCGAGGGGATCCCCTCGCCAGGTGAGCGCGGCTTCTCTAGTTGCGTCGAAACACAGTTTCGCTCATCGCTTGCGTGAAATCGTGTCGCAGGTACAAGTATCGGTCGCGTCAAATCGGGCGTTCGTTTCATAGTTTTCTTGATAGTCGAAAATATCCATGTGGACGATCTTTGGCGGGACGATTGTTAACGTGATTACGGTCGCAGCTGGGAGCGTTCTTGGGATTTCGATCTCGCGGGGGATTCCCGAGCGGTACCGTTTGATTGTACTTCAAACGCTGGGATTGATAACGCTTACGCTGGGCATGGACGCGGCGGTCCTTCAATTCGCTGGGGCGGTCAAACGCTTTGCCCCGGCCGGTGACGCGGGCAAGACATACGGGGCGCTACTGGCGATGGTAATGATCGGGTCACTGCTGGTGGGCGTGATCATGGGAACCGCGTTGAAACTGCACGAGCGGATTGAGTCTTTGGGGACTTGGCTTCATTCGCGTTCGTCGGGTGGTGACGGGCATGTTTTCGCTGAGGGATTCTTGAGCGCTAGCGTCTTGTTTTGTGTTGGCCCATTGACGCTTGTTGGGTGTCTTGAGAACGGCGCGAACGGTAACCCGAGTTTCTTGTACATTAAGTCGCTGCTCGACTGTTTCGCTTCGCTTGCGCTGGCATCAACTTTGGGATGGGGTGTGTTTGCCAGTATTCTAACAGTTGGGTTCTTTCAAGGGGGACTCTCACTTCTTGCTTATTGGGTGGCAGCTCCTTTAGACGATTTGTCGATCGCCTTGATGACAAGCGTCGGTGGCGTGATCATGCTGGGGACGGGGTTGATGATTCTGGAAATCAAACCGGTCCGTGTCGCGAACATGGTTCCGGCGATCTTCCTGCCGCCGCTTGTCGTGTTCATCGTCGAACGCATCTCGCCGGGGATGCTATTGCCTGTGGCTGGCTAATTCGCCTACAATTGGGGCGTCTATGGTCGATTCGCAAGAACAAAACGAACCTGTTTCTTCGCCGCAGGCGGAAAGCGAAGAACTGCGTTATGTGGGAGCGGAGCAACCCTGCCCTTACCTACCGGATCGCCAAGCTCGGAACGAAGCGTACCTCGCCGATGGAATCGACGGCGCGTTTTACGAACAACTGATGGCCAAAGGATTCCGTCGAAGCGGGCGGATCGTGTATAAGCCTCGCTGTCGCGCGTGCAGCGAGTGTAAGCAGATTCGCGTACTGGTGGACGAATTTAAGCGAAGCAAGTCGATGCGTCGGGTGTGGAATAAAAACCCGGACCTAGTTGTCGAGGTAGCTGAGTGCGAGGCGACTGAAGAAAAGCACGAAATCTTTGTCCGGTACCTCGATGCACAACATGACGGAACCATGTCGAAAAGCTTTGAGGCGTTTACTGATTTTCTCTACGTTAGTCCGATCGCCGGTCAGGACTTTATCTATAGACTAGGGAATCGGATCGTGGCCGTGAGCGTGACGGACGTATGTCCGCGCGGGATTAGTAGCGTTTATGCCTATTTCGACCCAAACTTCTCCGATCGGAGTCTGGGAACTTACTCGGCGCTATACGAACTGGACTGGTGCGCACGGGAGGGGCTGCCATACTATTACTTGGGTTTTTACGTTGCGGGTAGCCGCACGATGGAGTATAAGTCGCGCTTTGGTCCTAGCGAGATTCTCGTCGGCGAGGATCGGTGGATCGCCCTTCCGGAGTAACCTTCCCATCGTGCCTTCGACTTCATCGACATCTAGCCCGCTCGCCAGTTCTGAGTTTGAGCGAGTCCTGCTGGTTAAACCAAGCTCACTTGGTGACGTGGTGCATGGTCTACCGGTGTTACACGGTTTGCGAGTGCGCTATCCCGGTGCGAAAATTGACTGGCTTGTCGGGAGCGGGTTCGCCCCACTCTTGGAGGGTCACCCGGAAATCGACGAGTTGATTCGCTTTGATCGAAAGCGTTACGGTCGAATGCTGACGAGCCCGTCGGCGGCGGGTGCCTTCGTTAAGTTCTTGAAGATGCTCCGCGGGCGGCGGTATGACTTGGTGATCGATCTTCAGGGATTGTTTAGATCCGGGTTTCTGACGCGGGCAACTGGGTCGGGTGTTCGGATTGGTTTTCGCGAGGCGCGTGAAGGCGCACGGATGTTCTATACGCATCACCTCGTGTCGGATGACCTCGACATGCACGCGGTGGATCGGAACTATCTCGTGGCGAAGGTCTTGGGGTTTGCCGACGTTCCGATTTCATTTCCATTGCCCGTTGGTAAGAGCGTTGCGGCAGCAGGGGCGAAGATTCTCTCAGATTGCGATGTCGATACGACGAATGGATACATTGTCATTGCCCCCGGCGCGCGGGGCGAGACGAAGATCTGGCCGGCGGAACGATTTGTAGAAACGATCAACGATTTGGGCCCGCGGACCGATCTTCCGTTCGTCCTAGTTGGTGGCGACAATGAATTCGATCTTTGCGAGGGGATACGAGCCTCGTGTAGGGGGCGGGTCGCGAATCTTGCGGGGCGAACCAGTCTTTCGGAACTGGCGGCGGTTCTGGCGACTGCCAGCGCGGTTTTGTGTCATGACTCTGCCGTCGCGCACTTGGCAACTGCCTTTGATAGACCTCTAGTCTGTATCACCGGTCCAACAAACCCGCAACGCACCGGTCCGTATCGCCGGATTGGTGACGTCATGAAACTGGAGCTTGATTGCTCACCGTGCTACTTAAGACGACTCTCTGACTGCAAACACGACCATCGTTGTATGCGGGATCTGAAAAGCGAAAGGGTTGTCTTGGCGCTGTCTAGAGCGGTTGAGCGTGGCGAAAACACATCATGAGGCTTGATCGCCCCTTTTTTTTCACTCACACGGCGATATTCGCTGAAAATAGCCACCAGTCGGCTGACTTTTGTCGTCGAAAGGAATACACTGGCGGGTCTTGCCGTGCGGGGGGCCGCCGCCAAGGTTGATTACGAGTACTGATTCGAGAAGGGTCGAACGTTGGCGAGATCTTGGCTTCGTGGGCGGCGGTTTGTCGTTCATAACATACTTCATGCAGATGACACGCCGCACTCGCTTGCGCTGGGGGTCTCTATCGCGCTGTTTATCGCAATCCTTCCTTTGGTTGGTCTCCAGATGTTCCTGGCGGTCGCGATCGCGGCGTTACTTCGCGCTAACAAGGCCGTGTGCGTTCCGGTCGTGTGGGTTAGCAATCCACTGACTATGGTACCGTTGTACGGAGGGTGCTTGGCTTTTGGACGTTTCCTCATGGGTTCGGAGGACGGAAGCGGGGCTAGTGACTTGCTTGGTTCTTTGACGGCAAACACTGCAGAGCTAACTTGGCTGGATTTTGGATTCTGGTCGCAACTGTTCACGAATCTAGCCGACCTTGGCGAGGAGATGTGGCTTGGGAGTTTTGTAATCGGTCTGCCCGTTGCCTTGATCGCCTATCCGATAACGCGCTGGCTTGTTTCGTCGCATCGCGAAAAAAGTCGGCGTCGATTGTTGCGGCGTCAGCTGTACCGCACACAACTGGGTACGCAACAAACGTCCAAACAAGAAGTCGCCTAGTATCTACGTCCTGATTCGATCTAGAAGAACCACGCCAACCGGACCGAAAACGAAAATTGGGATCCAGGCGGGTAACGCTGACGCCCCGCCCGCATTAACGCTCTGCCCGACAAACGCGACTACATAGCAAAGCCCACACATCAACATGCACCGCCCCGCGTCGCGAAGGACGTCCGCCGGCGAGCGATCGAGAAAAAAAGGCAAACCCAAGAGCAATAGAAGCAAACTCACGAGTGGAGTGACGAACCTAGTATGCCGTGTCTTCGCGATTGTTTCGCTCTTTACCGTACCTGATAATTCTAGTTCCGTTAGCTGCGATAGGCTCAGGAACTTGATCCATCCGCTCGACTGGCGCACCTGAATCGCCTCTGGGGATAGATCGCTCTCGTAATAGGCGGGATAGGTTGTGGTGAGATCTTCGCGCGGACCCAGCGTGTCTGCTGAACGAATTTTTCGCGTAACGAGCTTGCTGCGATCCAGTTTCCAACGACCGGTTGTTTGAACATCGGTGGGCGGCTCCCACGTCGCACGGTCTGCCTCTAGCGTCTGCACGACCGCGCCGTTCTTGTCGCGGAACAAAACGAGCAGCCTATCGAGTTTGCGATTTGTGGGGTGGAACTTCCCCGCAGAAAGCGACGCGCCGTCTCGATCGCGCAGGAACCAAACTTCATAAGCGCGCGCGCCGTCGGCGTCGTCATGGTCTCTCGCGAGCTTGTGAGCGACCCGGGGGATGAGTAGCTCGGTATCGACGATCAGCAAGCCCGTTATGATAACTGCGAAGATAAACACGGGACGGGCGACTCGAAACAGACTAACGCCCGACGCCAGAATCGCGGTTAGTTCATTTAGTTTTCTCATCCGCGCAAGAACGGCAGCGCATGCGAAGAGCGTAATCACGCCCGACAGCTGCGAATAATAGAGCAGCAGATTCGGAACGTAAAAGTCCACCATATTGCCCATCGTCGTTACGAAGGGGTATCCTTGCTCGGTGAACTCGTCCATGTTCACGAACATATCGAGCACAACGTACAAACTCAGCATCACAGCAACGGCGATGACGTAGTTCGCAACGAGTGAGCGAAGGAGATAGCGATCAAGGATTCCTAGCATAACATCATTTCGACGCGAGTTTCTATCGCCGTAGTACTTTCGTCATGGTCCACCAATCAAGGACGGCCACAACGGCGATCCCGATCCACATTAAAGCTAACCCAGGCCAATGCGTCGTTGCATTGAGGGCCATCTGCTTTCCCATCACGATCGTGACGATCACGATAAGCGATGGGACGAAGCTGATTCCAAACGCGACCATCGCCTGTGATCCGCGAAAAACGATACCGAGGACCGCCCCCAACAGCACCAAGACAAAGACGCTCACGCTGAACGCTGCTCGTTCGCTAAGGGTGGCTGCGATTCGGCGGACAGTTTCGCCCGTTGCGTCGATCGCTTTTACGCGCTTTCGTGCGGTGGGACTGTTTGAATCTTCGTCACTTGCGACGTCAGTTAGCAACTGTTCATCCGAAATGGCCGAAACGCGGGCGACAAGTTCAGCCGGCAGATCGACCGG
>JAJDDZ010000080.1 GCA_029260025.1 Phycisphaerae bacterium | reverse complement strand
GGATAATGGCCCAACCGAGGTCGTCGAAATCGTCCTCGATCGCGTCATCCCCTTCGGCGAAACAACGACCTTTACCTTCGACGACGGCGTTGTCACCAACACCGTAAGCTACACCTACGTTTCGCTGGGCGCATGCTGCCTTGACGAAAGCCCCTGTGAACAGCTGGAAGAGTCCGTTTGCGTTTCGCGTGGGGGAGCTTTCCTACCCTTTGGATCCTGCGAGCCAGCTCGTGGCTGCTGCCTGGATGATGACGTCTGCATCAACCGCGATCCGGTTTGCTGTGCGCTTGCGGGCGGATCGCCCACGGCAGCGAGCACTTTCTGCGACGGCGACTCAGACGGCGACGGCCTAGACGCTGCCTGCGGCGATAACTGCCCCGATGATCCGTTCAATACAGAAGAGGGTCGTTGCGTCGATAACTTCGTCCCCATCCCCGCCGTCAGCGAATGGGGCCTTTTGATTTTGGCGTTACTATTGCTAGTCTGCGCAAAGCTGTACGCAATTCGTCAGCGGCGCGCTTATGGATGAGTAATTCAATTGAGGAAAAATCATGGACGTTAATGACTCCGAAATGAAAAGCCCAGAGAATCTTCCGCGACGCCACTTTGAACGCCCGTCGTGGGCTCACATTGCGATACTCTTGGTAGCTAGTCTAGGTCTTGCATCGAATGCAAAGGCAGCGACGCACTTTGTTACGACTACGGGCGTTGGCGACTGCTCGACTTGGGCGAACGCCTGCTCGCTTTCGACAGGATTGACGAACGCAACGTCTGGCGACGAGGTCTGGGTCAAAGCAGGCACTTACAGCTCGTTCTCGCTTGTAAATGGCGTCAAGATCATCGGAGGGTTTGCCGGAACCGAAACCGCTGCATCCCAAAGCGACCCGGCAGCGAATGCGACGATAGTAGACGGCGGCGGAACTTTGCAGTGCGTTTGGAGTAATGGTCACGGTCCGTCAACAGTATTGCGTGGCTGGACACTCCAAAACGGTCACGACGGTGGTAATGATGGCGGCGGCGCTCTCGTGGTGACCAACAGCAGCGCTCTTTTTGTGAGTTGCATATTCAAGAACAACCAAGCCGACATGTTCGGCGGAGCCATTGCAACGCGTGGCCTTGGTACCCCCGAGTTTATCAGTTGTATTTTTCACTCGAACGGAACTGGCACGGGAACGAGCGTAAAACCCTTGGGAGGTGGCGTCGCTTTTGTTTACGAGGGAACACCGAAGTTTACGAACTGCCTCTTCTACGACAATGTTGCAGGCGAAGGCGGTGTTTCGCTAAGCATCTACGGTGTGCCAACCTTTTTGAACTGTACATTCGCCGACAACGAAGCGACGATCGGGGCCGGCGGCACGGTTTTCGATGAGTATGGCAAGGCAACGGTTAAGAACAGTATCTTCTGGGGGAACACAGCAGCTAGCGAAGGCAATCAGATTTATAATTCACCCATTCGCGGGACGACTAGCGTTATCAATTCTGATATACAAGGTGGGTTCGCTGGGACGGGGAATATTGATGCAGACCCGCTGTTTCTGAATCCCATTACCGGTGACTACGACATACCCGGTACAAGTCCATGTTACAACGCCGGCGTAGACGCCAATCTTCCGAACGATGTGGGCGACCTCGATTGGAACACAGATACTACGCTTCCGTTGCCCCGCGACCTTGAAGGCGTAGCCCGTCGCGCCAGCGTAAATGTTGATATGGGCGCATACGAGGCAGTTCCGCCGCCGCCACCGGGAAAGGGTGGATCCTGAACGCCCAAGATATCACAGACGTGTCGCTAAAATAGCCTAGTGGTTTTTGATACCACTGTGCCCGCCGCAAACGCAGCTCGAAACTCATTGGACCGTCCAGCCTGATAGCTCTATTCTGCACGCTATGGCATCGGAATTCACACCGGTACAGTTCATTGCTAATTGGTCGCGGGTCGAGTTATCAGAGCGAGCTGCAAGCCAAGATCATTTTCTCGACCAATGCAAAATGCTCGGCCAACCCCTCCCCAAAGACCACGACCTAACCGAAAAAAGAAAAGAAACCGACCAACGCGTTCTTGAGAATCTATTGCGATTGAACCTAGAAAGAGCGGGGGCGGAGTTGGTGGAGTAGCATGATCGACGTGGTGAGACCGAATTATGCCAATTGAAGCATCTGCGACAGACAATTTTCCGAATCTTATGATCATTCTGTTGGCCGGTATGGGCGCGTATATAGGAGCCTATCTGAATCAGCGAGGTAAGCTACGGGCGATCCATGAGAAGCTTGCTACGATGACACGACAACAGGCCGACATTGCGGAATCGGCGAGAGTTCGGTGGTCGAAGCGGTCTGAAGTAATCGCGGGAGTCTACGGTAAGCTTGTATCTGCTATCCGTGCCTTCCGGTGTTACCTTAGTCCGGCAACGTCATCGACCGACGAGTCGATCAAGGAACTAGTCGAATCGGCCAAAGACTTCGACGAATATTTCGCAACAACAGCGCTTTTCTTGCCAGCCGATGTGGAAGCTGAGATTCGGTGGATTGCAGACGAATTCCTGAAAGCGTATTCCCACACAACGATATTCCTTCCGCGCGAAGGGGATACGGACCGCGACGCGGCACGGCTCCACAATGAATGGAAGGCCAAGGAATTTTCCCGCGTACAGGACAATGGTGACATTGGTCGTGCCGTCGCCACCGTATCGAAGAAACTGCGACGTCTCGTCGAAGATTAGACGAACAAGACCGGAGACCAGGAATGACTCGCAATCAAGACTCACAACCACGCCAACATCATTTCGTGCCAGTCTTCTATCTCGCTGGATTCACGTTAGAGGGAACCAGCAAGGCTCAGCTACAGGTTCTCGACTTATCTACCGGGGTCGTTCGGAAGCAAAGACCCAAGAAAGTCGCAAAACAAAGAGACTTCTATAGCGCTGACGTGACCGGGTTTGCTTTCTGCGAAATGGAGAACGGTCTCTCTATGGTCGAGAGTAAACTCGCGCCAGTTCTGCGCAGGGTCATTGGAAATCGGACTCTTCCTTCTGGTCTGGAGTTTGATTACCTCCTCAACTTCATCGCGCTAACCGCTGTACGAACTCCTTCCCGCCGCCGAATCATGGCGCAGCCCTTGATTCAACTCGCAAGACAAATCGGGAGCGAGATTACGGCAACACGGGAAGCGTACCAAACGCAGTTTGAGGATGTGTCAAGTGAAGGGCGGGGCTTGGCGACAAACTACGTTGCGATGAAGGCTTGCGTGGAGAGCAA
>JAJDDZ010000079.1 GCA_029260025.1 Phycisphaerae bacterium | reverse complement strand
GCAACTTGCGGCCGCGAGCGGTGGATATGTGATTGCGGTTGATATCAACGATCGCAAACTGCAGTGGGCGTCGGAATACGGAGCGAAGCAAACGATCAACGCGACGAAAGTCGATCGCGTTAGCAAAGAAGTCAAGAAACTAACGGATGGTGGGGCGGACATTGCGATGGAGGTCATCGGCAATCCGAAAACGATCGAGGAAGCCTTCGAGAGTGTTCGCATCGGTGGGCGTCTGTGCGTCGTTGGTTATACGCACGAGAAGATTTCGTTGGTCGCGGGAAAGATCATGTTTAAGGAAATCGAGGTCGTTGGGTCACTGGGATGCAGACCCCTTGATTACAAACCCCTGATTCGGATGGTTGAGTCCGGCGCCATCGACATCGAGCGTCAAGTGACCCATCAATTCCCGCTAGAAGAACTTGAAGGGGCGTTTTCCGCGATGAAAGAGGGCATTTCGTTACGCTCCATAGTGGTTCCTTAGAAGGCGAGCTAGATGACGACCGCAGCAAAACGAATCGAGATTCAATCGCAAAAGCGCCTCGGCGCGCTCATGCGTGCGCACTTTCTCGATCTCGATGAAGCTTCGCGCGATCCATCGCGTCGGGTCGCGTGGTGTACGTCGGTCGGCCCCTGCGAAATCCTGACCGCGATGGGTTTTGATGTTTACTTTCCCGAAAATCACGGTGCCCTTCTCGGCGCTCGGCGAGTAAGTCACGAACTCATCCCGCGCGCGGTAGGTGCAGGGTACTCCGCCGAGTCCTGCTCTTACATGACCAGCGACATCGGCTCAACGCTCGCCGGGGTTTCCCCTCTAACGGATGCCTTCGGAATCGCCGGACCGCCCAAACCCGACCTGCTTGTCTACAGTACCAATCAATGTCGCGAGGTGCAGGATTGGTGGAACTTCTATGGCCGGCGCGACGGCATTCCCGTCATGGGCATCTGCCCGCCCGGTCACCTCGGCGAGGTGACCAGTGAGCATGTCGCTTTCGTCAGTGGACGGATGCAGCGCATGATTGAAGAAATCGAAAACAAGTTCGCGCTGCGTATGGACTACGATCGACTTTCGGAGGTCGTCGCACTCTCCAGTCGCGCAAGCGCACTCTGGGGAAGCGTTCTCGATACCGCCAAAGCTCGACCTGCGGCCATGACATTTTTCGACGGCGCGATTCACATGGCCCCTGTGATCCTGATGCGTGGTTCGCAGACAGCGATCGATTACTACAAATCACTACTCACTGAGCTGTCGCAGCGTGTTGAAAACGGAATCGGCGCGATCCCGGACGAGCGTTTCCGTGTCTATTGGGACGGCATGCCGATATGGCCAAAGGTCCGCGAGCTAGCTGAGAAATTCTACGATTTACGAACGGTTGTGGCTGCTAGTACCTATTGCAACTCGTGGGCGTTTGACGAATTCGACGGCGGCGATCCACTCGACTGGATGGCTCGCTCTAGCATCGAGCTCTTTATCAACCGCGACGAGAATACCAAGCAGCGCTTCCTCGCACAGATGTTCGATCGATTCGAGATTGACGGCGCGATTTTCCATAATGCCCGAACCTGCCCGAACAACACTAACTCGCGTTTCGGTATGCCCCAACGCATCCGCGCCGAGCTCGATATGCCATCGCTGGTGATTGATGGCGACTTGAGTGACGTTCGTTTCTTCTCGACCGCACAAACGATGACCAATATCGAGGCGTTCGTCGAGCAACTCGAGGAGCGCCAGCGATGAGCAGCCCTCTCTATGTCGGAGTGGACGTCGGATCTTCGGCGACCAAGTGTATCATCATCGACAAGAGCGCTACACTTGTTGGTCATCACGTTATTAGTTCAGGGTTCGACTACGCGGAGGCGTCGGAGGATGTAGTGCGTCGCGCTCTTCTTCAAGCTGAGGGCGAAGTGGAGGACGTTGCCGCATGCATCTCAACCGGATACGGCAGAGAGCACGTGAAGATCGCCAACAAGCACGTCACAGAAATCACTTGTCATGCGCGCGGAGCGCGCGAATCGTATCCCGAGGTTCGCAATATCGTCGATATCGGCGGACAAGATACCAAAGTCATTCGCCTCAGCGACACTGGCCGCATGGTGGACTATCGGATGAACGCGAAATGCGCCGCGGGCACTGGTACTTTTCTCGAATCCACTGCTCACAAACTGGGATTGACCATCGCCGAACTTGACGACCTGGCGATGTCGTCAAAGGAGCAGGCTGTCGTCAACAGTTACTGCACCGTTTTCGCTGGGACCGAAGTCATAGAGCGAATCAAATCGGGGCAACCGCGGGAGGATATATCGATGGGCCTGTTCCGTTCCATTGCCACGCGCGTCTCAGAAATGATCGCCGATCCAGAAGGCGCGACAGCACTTACGGGCGGAGTCGCGACGCATTGCAGAGCACTTCTGCGGGCACTCGAGGAGGTCCTTGAAGTCGAAATCTTTCTGCCTCCGATGCCGCAACACGCTGGCGCGTACGGAGCTGCCCTCCTAGCTTTGAAGCTACAGCTAGCCGAGAAGGGAGCGGACACTCCGTGTTGAACATCGGCGAACTCGGTGTCCATCCACCTGGAGCGCTTGGCGTGGCGTTTTTCATGCATACCCGCGCTGACTGCTTCGTAGGTCGCGGTGGGGACGGGATTACGCAGCCACTCAAAGACGCAGGCTTATTGCATCTGCTCGACGGCGAACGTCCGCGTACGATCCAACTAGATGGGAAAGTTCTTGCGAATTTTCTTGAAGCAGAAGCTCTCAGGCGGATGCCCGAGTTGCTGCTCGTGTGTTGCAACCCGAACCAGCTTGACCTTCTTACCTTGGAACTAACGCGATTCCTGGAGAATCTGGCGGGTCGTGGTCGACTCACCTCCGTCGAGGACGTACGGCGTCGAGTGCCGATTATGCTTGTCTTGCCCAACGGAATACTCATGGAGCAGACGGTTGGGACGTACGAAGAGCAGATCAATGAATCCATCTTGATGGATCGACTCGTCGGCGTTGATACGACGATGATCGAGGCGTTGCTCGCCCGAGTCGTTCGCGGGATTTCGCTTCAAGCGGGCGGCCGCCGGGGGGTCGGACCAGAAACGGTATACCTTCTTGAAAAAAAGGGTTCGCTGCTGCTGGCTGGCGGCGGCGACCAAGAGCGTGCGCGAATCACCGCTATTCTCGACGCACGTGGATATCCGTATCACCACGCCGACGGCGTTCCCGGAACGCGCATCGAATTCGACAAAGCGATGATATCCATCGTGCTTAATGTCGGCGGTCTCATTCATACCGTGGACGATCGCGGCGAACTCCTCGACATTCGTATGGGCGACATCTGCAGCGATCCCGCCAAGGCGAACTTCGTTGAATCGGTGACGCGGGCGGTGTTTGAAGTAGGTTGCGCGGCCGGGGCCTATCCCGAGAACGCCTCACGCGACGAAATCTGGTCAAAACATCGGTCGGTGATCATGTCGTTCGCCGGACACATGACCAGCTCGCTCAAGACATTTAGAGATGCGCTTGAGTCCGGGCTTGATAGTGTGAAACTGTTTTCCAACGAAGAGTGGATTCTTACCCCCCTTTCGCGGTACGCAGCCAAGGCGGGTTTGACCGAGGCGGAAGCGCTTTTCAAGTCGCTCAAACGCGATGTGCAGGGGTCGATCGCACGCGCCATTCGATTTCGAGATGGCGCAAACGGATCAAGGCAATCAGGAGCAACGAAAATGCAACTCACCGACCAGAGAAGTATTACTGTCGAGTTGTTTGACGCCGGCAAAGACAACGCCATTGTCGCTGGAACGATGCTTGATAACGAGCATCTGATCAAACTTGACGTCACGATACACCTCCCCGACGAACAAATCGTCGCCAGCAACCTAAGAATGGTCCGCGTTCCCTTTCCCGTTTGCCGAGAGGTCGAGGCGGCGGCGGAGCGACTCGTCGGACTGCGAATCGAGCGCGGCGTACTCAACGAAATCGCGACTCGCATCGGAGGGCGCGTTGGATGTTCGCATATCAAGGAACTTGCCACCAGCATCATCTACTTCGCAGCCTCTAATCTTGTTCGCCGACGAGCGGGTATTGATCCAAAGAGTCCCGACTTCATGAAGAAAGCTCCGGAAGAGCGCTTCGTACTCACGCGCGAAGTTCTTCGGGACACATGCCTAGCCTACTGTCAAACAACGCCCCAGGGCCTCGATGAACAAATAGGTATCAAGCGCGTCGGTGAAACGCACACCAACCGAATCTCGCTCGGCGACTACGAGACGTCACTTGGCGCTATTCTCCGTGAACGCACCAGTCGATTTGGCGACAAAGTTTTCATGCGAACGCGCGACGCCGACATCGAGTCCGTGATTACGTGGACACAGTTCGCAAGCGATGTTCGCAGAATCGGTCGCCAACTAATTGACATGGGCATCCGCCCAGGCGACCGCGTCGGAATGATCTCAGAAAACAGGCCAGAAATGTTCATGGCGGATCTGGCAGTTATGTCTATCGGCGCGGTCACCGTCCCGGTGTTCGCCGGATACCCTTCACGCCAGGTTTCCTACGTACTTGGGCACGCTAAACCGAAGTTCGCCGTCGTTTCGGGGATGCACCAGTTAGAAAAGATCGAGCGCAATCGCAATCCCTGGATCGAAAAATACTTCGCGATGGACTTCGACGGCGACTGCGAAGCGTGGGGAGCGTATGACTTCGCCGAACTCATGACCGACGGCGGCGCGAGCGACGAAGAATTCGACAGGCGTATCGATGCAACAAAGCCCGACGACCTCTGCCTGGTCATGTATACGTCGGGCACAACCGGACCGCCCAAGGGCGTCCGTCTCAGTCATCGAAACATCATCTCGCAACAAAAAGCCGTGCAGCTAATCTGGAACGTGAGCGACACGGATGTCGTGATGAGCTATTTACCGTGGCATCATAGTTTCGGCGGGATTTTTGAGCGTACGCTTGTGCTTTATCATGGTTGCGAGATGTGCCTCGACGACTCGCGCGGGCGCGACACCGACCGGATGATCGCCAACTGGAAGGCATTTGACCCGACGCTGTTTTTCAGCGTTCCACGCGTGCATGATCTTCTGATGGCGCGTTGTCGAAACGATGCAACCGTTGAACGCACGATTCTCGGAGGAAGGCTTCGCTTTGTCTTCACAGCCGGCGCGGCGCTGCCCGCGCCGGTGGCTGCGTACTACCGCGATCATCAAATCCCTGTCCTGGAAGGTTGGGGTCTGACAGAAACTGCTCCGAGCGTGACCTTGACGACCCTCGATGGACAATGGCGAAGCGGCTACGTCGGTTTCCCCATCCCTGGTGCGTCGATTCGCATCAGTGACGATCAAGAAATACTCGTCAAAGGTCCTAACGTCATGAGCGGCTATCTCAACGACGAAGAAGCGACCGGGCATGTGCTCGAAGCAGACGGATGGTTCCACACCGGCGACTTGGGTGAGTTCACCGAAAGCGGACTGCGCATATTCGGTCGCAAGGACGGCGCGTTCAAGCTGACCACCGGTGAGAAAGTTCATCCGCAGCGCATCGAGACATCACTGATTAACGAATCACGCTATATCAGCCAGGCGGTCGCATTGGGAAGCGGTGAAGATTTCGTTGGCGCGCTCATATACCCTGCTACCGACGAGCTTCAAAAGTGGGCCAGCGAGCACGGTATCGAAAATGGCGATCCAATTTCCAACGCAGCGGTTCGCGACTTCTATGCTACAGAAATTGATCGGCTCAATGCCCATATTGAAGTCAAGTACCAACGCATTCAACGCATCGTACTGACCGATCGGGAACCCACTCTCGCTTGCGGCGAACTAACCCCATCCGGCAAGCTCGTACGAAAAGCAGTCATCGCGACACATCGCGATCTATTGGACGATCTTTTCTCACAAAAGCCGAGCGACCGCGTAATCGTCGTTCGTCAGGGTCAGTTGCAGAGGACATAGATCGTGAAAAAAAACGGACACTCTAAAGTTGTTATTGTTGACGGGGCACGAACGCCCGTCGGCGTCAAGTGCGGCACGCTAAGTCGGTTCGCTCCGGAAGACCTCGCCACGCTCGCCTGCGAAGAAGCTCTCAGGCGAAGCGAAGTTCCACGCGAAAAAATCGACACCGTCGTTGGCGCCAATGTCTATCAGTACACCGCTCCGGGATCACAGGACATCTACTTTCCGCGCAATGTCGGTCTGCGATGTTCACTCAGCCAAGAAACCCCAGCCCTGCTCGTCCAGCGGATCTGCGGATCGGGTTTGCAAACCGCCGTAACCGCTTCTCAGCAAATCCTTCTACCTGATGAAATCGACGAAGCGACCACTGGCCTTTGTTTCGGCGCGGAGGTCATGTCACGCACGCCCCAGGTGATCCGTAGTCCCCGACGAGCAGATAATTTCTGGGAATTCCAAGAGGGTGGCGTCATTGAAGATACGCTACTCGCTGGTCTCAATCATGACCTCGCAAACACAAGCATGATGCTCACAGCCGACGAATACGGACATCAGACCGGCGTGACGCGCCGCGAGTGTGACGAATTTGCAGCGCAATCTCATGAACGCGCTCGCGCTGCTTATCGCTCGAGTCATTTTAATGGTGGGGACGCACTGAGGGGCATGTTCGCGATCGACGTGGCAGCCCCTGACGGTCACCCCGTGCATCTCGCGAAAGACGAATGCGTACGGAGCACATCCGCAGAAGCACTCGCAAAACTGCGAGGCATGACGCCCAATGGTCTGGTTTCGGCGGGAAACGCAAGCGAATTAAGCGACGGCGCGGGCGCCGTCGTGATCGCAAGACGCGACGTGGCAGAGAAAAACGGCTGGTCGTCTCGGTTTGAGATCGCCTCCTATGGTGTTGCGGGCGTCAATCCGCGCGTGATGGGTCGTGGTCCGGTCCCCGCCATCGCTCAGGCGCTCGGTCGTGCGAAACTTTCGCAAGACGACATCGGACTCTGGGAAATCAACGAAGCCTTCGCAGCCCAATTCCTCGGGGTCGAGAAAGAAATGAAACTCCCTCGTGAAAAGGTAAACGTCAACGGCGGCGCGGTCGCGATCGGACACCCACTCGCCGCGACAGGGACGCGGCTAATTGTAGACCTCATGTACGAAATGCCGCGGCGCGGCGCGCGGTTTGCATGTGCATCGGCATGCATAGGCGGTGGGCAAGGTGTGGCCGTGATCATCGAGGATACCCACGCAAAATGAAAGCTGTCGGAAAAAGCGGAAGCGAATCATGATAAAAGCATTTTCATTCGGTGATAAGTCATTGACGCAGGCCGTCAACCGCGTCAACGAGATTCGATCCATCGCGATCATCGGCGCAGGGACAATGGGCCAGGGCATCATCCTCGACCTTTTGAAAAAGACCGACTATCGGGTCATTGTACTCGATGTATCAGAAGTAGCCCTCACCGCTGCCCGCGCGCGCCTTGAGAACAGTTGCAAAAAAGACGTAGCCGCCTCACGCCTGCGCGTCGAAGAAGCCGCCGAGTTCGCGACCCGCCTGAAACTAACGACAAACTACGAGGACATCAGCGAAGCCGACATCGTTTGGGAGGTCGCGACCGAGCGAAGCGAAGTCAAAGCCAAAATATTCTCCCAGATCGAACAGCACTGTGACCCCCAATCGCTCGCAGCCATTTTCTCCAACACCTCGTCACACACCACCGCAGAACTGGCGAAACTCTTTTCGTCTGAGACGTTCCGTGAGAAACTCTTAACCGTCCACGGATACTATCCCTTCGAGGCGAACCGCCTTATCGATGTTATGAAGGGCAAGTACGCCTCCGACGCAACCTTTCGGATCGGAACGGTCTTCGCTGATCAAATCCTCGAAAAGACGGTCATCGCTCTCCCCGTCGATCATCATGGGTACATCACCGACCCCATCTTTCAGGCGATGGGCGCGATTGTTTCGTGGGACATCGCGGAACCTCGTGATATCGTCGAGCGCGGCGGACTGTGGGATCTCTTTACGACCAACCCCTTCGTCGTTCTAGATCAAACCGGACACATGCCCTACACAGAATCCTCGCGCCATTTGGGCTGCTCACTCCCAGAAACCGACCGATTGCGAGGTCTTTATCTTCGCGATGGGAAACACTACCCAGACTGGATTGGTCAACTAGAGAGCGCCGGGCGAACCGGCCTCAATTCGAGCGAGCGATCCGGCTTCTATGCTTGGAGTAACACCGACCGACCGCGCCCAGAGCGCGTTCTCGATCCCGCTACGGGGGAATACGTTCCCATTGGCGAAATATCGCGCAAGGAATACTGGTCGTATTACGAAGCAAAGGAACAAGATCGACTCGCTGGCAAAATCAAAAGCGCCGAGTCTCTCGTCCACGTCGCTTGTGCAGGTGACGCCGGCGGAAGAGCCTTTCGGCGCTACGTGTTACCCCTGTGTTTGTATGCTCTGGATATGATCCAAGATGGCGTCGCAACGCCCGGACAGATTAATACGTCTACGCGTGCAGGGCTACGTTTTAAGGTCGGACTGATCGAACTCATTGACTCGCTGATCGCTCATCTGACCATAGATGGACTTATCGAACTGATTCGCCGCGCTCACGACGAAAACGCCGAAGACCACTACTCCGTCGAGATGCTCGACATCGACGGAGCTGCTGGCCCCCGCATGGACAGGCCCTGTTTGCTCTGGGAAATGAAAAGACGCAACTTTACGCGTTTACTGGGTTATGGAAAATATTATCGCACCCCTGTTGCAGAGCTTGATCTAGTGACAGGCAACTACTGTGGCTACTACCTAGATCTCAAGACCTACGAGCCGTCCACGACCGATCGAGTGGCAAGCATCGTCTTCAACAACCCGCTCCGCGGAAATGTGTTCAACAAAGCCGTAATCGATCAACTTGGCTATGCTTTTAGCCACCTTTTGAATCTGCACAAAAAAGGTGCATGCGGGGCGGTCTTGTTTTCGGCCAACGGATCGGGAATGCGAATGCTCGGGGCTGACGCGCGAGAATTTAACCGCGGTTGGTTCGAACGCGAGCAAGGATACGCCCCTCTCAGTGAAGAAGAGGCAGCCGCCTCTAGCAGGCACGCCGTCGGACTCTTTCGAACAATTCAACAAAGCCCAGTCGCTTCCGTCGGACTCTTTGGCGAAAAGTGGGGTGGTGGTGCGGAGTTCACCTATTTCTTGGATCTTCGCTACGACGTCCGGACATTCGGTTTCGTCTACGATCCGCTCACTCGGGCGTCGCTGTGGGCTCAGAAAAACAACTACAACCAACCAGAACTCGATTTCGCGATCCTTCCCGGTTTCGGAGCCGTCGGAGAGCTAAAAAGATTGGGTATGGGGGACGCGCTGATCTTCGAACTCTTCGATCAAGGGTTCACCGCAGATCGGGCGTATCAACTCGGACTTACGAGTTGTTGCTTCGACGACGAATTGGAAGCACGGCGGCGCACCTACGAACGCGCTCGACAGATGGCCAAGGATGCCCCCTACTCCCGCGCGCTTCTTAAGAAGGAACTCGCCAGAGATGCGGACGACGAGGAACTTGCCCGCGAAACCGCTGAGACGTTTAATCCCAACAAGAACCCCTTTATTCGCACCGGACTTCTTGCGCTTCTGGATCGCGGACATCGAGCGCC
>JAJDDZ010000078.1 GCA_029260025.1 Phycisphaerae bacterium | reverse complement strand
GCCTAGGCGGGATACACGATTTGGTCGTCATGCGTTTGCCCTTCCAGCTGCAGCGATGTTGGTCGTTCTTTCTTTATTGCCTATGACAGGTGTTGCGGGCGTTCTTCAGGCATGTCATGTCGTATCGTTCTGGGTTGGTTTGCTTGCGCTTGCGCTGACTGTGATTGGTGAGTTTGGTGGTCGACGTGTTGACGGGGTTTTTTCGGGGATGCGTTCGGTTGCGTTTTTCCTTGGGGTGGCAGCGTCGCTGGCTGGGACGATCTTGTTGACGATTAGGGTCTTGCAAGTCGGGATGGAAGTTGTTCAACATTTTCCTACTCTTTTCATGGGGGGGGTCCCGTTTTCGGCGTCGGGTGTTTGGGCGTTGGTATTCGTTTCTGCTGCTTGCTGCTTGCGGTTGTTGCGTGGTCGGGATGATCGATTGGTTGTGCCGCTTTTCTGGCTTGCGATTCTGAGCGTCAGTTGGATTTGTGTTTCTCCTGCGGCGCTTGGGCGGAACTCGACGGGTGGATTTGAGCGTACGGCGGTGACTGCGTTTCTGTTATGCGGATTGTCGGCGGTTTTGGTTGCTACGGTTTTCTTGGGCGGGTTTGTGGCTTATCGTCGTCGTTGGCGATTTGCTCGGGAGAATCCCGACGCTTTGGCGGATGTTCCCGTGGGAGCTCCGGGATTGGGGGCGAGTTGTACTTGTGTTGCGCTGATGGTTGGGTTCTTGGTAGTGTTTCATCTTCTTGTTCCGGTTCGAACGGCTGGTAGCTATCGTGTGACGTTGTTGATTTCTTCGGTTTGCGCGATTGGAGGTTCGGTTTCTTGTTTTGTGCTTTGCGGGCGGTCTTGGTCTAGCGGGCTGGGGGATGCGGGATTTGGGCTTTCTACGCTTGCGGTTGCGACTTTCGCTACGTTATGTGTACCTTCCTTTCTTGTGCCACTGGTTGATCGTTATCCTCAGCTTTTTAATGCGATGATCGTTGGGTTTGCGATTGCGACCGGGTGGTGGACCTGGTTGTCTCAGGTTTGGGATCAGCAGTTGGACGATGGTGAGGCGTGGACGACGGCGGGTCGTTTGATTCCTCATGTTAAGCGGTTTGCTTTTTTTAGTGCGGCGATGGCCTTTCTTTCTGGAACTCTGATGGCGTTTTGGCCTCGGTTGCCAGGAATTGCTACGATGGATCACTCGTATGGTCGCGTCTTGGCGGGTTTTTCAGCTTATCTTTTCCTGCTTTTGGTGATGCTTTGGGCTTCGCGACGGTTACGGCGTGCTACGCTTCATATTTTGACGCTGCTCGTTGTAGTTTCTGGGGCTGGGTTTATGGTTGTCCGGATGCTGCCGTTTGCTTCAGATGCTCATTGACGGTCCTAGGATACGGTTATGCAGTCCAAGCGTGTTACGCGACTTCTCAAATTGCTTCAATTGCTTCAATCCGGTGAGCCGTTGACCGTTGAGGAGATGGGGGAGCGTGTTGGGGTATCTCGTCGGACTGCTTTTCGGGATCTTTCACTTCTTGGGGATGCTGGTCTTCGGTTTGAGTATGACCGTGATACGAAACGTTACTCTGCGTCTAAGCATTCGCTGCTGCCTCCGGTGACTTTGAGTCATGGGGAAGCTCTTACTTTGATGATGGCGGTTCGTTATGTGTTGGAGCGTCCTTGGTGTGTTGATCGTGCGGTTGCGTCTTCGGCGGCGCTGAAGCTTCAGAGTATGTTGCCATCGGCGCTGGTGGATTATTGCTGGCGGATGCTTGGGGGTGTTGAGGTTTCACGCGGGCAGGTTTCTGATTCGACCGGGATTGTTGATACTCTTTCGCTCTTGCAGTCTGCTGTGGCGGACGGGCAGCGGATTCGGGTGCGGTATGATTCTTATTACGAGGGCAAGGCGATCGATGATACACTCGTTCCGTATCGAGTCGTGTTTAGGCATCGTGGTTGGTATGTGATCGCGCGTAGTGCTCGTGACGATCGTGTTCAGATGTACAAGGTGGAGCGGATTCTGCACGTAGCCGTCTTGGCGGGGGGAGGTGGGGGTGACGCGGAATTCGATCTTGATATGTATTTTGGGAACGCTTGGCTGATGATTCGCGGGGATACTAGGTATCATGTTCGGATTCGTTTTTCGGCCAAGGTGGCGGGGAATGTGGACGAAGTCGTTTGGCATAAGACGCAGCAGACGACTTTTGAAGAGGGTGGATCGCTTTTGTTTGAAGTTGACGTTGATGGACTTGGCGAAATCATGTGGTGGGTGTTGGGGTATGGTGATCAGGCTACGGTTTTGGAACCGGCGGAGCTTCGGGGGATGATCTTGGGGCATGCTGAGGCGATGCGTGACGTCTACGGCGGGAAAGAGTAGGCGTGTTATGCGGGCGGTCGTGCAGCGAGTTAGTCGGGCGGGAGTTTTCGTTGATGGGGAGAGTGCAGGTGCGGTTGGTGCGGGGCTTTTGGTTTATCTTGATGTGGCGGTGGACGACGACGAATCGGATGGAGTGTTACTTGCTGGTCGGGTCGCGAATCTTCGGATTTTTTCTGATGACAAGGGACAGATGAACCTCAGCATCTTGCAGAACAGTTGCGAGGTGCTTGTGGTCAGCGCGTTTACAGTTCAAGCTGATGCGCGGAAGGGCCGTCGGCCTACGTTCGAGACGGCTGCTTCGCATGAGGTGGCTGAGGGTTTGTATGAGCGATTTTGCGAATCGTTGGCGGGACTTGGGGTGAAAGTTTCGCGTGGTGTTTTCCGTGCTGAGATGGGGGTCGAGTCGCTAAACGATGGTCCGATCTGTATTCTGCTTGATTCGAAGAAGACGTTTTGATGTTGGAGAAAGTGGCTGAGCGAGTTGTTGCCGGGGGTGGTGGACGCGAGGCGATGCTTTGTGTTCGTGGTCTTGTTGTTGCTTTTGGGCAGGTGAGGGCGGTGTCTGGGGTGAGCTTTGAGGTGGGTTCCGGGGAGACGCTTGGGATTGTTGGTGAGAGTGGGTGCGGTAAGACGACGCTGGCACGGGCGATTGTTCGTTTGATTGAGCCGAGCGCTGGCGAGGTTTTTCTCGGCGGGCGGGATGTGCTTCGGGCGTCTTCTTCGGCGCTTCTTGAGCTTCGGCGGGAGATGCAGATTGTTTTTCAGGATCCGAAGGGGAGTTTGAATTCGAAGATGCGGGTGGGGGAGATCGTCGGTGAGCCACTGCGCGTGCAACGGATCGGGTCGCGGGCGGATCGGCGGGTGAAGGTGTTGTCGCTACTTGATCGTGTTGGGTTGGGGGCGAGCAGCTACGACAAATTTCCGCATGAGTTTTCTGGTGGTCAGCGGCAGCGGATCGGGATTGCTCGGGCGCTTGCGCCTGATCCGAAGTTACTGGTCTTGGATGAGCCGGTGAGCGCGCTGGATGTCTCGATTCGTGCGCAGGTGTTGAACCTACTGGCGGACCTTCGAGATGAGTTGGGTTTGACCTACGTTTTTATCTCGCATGACCTTGGGGTGGTTCGACATTTTTGCGATCGGGTTGCGGTGATGTATCTGGGGAAGTTTGTGGAGGTTGGAGCTGCGGGTGATGTTTTTTCGTTTCCACGGCATCCTTTCACGCGGGGGATGGTGGGTTCTATTCCGACTCTTGATGGGCGAGGGCGTGGGGAGGATACTGTTGGGTTGACTGGTGAGCCGCCGAGTCCGATTGATGTTCCGGCGGGTTGTTCTCTTCATCCGCGGTGTCCGGTGGCGACGGAGAGGTGTCGAATCGATGCGCCCGCTTTGGTGAGTCTTGACGGGGATGACTTGGGTCGGATTGTTGCTTGTTATCATCCGGTGTGAAGCGTAGCGTGGTATGAGGAGTCCTTGAGGTTTGGGGTTCCGCGCATGCCTAAGCCTGCGGATCGGGATTGGTCGGCGTGCTCGGCGTTCTTTGGGGTGTAAACTGATTTCGCTTGCGTTTGGGCTGGGGTTGTTCTAGGCTATCTGGCGGATTGGGTGGCGATTTGTTATTCGTGCGACGATTCAGGTCGTTGAAGTTGATGCACGTTTTTGGGAGAAATAGCGATGGCGGACAAGGCTTGTAACTTTGGTGACTTGACAGCGGTTTTCAGCACAACGCAAGGTGACATTCGCGTCGCTCTTTTTCCGAACGAAGCGCCGCTAACGGTGGCAAATTTTGTGAACCTTGCGGGGCGTGGCTACTACGATGGGTTGACTTTTCATCGGGTGATTCCGGACTTTATGGTTCAAGGCGGCGATCCGACTGGGACCGGGATGGGTGGTCCTGGTTATCAATTCAAAGATGAGTTTCACGCGGATCGCAAGCACGATGGGCCTGGGGTCTTGTCGATGGCGAATTCTGGTCCGGGGACTAACGGTAGTCAGTTTTTTATTACGCATGTTGAGACTTCTTGGCTTGACGGTAAGCACTCGGTATTTGGGAAGGTTGAGTCGGGTCAGGATTTCGTGAACGCGATCGGGACGGGAGATGCAATGGGTGGTGTTACAATCGAGGGGGATACCGGTCCGCTACTCAGTAAGTTCGAGAAGGAGATCGGTGCTTGGGGTAAGACGCTTGATGGTAAATTTCCGCGTACCCGGGCGGGGTCTGGGGCGTAGTCGGAGGGGGGCCTTTCTGAGAATCCTTGTGGCAGATGTGGTTGGTTGGGGTTGTGGCGTGCGATTTGGATTCTGGCGTGGGATTCGTTAGAATCGGGGTGCGTGCATGGGGTGCGCAAGTTGATTGAGACGAGGGGGTTCTTCTATGTTTTTGAAGCGAGTGTGCTCTTTTTTGTTTGCGTCCTTTCTGTGCATGCCCTTGAGTTTCGGGCAGGTTTCTATGGAACGAGTGGCTTCGGGTTTATCGGACCCTGTTTTTGTTACGCATGCGCCTGGTGATTTTGATCGGGTTTTCATTGTTGAACAGGGGGGGCGGATCAAGATCCTGAAGAATGGTGTCGTCCTGGCGACGCCCTATTTGGATATCACTGATCGAGTTGTCGGGGGCGGTGAGCAGGGGCTATTGGGTCTTGCGTTTCATCCTTCGTATCAGAGCAACGGGTTATTCTTCGTCGATTACACGGATTCGTCCGGTGTCACCCATATCGCGCAGTTTTCGCGGACGGCGAACTTCGATCTGGCGGATTCTTCGACGGAAGTGACACTGATGACGATTGCTCAACCATTTCTTAATCATAACGGCGGATGGATTGATTTTGGTCCGGATGGGTTCTTGTATGTATCGATGGGCGACGGTGGGGATGGGAACGATCCGGGTAATCGTTCGCAGGATATCGAGAATCAACTTCTTGGGAAGATGTTGCGGGTCGACGTTGATGGTGATGACTTTCCTGTTGATGCGACTCGCAACTATGCGATACCGGCGGATAATCCGTTTGTTGGGGTGACGGGTGATGATGAGATTTGGGCTTACGGTTTGCGGAACGCTTGGCGATGTTCTTTTGATCGCGATACGGGCGATCTATATATGGGAGATGTCGGTCAGGGTGCTCGGGAGGAGATCGACTTTCATGGGGCTGGCGATCCGGCGGGGCAGAACTTCGGTTGGCGCTGCACGGAGGGGACAGATTGCACTGGTCTTAGTGGGTGCACCTGCAACGGCCCGTTGCTAACGCCGCCGATCCATGAATACGGCCACGTGTTCACGAATTGCAATTCAGTTACTGGCGGGTACGTGTATCGAGGGTGCGCGATGCCGGATCTTTCCGGGACGTACTTCTTTGCTGATTTTTGTCGGGAACAGATGTGGTCGTTTCGCTATAGTGGCGGGATCGTGAGTGAATTTGCCGAGCGGACGAGTGAATTGGTTGCAGATGTGGGTGCGGGTGAGAGTGTTTCGTCGTTTGGCGAGGATGCTTATGGCGAGCTTTACGTATGCGATCTGTTTGGCGGAGAAGTTTTTAAGATGGTGCCAAGTGGTGGCATTGTTGATTGCAACGTCAATAGCGTTTCCGACGCTTGCGACATCTTTCGTGGGATAAGTTCTGATGCCGACGGGAACGGGATTCCAGACGAGTGTGTTCCGGCGATTCCGGCGATGAGTGCGTGTGGGGCGATCGGTTTGGTGGTTGCGCTGCTCTTGATGGCGAGTTTCTTGCTTCGCCGTCGTTTGGTTCTTGCGACTTCGTAGAATCTTCATTTCCTGCCTTTTTGCGCCCCGATTCTCAGGTGCGTGACGCCCTTGTACCTATATTTCGACAGAACGATCGGCAGTTTGTGAAAACCTTCACGAACGATTGTTCTTGACTGGAGACGTAATTCAGATATATCTTCATGTTATGGAGGTATGTATAGAATGATCGACGAAACTGATAGATCTATCCTTTCGATGCTTCAGCAAAATGCTCGGGTCACGAATGCTGAGATTGCACGGAGGGTTTCGATGGCGCCTTCGGCGGTGTTGGAGCGTGTTCGGAAGTTGGAGGAGCGGGGATTTATTCGCGAGTACACCGCGCGGTTGGAACCGGAGGCGCTTGATCTGGGTTTGCTTGCGTTCATTTTTGTGCAGACGAGGGCGGGGACGTGGCAGGCGAGCACGGCTGAGGAGTTGGCATCGTTTCCTCAGATCGAAGAGGTTCATCACGTCGCGGGGGAAGACGGTTTTTTGGTGAAGGTTCGGGTGAAGGATACGAACGCGCTTGGAGAGTTGCTGCGCGATTGTATCGACGAGATTGAGAGTGTGGCGGGTACACGGACGACGGTTGTTCTTCACTCTGTTAAGGAGACGTCGCGCATCTGTTTGGAGAAGGTTGAGTGCCGTCATCGCGGTCGGGCGAAAGAGGTGAAGTTATGAGTGACTCGAAATCTCCGGCTCGATCGATGGTGCTGCTTGCATTTCTTGCGGTGTATCTGATCTGGGGGTCGACTTATTTAGCGATTCGTTTTGCGGTGGAGACGATGCCGCCGCTTTTGATGGGTGGGGTTCGGTTTCTGGTTGCGGGTTCGATTATGTACGTTTTTGTTCGTGTTCGGAATCCTGAGAAACCAACGCTCTTGCATTGGCGGTCGGCTGGGATCGTTGGAGGGTTTCTTCTGCTTGGGGGGAACGGTGCAGTTGTTTGGGCGGAGCAGTATCTAACTTCGAGCATGACGGTGCTGTTGGTCACGACGGTTTCTTTGTGGATGGTTTTATTGAATTGGGCTCGGCGCGATGGGGTTCGGCCTGGTTTGTTTGAGCTTCTGGGGATTTCTCTGGGGATTTGCGGGGTGGCGATTTTGGTTGGGGGGAGTCGTTTTTCTGGTGCGGAGGGTATTCACCTGGGCGGGGTGATCGCGCTGCTTTGCGGCGCGTTTTCTTGGGCGGTTGGTTCGATCTATTCTCGTGGGGCGCCTTTGCCGAAGTCGCCATTTCTTGCGACTGCGATGGAGATGTTGACGGGGGGCGGTCTTTTGACGATTGCTGGGTTGGTGCTTGGCGAGGGATCGCGTGTTGATTTCGCTGCGTTTTCGACAGCCTCTTTGTTGGCGCTTGGTTACTTGATCGTTGTCGGGTCGTTTGTTGGGTTTACCGCTTATATTTGGCTTTTGGGCGTGAGTACGCCGGCGAAAGTTTCGACGTACGCGTTTGTGAATCCGGTGATCGCTGTTGTGCTGGGTTGTACACTTGGGGATGAGCCTTTTTCTGGGCGGATGTTGGTTGCGATGGTGGTGATTCTTAGCGGTGTGGTCTTGATTACGTTACATCGGATGAAGGCGGCGAGTCCGGTGGAAGTTGGGGATGTTGGGGCGGAGTTGCCTTGCGGTTGTGAACCCGTTGTCGTTGTTGAAGAGGCGCGGTTGATCCATGAATAAGAGCGGAGCGTCTACGGAGCGGAGCACGATTCGTCGGGTGGCAAAAAACGCTATTTACGATCGGGCGGTGATCGATGCGATCTTGGATGAGGCGTTGATTTGTCATGTTGGGTTTGTGGATGACGGGGATCCGTTTGTGGTGCCGATGCTTTATGCGCGGGATGGGGACAGGCTGTATGTTCATGGGTCGGTGGCGAGTCGTGCGATGCGGGTGTTGGGCGGCGGCGCGGCGTGTTGTATTACTGTGACGCTGATTGATGGGTTGGTGCTTGCGCGATCCTTGCTTCATCATTCGATGAATTATCGATCGGTGGTGATCTTGGCGAAGGGGCGGGCTATCGAAGGACGCGAATCTAAGAATGATGTTCTTTTTCGACTGACTGAGGGGTTGATACCGGGGCGATGGAACGATGCGCGCGTGCCGAGCGAGAAGGAACTTGACGCGACGGGCGTTGTTGAGTTTTTGATTGAGGAGTGTTCGGCGAAGGTGCGGACGGGGCCGCCCGTGGATGAAGATGCCGATTATGGGTTACGGCATTGGGCGGGAGTGTTGCCGCTTCGGACGGCGATCGGGACTCCGGTTGCTGATGATAGGGTGGCCGAGGGTGCGGCGGTTCCGGGGTATGTTTCCGGGTATCGGCGGCCTGGCTGGTCGACTTGACGGAGGATCTACATCTCACTGTTCAGCCAGGGCATGAGTGCTCTGACTGATTTTCCTGCTTTTTCGTAGGGTGTGTCTACGTCCTGATCGTGGAGTTTTTTTGCGTTCTTGCCGCCCGCTTTTGTTTCTTCCATCCATTCTTTGGCGAATGCGCCGCTTTGTACGTCAGCCAGGATGCGTTTCATTTCTTTTCTTGTTTCGTCTGTGATGAGTCTTGGTCCTCTTGTCAGGTCGCCGTATTCTGCGGTGTTAGAGATTGCCGTGCGCATTCCGGCGAGGCCTCTGGCGTATAGCAGGTCTGCCACTTGTTTTAGTTCGTGGACGCATTCCAGGTAGGCGAATTCTGGTTCGTATCCTGCATCGACGAGCGTTTCGAAGGCTGCTTTGGTTAGCGCGGTTAGTCCGCCGCATAGTGAGACTTGTTCTCCGAATAGATCCGTTTCTGTTTCTGCGGCGAAGGTTGTTTCTACGACGGCTGCTTTGGTTGCGCCGATGGCGGATGCCCACGCTAGTGCTAATTTCTTTGCGTTACCGGAAGAGTCTTGATGGATGGCGATTAGTGCGGGTAAGCCCTTTCCTTCTTGGTAGAGAGATCTTACCAGGGTGCCCGGACCTTTGGGCGCGATCATGATGACGTCTGCGTTTTCTGGGGGGGTGATGAACTCGTATCGGATGTTGAATCCGTGGACGAAGCCCAGAGTTTTTCCGGTTGTGATGACTGGTTCGATGTTTTCTTTGTAGATGTCCGCTGCTAATTCGTCGGGTAACGTTAAGACGATCAGATCAGCGCTCTTGGCGGCTTCTTTGATGGGGAGCGGATCGAAGTTGTCCTTCTTTGCGAGATCGAATCCTTGTCCGGGGCGCTGTCCTATGAGGATGCTGACGCCTGAGTCTCTCATGTTTAGTGCGTGTGCTCGACCCTGGTTGCCGTATCCGATGATGGCGACGCGCTTTTTTGTGATGTGGGAGAGGTCGGCATCTTGGTCACGGTAGATGGTGATGGCCATGGTTGTTTCTCCGGGCTGCCCGTGGTTGGGGTGTGCGCCGTGTATTGGGATTGCCATTTGGCGTTGTGTGATGATAATACCCCTTCTTCGATGTCGCCAGAGCATTTTGACGACCAGGCTCTATTCACAACGCGGACGAACTCCGATGCCGGACGACCACAGCTTTCACGATCGACTTGTCGCAGCGCTGAAGGGCGAGAATGAAGCAGTTCTCGCGGAGTTGCTCGCTGGCGCGCGCGCGGGCGACCTTGCTGAGTCTTTCGATATTTTGGACGACGAGGAGCGTTCTCAGATTCTGTTTACGCTTCCGCCTCGTACGGCGGCCGAAGTTGTGGTGATGCTGGATGAGGCTGTTCGTGGTGATGTCGTCGATGAGCTCGACACGGAGTCGCTTTCTGAGCTTGTTTCGGAAATGTCGCCGGATGATGCGGCGGACGTTCTTTCCGAGCTTTCTGAGAACGAGGTCGGCGAGATTCTCGGCCATATTGTCGCCGAGCAATCTGAGAAGATCGAAGGGCTTCTTCACTACGACGAGGAGACCGCTGGCGGAATCATGACGCCGGATGTTGTTGCGGTCTTGGCGGGGGCGACTGTTGCTGATGCGGTTGAGTCGGTTCGCGGGGCTACGATCAATGAAGAGCTTCACGAGATTTACATCGTTGATGAGGCGCGGAAAGTCATTGGGGTTGTACCTCTTCGGCGATTGGTGACGAGTTCTCAGGCTACGCTTCTCGTTGATATTTGCGATAGCGATCCGGTTGTTGTTTCGGTTGACGACGATCAGGAAACCGTTGTTCAAATTATTCGTAAGTATGACGTTTCTGAGGCGGCGGTTGTTGATAAGGATCAGAAGCTTGTCGGTCGGATTACGCATGACGACCTTCTAGACGTGGCTGACGAGGAGGCGGAAGAGGATTTGCTTCGAATGGCGGGTACGGACGCCGCGGAGCTTGAAACGAGTTCTGTCTTTCGTGCTGCCTGGGTTCGGGGGACGTGGCTGATTCCTTGCATGTTTGGGATGTTGGGGTCTGCGGTTGTGCTCAAAATGTCTGAGCCGAAGTTCAGTATTGATCTCTTTGCTGCGTTGATTTTGTTTGTTCCGATGATCGGCGCGACGGGGGGGAACAGCGGGATTCAGATAACGACGGTGATTGTCCGCGGGTTTGCGACGGGTGATCTTGGTTCTACGAAATTCCTGCGGGCGCTGATGCGTGAGGGGCGGATCGCTTTGGCGCTTGCGCCCGCATGTGGCATCCTGGCATGGGTCGTTGTTTCACTTTTCTTCCCCGTGTTTGAACAGGTCAATGCCGGTTCTCAATCACTGGTGGACACTTCGCGCGTTGCAGATGCGGTTGGGTTGGGAATGACGGCAGCAATCTTGGTTGCCGGGGGTCTTGGGATTTTGCTTCCCTTCTCGTTTCGACGGGCGGGTGTTGACCCTGCGATTGCTTCGGGGCCTCTGGTGACGACGCTGAATGATGTCATTTCTGTGACGATCTATATGTCTCTCTCCCTTGCGATTGCGACATAGGGGGTCTCTGTTGCTAACGAACGAGCTTACTTCGCCCGCTGACGACGAGAAGTTCATGCGTATTGCGCTTTCAGAGGCGTACGCTGCTCGTGAGCAGGAGGAAGTGCCTGTTGGTGCGGTGGTTGTTCATGGGGGTCGGGTGATCGGGCGGGGTTTTAATCAGCGTGAGACATTGCAAGATCCGACGGCGCATGCGGAGATGATAGCGTTGACTGCGGCCGCGGCGGATCGTCGGAGCTGGCGACTGGAGGATTGTACG
>JAJDDZ010000077.1 GCA_029260025.1 Phycisphaerae bacterium | reverse complement strand
CTTCAAATCGGTTTTCGATCCAACTCATTTCGTCGCTCCCACCACATTTGGCTTTGCGTCATCGAGCACGGAAGGTTCGTTTTGCCCCGTACACGCACGCACCCAATTCAGATAACCGGACTTCCATTCATAGAGAAAAGGGATAGCGATCAACATGAAGAAAACAAGAAATGCCCAAAACGCCGGAGCACCCATCTCCTTGAACGTCACCGCCCAAGGCCACAGAAGCGCAACCTCGACATCAAAAACAATAAATACCAACGCTACCGTATAGAACCGAAGGTCAAACTGCACCCAGCTATCGCCGATCGCAGGCTCGCCGCATTCGTAGGCGGTGCCCTTTTCGGGATGAGGCTGCCTAGGACGAGCGATTCGACCAATCAACAAACCAACGAAAATAATCCCGAATCCCGCCACCGCAAATAGCAGCATTCCAAGGACCAACTCGACGTTGCTCCCAGCATGGGCAGCGCTAGCGGACAGGTTCCCCGCGAGATTCCCCGTTGCATCTTGGATTAGTGAAGTCGTATCCATCATTATCGCCACACATAAGCCGCGAAACACGCACAACTAGACATTAGGGTCTACGGCATTCGCCATTTCTTCGCGTCGTTTCATGTTATCATTACTGAGTTTGTCGTCGGTGAAGGCGAAATCGACCCATTCTTGTTTTTTCTTTGCAGCCCATTCCGGCAACTCGTCTTTTTGCATCCAGATTGGCTGGGGTGTTTGAAGTCCGTCCTTCGCGAGGTCGGTAAACTCAACCACCATGCTCTCTCGCGAGTATCCAGACAGGTCATGCAAGTTACCCATGTGGATGCAGTCTGTCGGACATGGATCCGTACACAAGCCACAGAACATACACTTCGCGTAATCAATCGCATAACGCGACATCAACCCGCCCGTCGCAACACCGGTCACCTTATCGATCTTACGGGGCCCCGTCTTCTCGATATAGATGCAGTCGATCGGACAGGCCTTAGCACATTGATCGCACGCGATGCACTTCTCGATCTCAAAAGAATGGAACCCGCGATACCGCGGTTGAAGAGCTGGCGCTTGGTCGGGATACTGCAACGTCACCGTCTTAGCAAAACAGTACTTCAGCGAAATCCGCATACCTACGGAGATCGAGTAAAGGGCCCGCCAGATATTGTGAAAGTATTCGCGTACCGGACTGCGATGCATAGTTTCGTCCGAACCGACTCCGCGACAACCTCGCCACGGACGCCCGGTGTCTCGGCGCCCGCTCCTCTTATTATTTCACTCCCGCCTTATTGAATCGGGATTCTAGCGCGGCGCTACCGCCATCGCAAGAGTACAAATCTACTTTTCACTATATTTGGTACCTATCGACGCGCGAGTACCGACATATCCACCCTCTTCGACTCATGGAAGACGATCGGTAGCGGCGCGAGATCGGACTACGTTTTCGAGAACCGCAGGAGATCTAACCGAAGTACGTTCAACGCCCTTTTCGCAGTCCGGTCGCGAATTCCCGCCCGCGTCAGGTGATCGCCCAGAAGATAACGATGAACATCGCATCCTCCTGCTTGAGAAAGGGCAACGAAAACCAAACCGACGGGTTTATCCGGCGGATTGCCACCGCCCGGACCAGCAATCCCAGTAATTCCAACCCCATAGTCAGATTTCCCGCGCAATCGACACCCCTCAGCCATCGCAACGGCAACCTGCTCGCTGACCGCCCCGTGCTTGGCGATCAATTCACAGGGAACGTGAAGTTCATCAATCTTGGACTCGTCTGAGTACGTAACGAACCCTCGCTTGAAATATTCGCTGCTCCCCGGCACGTCCGTCAGCCGCTTCGCGAGAAGCCCACCTGTGCAAGACTCAGCCGTTGCGACCGTGCGACCAGTTTTCTCAAGCAAACCTCCAACCGCATCCTGAAGTGCCGCCTCCCCCCGTGCAAAAACCGGTTCGCCGATCCGCCGACCAATCTCCACGAGGTCAGCCTCCAAGAGCCCTTCCGCCTCCTCTTGACTTGCCCCAGATGCCACGACTCGAACTGAAATAATAGCGCCAGACGCCGTCGTCCCGACCAGCGGGTTTCGTTCCCGCGACATCATATCGGAGAGAACCTCCCCCAACCTCGACTCATCGATTCCGAAGGTCTTGAGGCAATCCGACGCCATTGCCCGACCCGATTTCTTTAGCCTCGGCGCAACCGAAGCTTCGAACATAACTTTCATCTCGCCCGGTACCCCTGGGAAAGCCACAAGCAGCTTGCCAACAGACTCGAAAAGAATCCCCGGCGCAGTCCCTAGCGGGTTGAAAATCACACTGCTGCCACGCGGAACCAGCCCTTGGCGGAGGTTCGCGTCTGACATTCGCCATTGCCGACGCGCGAAAAAATCTGTGATTTGTTTGGTGGCATCCGCGTTCTGCTCCAGCTCCACATCCAAGGCGGCTGCAATCGCATGTCGGGAGAGGTCGTCCTCGGTAGGACCAAGACCCCCTGTGAGAATCACGAGATCGCTCGCTCGAAGCGCATGGCCAATCGACGTGGCCAATCGCTCCAACTCGTCCCCAAC
>JAJDDZ010000076.1 GCA_029260025.1 Phycisphaerae bacterium | reverse complement strand
ATGGATCCTCGGGAAGCACATCTGCTTCCCACTGATAGAGGACTCCGTCGCCACGGGCTTCTGACACCGAGTAGAAAACGACCTGACATACAATAAGTATTCGCAAAAATGTTCTTGTTTCCCACTCCATAGAAGATCAAGTATAGCAGGATTGGTGGCAAGATTTCAAGTATTGGGTGCCGTGGGTTGGGACATTTGGGTTTTTGGCCGTGTTATTGTTTGCCAATTGGTATGGCGACTCTCTCTGGGTCGAATGTGCGCCGGTTCTTTTCCACGGGCGACGCCCGCCTGCGACGGCTTTGCATTAAAAAAAGCGTCGAGCCGGTTGGCTCGACGCTTTGTCGTTCAATCAATTTGCGTGGTCCGCAGAGCGGCCCCTACATGCCCCGGTTACAAACCGGGGCCACACTTCTAAGCCCTTGGGTGGGCGTCGTCGTATGCTTCCTTTAGCCTTGGCGTTGTAAGGTGGGTGTAGATCTGCGTTGTGGAAAGGGACTGGTGTCCTAGCAATTCCTGTACGCTTCTTAGATCGGCACCGTTGTTTAGCATGTGGGTTGCGAAACTGTGTCGCAACGTATGCGGACTGATCGAAGGATCGAGTCCCGCCTCTGACAGATACTTATCCAGCTTTCGACGCACGCTTCGGGTGCTTAACCTCTGACCGTGCTTGTTGACGAACAACGCGTTGGGGTCAAAGGATGCCGCCCTTGCGTCTGCGCGACGCAGCTGGAGATATTTCTGGATGGCAGCGATGGATGTTGGCCCCATCGGGGAGGTTCGCTGCTTTTTGCCCTTTCCGCGTACACGGATGATCTGGTTCTCAAAGTCGATGTCTGCGAAGTTTAAGTCTACAAGCTCGCTGACGCGTACGCCGGTTGAGAAGAGCAGCTCAAGCATGGCCTTGTCACGCGATCCTAAGAGCGACGTGTCGTCTGGCGTATTGAGCAGCGTCGTGATCTGTTCCATTTCGAGGAACTTGGGGAGACGCTTCTCCTGCTTGGGCGTTCTGATGGTTGCGAGGGGATGCGATTGCACGTATCCACGTCGCATACAGAACTTGTAGAAGCTTCGCAGTGTCGCCAGTTTCCTGGCGATCGTCGACTTTGAGTAGCTCTGTGTTCCTAGGAATGCTAGGAACAGCTTGATCTGCTCTGTGTCTGCGTCGCGGACCTTCTGTTGTACCGTCGATTCTGAGAGAACAGACGTCGCAGACCCCCCTGGTGCACCGCCGACCGACATTGTCGTGGACGTTGCAACTGAGGCTGCGAAGTTCTGTCGTCCCGTCGCCGATTCCGTGTCACCCATCAGATACGCACAATACTGTGCGAGGTCTGCTGCGTAACACTTCGCCGTATGCGGCGAGAAGTGGCGCTCGAACTTCAGGTAATTTAGGAACTCGCCAATCAAAGAATTCTCTTTCATGATCGCTACTACACTCGACGGTTTCGTTACAGTCCCCGATTCCTTTTCGCAAGCATCTGTAACTAGTTCCGCCCGCGTTCCTCCGAACAAATTACGAGGCGATCTGATCGAGCTCCGTCTCTAATCTTCGACCCATCTGATAACTAAGCACTGCCGCGTCAAACCAATCAAACGAGCTTTCATCGTTTGCAGCCATCCCTGCGAAAGAGTCGATGATTTCGGTTTCGTGTCCCGCCTGGTAGCGAAAGACAAACCTTTCATCGCCCTTGACCAAGGATAGTTGTCGAATCACGCTCATGGTATCCTTACCTGTCGCGGCGACTTCCTTCAGCCAACATGTCGCCGCCTCCTGCCAGCAGGGCATAGACGGTAGCATGACAGCAAAATCTCATGTACCTCTGCTGGTCGACAACGTATCGTCGCCAACCGTACGGACTTTCATCGGCGTTCCGTTGACGCGCAAAAAGTCTAATTTCACGAACAATTCTTTCGTGTGACGCGTCGTATACGCGCTGGGATTCTGCGAGCACGTGAACGCTCGCTTTTTCGGGCGTAACGCTATCACGAATGACCGGTTGGTCGAGATCGACCGGGCCCGGTAACTCGAGACCCACCCTAGGCCTTGCTCCGAACAGTTGAGCGGAGATTCCAATGCTGGGCGGGTCGTATGGGTCATATTCTGTTACCGCAAAAATTAAAATGGCGTCTGCACCAACCCAACGGGCGAGCTGTTCCGCATGAACAGCCGACTCTACCCGTTCCAATCGCTGAGCGGCGAGAACACCGAGTACCCGACTTACGGGGATGACTCGCACGCCCTCTGCAAAACTCAGCTCGCTGGCCATTAAGTCTGCGAATCGGTTCGGATCGAAATCCGCCGACCCGCTCAAATTAACGGCGGGGGCAACGGCGATCGTTACCGGTCCGAGCAGTCGATTGGACACCGTTTCCGGTCTGACAGGACCGACGGTTTTGCAACCACCGATGACCATCGCCCACGCGACTACGACCAACGACCCCCTTCCCTTCCACGAGTGACAGCGACTTGACACTACCGGCTGTCTACCCTCGTTCTCACGACTCCGTCGCCGCCTGCTTTTTCTTGATAACTCGGAGATTAACTCCGTCGTATCACTACAGGCGCCATGGGTCTTGAGCGTCGAGACCAACGGTACATCGTCCATTTGAGTGGTTCCCTTGCGTCTGGCGGCGTTGTTTTTGGAACATCCCATAAGATGCGTGTTTTCCTGTATGCAGCGAGGCTGGCATTCGGCGAACTGGAGTTTCACTAGTGCCCCCTGCTCTCGCTGACCCGCAACTTGCGTGTTTGGTCGAGAAGCCATGTCTTTGCTCGTGCGGTCTGATTGTCCGATAACTTTGGTGATATCGACGTCATGCGTGACGTTCCTGAAGATCTTGAGGGATTCCGGTGTGCGATAAAAATGCGCTACGACCGGCAATTTCGTTCATCTGGCGGATTTGGAATAGCGTTTCTTGCGGTTTGTTCGAGGTCTGGATGGGTCGAGGTTGATGTTTTGCTTGTTGGCTTGAATTACGCCGTCGGGAACGGAATGATTTGGCAAAGTTTTTCGGTGTTGCGCTCGCCAGAGGGGCGCAACCGGGATAGACTAAGAGTAGTTGAGTGAGCCGCATCTCTCGCACCATCGAATGGCTTGCTCGCTACTGGGGACTGTGGATGGGAAGGAAGCAGACCCCTGCCGAATGGGATTGGGTGTGGAAACTTGATATCGCCTAGATCGGGTCCGAAGGAAGCACGATCTGGACGGAAAATCACTGGGGGGTGTGGGTCTATGTACAAGCCATGCAAGCTTCGCAACGGGCGCTCTACTTACGAATGCGTGTTGATGGATATCAATACACAGCGGGATTTTGCGGATGTTACCGGGTCGATGCCGGTTTCCAATGCTGCCGTGCTTGGTAAATCGCTCCGCCGGGTCATTGCGTGGGCGAAATGGAATTCGGCACCGGTGGTCTCTTCTATTGAATCGCATCGAAAGATGGAACTCTCGGACAGCGGGCACCCTATTGCCTGCGAGGACGGATCGGGGGGTCAGGAGAAGCTGGCCTACACGATGCTCGAAAACCGCACTCATATTGAGTTCGACAACACCTTTTGCGTGAAGACTGATCTTTTCAAGCAATACCAGCAGGTTATTTTTCGCAAACGCGGGGATGATCTTCTTGGAAACCCGAAGGCGGACCGCTTTTTGACACAGCTTCCTGTCCGTGAGTACATTTTGTTTGGGACGGGCCTTGAAACTTCGATTAAGTCTGCTGCGCTGGGTCTTTTGACACGGGGTAAGTATGTCACGATTGTGAGTGACGCTTGCGGGGTCTGGAATGAGGGTATGGCTGACCTTACGCTTCGCCAACTCGCCGCGAAAGGAGCTCGGATGATTACGGTTGCTGAGCTTCTCGCCCGTCAACTTGTACGGCGGCACCCTGATGAGATTGCTCAGAGGAAAGCTCAGCGGGAAGCACACGTCGCTCGTCCGCACCTTCTGGCTCGTCGTAATGGACACGAACCTATTAGCCATTCAGTGGAATCAACTTCTACGGGACATCGGGCTCATCGTCCGTTGCCCAGGTCGCCGATCAAGGATAGGATGCCGGACCCGAACGGACGGGCTAGCCTGGCGGACGACTAGCGGTTATTTGCTGGTCACTTCCGTCGCGGTTTGGTCCATTCGCACGGGGCTTTGGGAAGCTCGCAATCGCTGGGGGCACCAAAGGGCTTGACGATTATCGGTGCCGGACTTATATGGCGAAGAAGAAGAAACTTCCTAAGCAGCTCGCGATTCTTGATGAGGATCTGTGTACTGGTTGCGACTCGTGCGTGGCGGTCTGCCCCGTTGATTGCATCGATAAAATCGCCGACCCGAAACATCCGGGTTATGCGATGGGGATCTGTACTATTGATCTTCCTGTGTGCATCGGTTGCAAACTTTGCGCTCAGGTGTGCCCTTGGGATGTTATTACGATGGTCCCTACTGATCAGGTTATGGCAGAACCGAAAATTGCTGCCTTGCTTGAGGTGTAGGCCACCCCTTCCCTTTTCATTTTTCCCTGCGTCTACTTCATGGTTTTGGGATATCCGTTTCGCTGACATTGATGGTCGAATTGTGCCCGAGCGGATATTCTTGGGGGGCGATCGAGGCGACATAACTGTTTTGGAGATTCGGCGATGAGATTTGCGAAGATGATGCTCGTTGTGGCGACGTTCTGCTTGGTAGGGTTTTGGAACATCGGACGGGCTGAGGGTGACCACGCCAAACCTACGACTGTGCTGATCGTTCGTCATGCGGAAAAAGTGGGCGAATCTGGCGACGCCGCCTTATCGGATGTTGGACGGGAGCGCGCTCGAACGCTGGCGTGGATGCTTCGTGATGTGTCTTTCGACGCTGTCTATTCGACGGATTTTGCTCGGACACGGGATACGGTCAGCGCGATTGCGAGGGCGCAAGGGAAAGAGCTGTCTATTTACTCGCCGCGGGGTGGGTCGCTCGCGAAGAACCTCATGGCCCAAGACGGTAGACAGACAGTCCTGATCAGTGGGCATTCGGACACGATCCCGGCGCTCTTGGCGGAACTTGGGACGCCGATCAAGGAGAAAGTTCTTCCTGGTTACGATGCCATCTTCGTGGTTACGCTGGACCCCGGGCGCGGGGCGACGATGCAACGACTTTATTATCCGGGGAGGCGGTAGCGGCAAGCTTCATGAGGGTCTCGACGGGGGAATCTACGGCACGACAGGTTGGGTTGTGGCGAATGTAGCTGCGGTGTAGATGATGGCGAGGACCGTCAGTGAACAAATCAATGTGCTTACGCCATAGAGGGTGCGAGAGGATGGAGTCATGGTAATTCGGTGATTTGTTAGTTTTGAAATCCTCGCTGCGATGAAACCGCAGACCCACGTCCAATGAAAAATAAGATGGACGATCACCGCGACCGCGAAAATACAGATCGTGGCTAACTCGATTCTTGACCATTCATCGAGATCCCCTCCCCAGACCATCCAACCCGGCGCGCGAGACGGCGCAGGGAAGATAAGATGGACAACGGACGCGACGCAAAGCAGGCAAAGAAATAACAGCGCGACGACCGTATCGACGAGAAAATTCACAGTTGAACGGGTCATATTTACTCCTGTTGATAAATCTATCGGCCAACGTGCGACTGAGCGCGCAGTCTTAGCTTGAATGGTTTCGGGTAGTGGCATGGACGTTGCTGTGGTTTTTGCGGGATCATTGTACCCATTGGGCCGGGTGTTTCTGGACGAAAAACTGTGGACATGGAACGCCTGCAAGGGTAAGTTCCGCAGCAACACTTGGCGTGTGTCCGCTGGAACATTTGTTCGCATCCGCCCTCACTTCGCGGGCGCTTTGTGGAATGCTGTGGGATTGAGCTGGAGAGATCATGGCTGACCGAACTAAGCTCGACGAACTAACTCGACTTCGAGGCGAAGTTGCACGTCTTGAATCGGAAGTCGCCGGTGGTGGCGCGTCTAACTGGGCTCCTAAGACGTATTACACGACGTATCATATTCTGGCGGGGATGATCCTCGGATTGATCGGGGCATCTGCGAGCTTGATGTTCAACATTGTCGGGGCTGCGATGGTGGGCAAGCATCCACTGGAATTGATCCGGGTTTACCTTACTTTTCCGATGGGCGAATCTGCACTGACGCTCGAAAGCGGTTTCGCACTCGCCTCGGGGTGTTGCCTCTATCTTGGGACTGGGATGTTCGGCGGGATTCCGTTTCACATCATCCTTAGTAAGTACTTTGCGGATGCTGGCGCCGCGACTCGGTTCGGGGTTGCGACGGCGATGGGTGTTGGCGTTTGGTTGATCAACTATTACGGGATCATTGCTTGGCTTCAACCTACGCTCATTGGCGGGAATTGGATTGTTGAACAAGTTCCAGTAGTCGTTGCGGTTCTGACACATTTGGTTTTTGCTTGGACCTTACTTCTTGTTGACCGGTGGGGACAGTTTGTTCCGCCAGCGGGGACAGGTAAGGAGTTATGATTTTGGTTCGATTCCGAGGATTGTTATTGGTTGCGGCAGCGGTGCCATTGTTTGCTTTGGGTTTTTCGGGCTGTTCCGGAGGCGAGAGCGATCCTGACATGTCACGGCCCTCGGAGTTCGGATTTCAAACCAGTCTCAAGACAACGCTCGTCGAAGAAGGCGGGAATGCTTATAAGATTTATTGTATTGGTTGTCACGGTGAGACTGGCGACGGGAATGGGGTGGCGGCTCGGTTCTTGAGTCCTCGGCCGAGGAACTTTCAGAATGCCAAGTTCAAGTTTAGCTCGACTCGATCTGGACGCCTCCCTAGCGATGAAGACCTGCGTCGAACGATCATGGACGGTCTTAAGGGTAGCGCAATGCCCGGGTGGGATATGATCCCCGCGCGGACTGTCGATGCCCTGATTGCTTACGTTAAGACCTTCTCGCCTAGGTGGGAAGAGAAACAACCGGCGACGGCGATACCTGTTGTGGATGATCCGTATCGCTCTATTGAAGACAAGTCTGAAGCGATTGCACGAGGGCGTGCGGTTTATCACGGGTTTTCGACTTGCTGGGCGTGTCATCCGAGCTATGCGAGCGAGGCTGAGATTAACACCTACCTGGTCTCGATGGATAAGCCAGCGAGCGCCGGTTTTCGACCGAATCTAATGGAATCAGAAGCAAAACCGAACCAAGAGGGTGAAGTGATCTACCCGCCGGACTTTCGGCGCGATTTTGTTCGGGCGGGCGGGAGCGTTGACGACCTCTATCGATCAATCGCGGCTGGGATTTCTGGAACGGCGATGCCAACGTGGGTCGATTCGATGGTATCGCACCAGACGAGCGATCCGACGAAGGTCGTGACTAGCACGGATGACCTTTGGGCGATCTCGTATTATGTGCAGAGCTTACTAATGGAGCGTCCTTCCCGACTTGATCCGGAGACGGTGACGGTTCGTGCGCGTCCGCATCGGATTTACTCAGAGGGCGAGGCGTTTGCGCCAGTTCTTGACATTGAACCGACGACAACCGACGAAGATTTCGAAGGGGACGATTAATGGCGTCAGCCAGTGCTGCCACGTTCGGGTCTTTAACTATCGAGACGCCGGCGCATCGCGATCTGGTAATCGAGAAGCTTGTGCTTTGGCACTTTTTGTTCTCGTTGACGTTCCTGATCGTTGCGATGCTTGCGGGATGGTTTTTCTCACTTCAATTGTTGCAGGCCTATCCTTTTGCGGGGATCGAGCATCTGTCGCCGGGTCGTTGGCGAATGATTCATACGAACGGGGTCGCTTACGGGTTTATTGCGAACGCTTTTTTGGGGGCTTTGCACTGGGCAATTCCTCGCCTGACGCTCCAGAAAGTCGCCAGTAAAGCTCTATCTTGGTTTATCTTTTTCGCCTGGCAGTTTGTGGTGCTTGCGACGGTCGTCGGACTGATCATGGGCAAGGCGCAGGCTGTTGAATGGGGTGAGACTCCGATCTTTATTGACCCGCTTGCGATTGCTGGGCTGATTCTTGTTGCGATCAATTTCATGACGCCGATCCTTCGGTCGAAGGGTCCAATGTATGTGACGCTTTGGTATTTTATCGCGGGACTGGTCTGGACGATCCTCGTTTATGCTATGGGGAACTACCTTCCGCAGTTCTTTGTGGGCGGGGCCGCCTCTGGTGCTCTGATCGGACTCTTCATCCATGACCTTGTCGGGCTGTTCGTGACGCCGCTTGGCTGGGGATTGATGTATTACTTTGTTCCAATCATTTTGAAAAAGCCGATCTGGAGTCACGGGTTGTCACTGGTGGGGTTCTGGGGCCTGGCGTTTTTCTATCCGCTGAACGGAATTCATCACTTTCTCTACAGCCCGATCCCTATGTTTCTTCAATATGGCGCCGTGATCTCGACGATCGCGGTCGAGCTTGTTGTGACGACGGTCATCATTAACTTTTTCGCGACGATCCGACATCGCGGCGACATGCTTCGTACGAACATGCCGATCCGCTGGTTTTATATCGGGATGGTCTTTTACTTTACGACGTGTTTGCAATGCGCGATGCAGGTGACGCTGACGTTCCAGAAGATCATTCACTTTACGGACTGGGTCGTGGGTCACTCGCACCTGGTGATGTTCGGGGTCTTTGGGTTTTGGATTATGGGCTTTATGACGCACCTTTTTCCGCGACTGCTGGGGGCGAAGGGTTGGTATCGCGCTGGTTGGAACGAATGGCATTTTTGGTTGATGGGGATCAGCATGCTGGTGATGTTTTTCGACCTCGTGTTCGCTGGACTGGTTCAGGGATTCATGTGGCGTGACCTGGCTTCTTGGGAGTCAACAACGGTCGCCTCTGGACCATTCTGGTTCGTACGAACGTTGAGCGGACTTGGGATGCTGGCGGGGATGGGTTTCTTCCTGGCGAATATCGCGATGACGGCTGTCCACCGGCGGACGATCGAACCTACCGGTCAACCTGCGGGAGAGTCGAGCGGCGGCGCGACACTGGCGACTGCATAGGAGTATTCGAAAGCGATGTTTGAATCGAAAGCGGGTATCATCTTAATCGCGGGTCTTTTCATGTTCGCTTTGGCGTTCGTGGTGATGGGCCTTCTTCCTTGGCTTATCTACCTCGATAAGCCCGAGCAGACGATGGAAGACCTTGTTGCTGGGGGGGTGACGGCGGAGTTTGTTGACCTGGCGGAGCGTTTTCCTGCTCAGTTTAAGGAGCATTTTCCCGATGGTGTGACGCGGGGTTCCTACGCTTCTGCCCTTGAGCGTGGACGGGATATTTATGTGGCTGAGGGTTGTTGGCACTGCCACAGTCAGCAGGTTCGCCCTGTCTCGAACGAAGACTTACGTTTTGGACCTGTTTCTCACGCTCGGGAATACCACAACGTCTTGCAGAGACCTGTGCTTTTTGGAACACGGCGTGTTGGACCGGATTTGATTCGAGAGGCTGCGCGCCGTAGTAATGATTGGCATGTCGCTCACTTTTTTGACCCGGTGCTGGTGTCACCAACTTCGGTGATGCCGACGTATCCTTGGCTATATGATGACGAGGATTATCCCAACCGCGATGGTATGTCGCTGATCGCTTATGTGCAGTGGCTTGGGAGCTGGTTGCCTGAATATCCGTACTTTCAGGGGGAAGGGCCTATGGGTCCGACGGAGCGAAGCGGCGACGAGGTTGCGCTTGCTAGGGAAAGTGAAGGATCATAGATGAGTACGCCTGACGAACTTCGTAACGAATCCCGAGGCGGGTCGCAGCGATCGCGGCTGAAGAACTTCATACTATGGTTCACGGCGATCGGGATTATTTTTCCCGGCGGGTATGGGTTTATCAGCAAGCTGCTTCAATTCATCAAGACCCTTGAAACCGACAGCGAGGGTGCTTTTACTATCATCCCGATTTGCAACTATCTCATCATGGCGACTGGTTTTACTTGTTTGCTGGTGTGGGCGGCGATGCACGGGATGTTTCGCGATATCGAGAAGCCAAAATTCACGATGCTTGAGCTCGACGAGGCGATCGAACTAGCTGAGAAACGAGCGTAGGATCAACCGATGCCAGAAGCACCATTTACGACAGCAGAAGACGACAAGAAGCATCACACGTACACGACGCACCGCATCCCGTGGTATGTTCGGGCGATGTGGCTTGGTTTGTGGATTGGTATGATCTGGTACATCATCGCATTCGCGATTCCTAGCGCGAAGGATTACTACAAACCCACTCCGAAAACCGGCGACGCTGCGACGTTCTTCGAGTTTCATGCGTAGCGCCTTGGGTAGTGGCTTAAATGCCCAGGACATGAGCGGTTACGAATGAGCGAACTCTTTTCTGTTTTCATTCTTGGTTTGCTTAGCTCTGCCCATTGTCTTGGTATGTGCGGCGGATTTGTCGTTACGATCGGGGCAGCCCGTCAACCCATCGGTCCGCTTGTTGCACGACAACTCGTTTACAGTTCGGGCCGAATCACGACCTACGCTTTTATGGGTGCGGTGGCTGGTTTTTCGGGGCTCTATTTATCTCGGTACGACTCCACGCTGGTGACGGTGCAGCAAGTTTTTTCGATTGTTGCGGGGGTCATGATGCTCGCCATCGGAGCTTCGGTACTTGGCGTGTTTAGATTGCCGGGGCTCAAGTCTTTGGGGGTTGGGTCGCTGTTCGCCCCTTTGTTTCAGCAACTTCTCTCGGCCAAGGGAACGCACGGCTTTTTCTTGGCGGGGATAGCGAACGGATTTCTTCCTTGCGGACTGGTTTACGCATTTGTAGCGAAAGCTGTTGCAGCTGGGAGTATGGTTGGGGGTTTGTCGCTGATGATCGCCTTTGGCCTGGGGACGACGCCGGCGATGGTCGCGATGGGTTGTAGCGGACAGTTGATTGGTCACACGGCGCGGCATAGGATTCTTCGGGTCGCAGCGTGCCTAGTCGTCTTCGCCGGGGCCGTGACGATCGTGCGAGCGATACCCTCAGCCGGCGCGTGTGAGCATTGTCGTGATGAGGTTGCGCAGGTTACCGCTGGATCGTAGCGGAGAGCAGGCTGGGGTTTTCTTGTCGTTAAGGACATATCATTGATTCGGAAAACGTGCATCCTCCTACTCGCGATTAGCAGTGGTCTCTTCGCGCTTCTCTGGATGGTGAGCTGGCTCACGCCGCTATACGTTGTCCCTTACGACAACAAGGCTGACTTTGTGGCGATTGCCGGAGACATGGGGGAGTTGGTTCTTGAGTACTCTCGGAAAGAAAACGGTCCGATGCCAAAACCTCGCGTGAGACTTGCGATGCTTGGTGTTTCGTGGCAATCGAACTACGGGATGAGACGAGGCGGTCCCGTAAGATTCATGGCGCCCAAATGCCACATTGGAAGAATGAGCCGCGTAACTCCGACGCGCCCGACTCCAATTACGCCACCGACATACCGCGCAGACGACACTGTCCGCATTCGCTTGCTCTTGATTTCGTTTCTTCTTGCGATTGTCCCATTTGCTCATGCTGGTTTGGCGTGCCGACATCGTACACTGCGGTATCGTCGCGGTCTGTGTGTTGGTTGTGCGTACGATTTGCGAGGCGACGTTAGCGGCATCTGCCCAGAATGCGGCAGAACGATCGCGAAGCGCCACACTGACAAGCCTGTCGCATCATAGTAATCCGCAGCTCGCACATCGGCCTTGGTTGACTACACTTCATCACGATCGCGTGAAACTAAAGAAACCATGACGACCGAACAAGTTCAACAGCAAAGCTCGACGTGCGACTATTGTCATCTACCGATGCGCGCGCGGAACGTATCTGGCGAACAAGGTCCGCTCTACTGCTGCTACGGTTGTCGATTCGCGGCGCAGATTACGCAAGCTCGCGGGGAGCGGGGGCAGGCGACGTGGATGGTAACGCGACTTGGTGGCTCGGTCTTCCTGTCGATGGGCGTGATGGTCTTCAGTCTGGCGATGTACAGTCAAGATGTGTATGGGCTGGACCTGTCGAAGGAGTCGGCGTTTGCGTCGCAGTGGATCGGACTGCTGCGGTACGCGTCGCTGGTGATGGCTACCCCGGTTTTCTTGATGCTTGGACTGCCGATTTTCGGGAACGCAATCGACCAACTCTCGCAAAAACAGATCACGACCGATGCGCTGGTGATCGTTGGCGTGGGGGCTGCGTTTGTTTCGTCGTACATTTCGACGCTGACCGATCGCGGTGCGGTCTATTATGAAACGGCGTGCATGATTCTCGTTTTGCTTACGCTGGGTCGATACCTAGAGGCGATTGGGCGGCTGCGGGCGTCGGATGCGGTTGAAAAATTGCACGAACTGATTCCCGACGAAGTGAAGGTCTTGCGAGCTGGTAACTCGATGTCGATCGCGGCGAGCGAAATTCGAGGCGGGGACGTCTACGAGGTCGTCGCGGGCGATCGAATCGCGGCTGATGGTGTCATCGAGAGCGGTCGGGCGCTTGTGGACGAGATGATTGTTACGGGCGAAAGCGTTCCGGTGGAGAAGTCTTGGGGGGACGCGGTTTTCGCTGGGGGGACGAATACGGACGGGCTATTGACGATCCGGGCGACGTCTGACGGATCGGATACAGCCCTGACGCGATTGCTCTTGCTCTTGGAGGAAGCGAAACGAACGAAGGGGTCATACGAGCGACTTGCTGATCGGGTCGCAGGTTTTTTTGTTCCCGTTGTGATTGTACTGGCGGGGTTGGGTGGGTTCCTTGGTTATGGTCGTGGGGGGTGGGATGAGGCGATCATGACGGCTCTCTCGGTCTTGGTGATTTCATGTCCGTGTGCTCTGGGGATCGCTACGCCACTTGCCATCTGGGTAGGACTTGGTGTGGGTGCGAGTCGGGGGGTGCTTTTTCGCAACGGCGAAACCGTCGAGAAGCTCGCAGGCGTTGGGACGGTGGCATTTGATAAGACCGGTACGATTACGACGGGAGATCCGACAGTCGAGAAGATAGAAATCGCGATGGCGGAAAAGTACGGTGACGGTCAGGTTCGCGAGTTGATACGCGGGATCGCGGAGGGGTCGAATCATGTTCTTTCGTTGAGTCTTGCACGACGTCTGGCAGATGACGGTGTTTCACGCGGCACGGTTACTGGGATTCAAACCGTTCCCGGACGCGGCGTCTTGGGACAAGTGGATGGGCGCGATGTTCGACTGGGTAGCGCCTTGATGATGCGTGAGGCAGGAGTCATTTTCTCGACTGAGATGGAAGAGAAAACGACGTCGGCGATGGCGGCGGCGCTGGGAGTGGTT
>JAJDDZ010000075.1 GCA_029260025.1 Phycisphaerae bacterium | reverse complement strand
AGGCACCCGACGGAACGCGCACGGCACACCGGATCCTGAGTTCGAGTGACCCTGATTCATCAACATATCACTTTAACATCCCCGATACCTGCGATCGCTGCCACGAACGAGTCACACAGGACTTCTGGGAAGGTGTGCACGGGAAACTTGTTCGCCTCGGGTCTGATGATGCGCCTGTTTGCACACATTGTCATGGCGAACATGGGATCGTGTCGGCCAGCGATCCCAGGTCGCCGGTCAGTGCGGCGCGTCTCGCCGTACAGACATGCGGGCGGTGTCACGAGTCGGCCGCGCTCAATGAACGGTTGGGGATTTCAAGCGGAACATTGCGATCGTACGTAGACACGTACCACGGACTAAAGAGGAAGTCCGGCGATGTTCATGTGGCGAATTGTGCCTCGTGCCACGGAAAGCACCGGATTCTACGCCATACAGACCCCCGCGCGCGTGTCCATCCAGACAACCTGCAGCAAACGTGCGGGGAGTGTCACCCTGGGATTTCGGATGCGATGGCTAAGAGCTCAATCCACGACCCGGGCAACGGCGTCATCGATTGGTGGCCGAACTTCTTCAGAATCTTGTACCTGTGGATGATCGCGATCACCATCGGGGCAATGCTACTTCACAACCTGCTTCACTGGTTTCGCCACGTTCGCGTCGCTTCTCGAGGACCGTCAGTCATCCGGCTTTCGCGGGGAGAGACGGCACAGCATTGGTTGTTGATGATATCGTTCATCGTGCTCGTCGTATCGGGGTTCTCGCTCCGACATTCCGAGGCTTGGTGGGTCAGCGTTTTGTTCGGATGGGGTGGGGGCGAAGGTTTCGTGATTCGAGGCGTAATCCATCGCGTTGCCGCAATTCTCATGATCATCTGGACGGTCTGGCACGCGATTTATCTTCTCACTCGGCGAGGTCGTCTCTGGTTTTGGGATATGTTGCCCGTCTGGAGTGACGTTGAGGGTGTCCTGGGATCACTGGCGTACTTCGTGGGATTGCGAGCGCAACCCCCGAGTGCAAAACGATTCAGTTATGCCGAAAAAGCGGAGTATTGGGCGCTCCTTTGGGGAACGGTGCTCATGACGATCACCGGACTGATGCTCTGGTTCGATAACGAAATCGCAGGCGTGCTGGCTATCGGAAACGGCAGAGAAGTCCTGCTCAAAGTCGCCTCCGTTATTCATTACTACGAAGCTTGGCTGGCGACACTGGCGATTTTGGTCTGGCACATGTACGCGACAGTGTTTAGTCCAACGGTCTACCCGATGAACCCGGCCTGGTGGTCAGGACGAATGCCTCGCGCGATGCACGACCATGAACATCCGGGGGAGGCGCCCGACCCTCCGGACCAACAGGATGAATAGGCGGCTTCGATGGTCACTGCGAAACGTTTAACTCATCCATGCAATCAACATCCGCCATGGGTTGCGGTCGGCATCCTTTAGGACTTGTGGGCGCGCCTTCTCACGACCAGAAATCTCTGGAATCGTCAATGTCAACCCAGAGAGACCCCTTCCTACTCGCCATTCGCGAAACAGGCCGCAGGGCGACGATCAGCTTGAGAATCGGACGAAATAGCTATCGGCGATGTGCATTTTCTGCGCCGTAGGCCAATTAACCCATTGGCACACCACTTGCTATACTTGCCAGCGTGGGAAGGCGCAGACCTGCGTACCGCTCGGACCGGTAGTAGGACGATTGCATGCGTTCTTCCACAGTGGAAGGCTGGACCCAAGACATGACGACACCAATGGAAAAACAGGACATCGCCAAACCGGATGCACCAAGCTTGCCGACCCCGAAGGGCCTTGCCGATCCCGCCCACGCTTCTGGAATGATCCCGCCACCGCCGATCCTTTCGGTACCCCTGTGGAACAACTTCTTCACCATCTGCGGATTGTTGTTAGTTGCGTTCTCTCTTCTTTTGCTCGCAACGTTCGCCCTTTTCGAGATCGTCTCGCCGGCGCGAAACCCGTACGTGGACATTATTGGGTATCTCGTGCTTCCGATATCGCTCATTGCCGGGATCATCATCGTACCTTGTGGAATCCTCTTGAAGAGTTGGCGTTTGCGTCGAAGAAACCCGAACCAACGGCTTGCGTTTCGTTATCCCCACTTTGACTTATCCGACCCACATCAGAGGCGAGTCGCCAAAGCGGTCTTCCTCGGGTCGATTGTCGCGCTTCCGATTGTCGGCGTCAGTAGCTATCACGGGTATCATTACACCGACTCTTCCGAATTCTGCGGTCTGGCGTGCCATAGCGTCATGGAACCACAATCCACGACCTACGCGCGGTCACCTCACGCGCGCGTGGCGTGCGCCGAGTGTCATATCGGCGAAGGCGCTGGGTGGTTTGTCAAATCAAAACTTTCCGGAACCAGGCAGGTGCTAGCGACGTGGCGAGAGAGTTACTCGCGGCCAATTGCCCCGGCCATCAAGCACCTCCGCCCTGCGCAGGACACCTGCGAACATTGCCATTGGCCACAAAAGTTCTATGGCGCGCAGCTCAAGGAAGTTCCGCGATTCGCACGCGATGAGACCAACGAAGATCGCGGCGTGACGATGCTCTTGAACATTGGCGGAGGTCACAGCTCGGCCGGTCCCGTCGAAGGGATTCACTGGCACATGGCGCTTGCGAGCACCATCGAGTACATCGCCACCGACGATCAGCTGCAGGTCATTCCGTGGATCCGCATGACCGACGGTCTTGGCGAGAAAACGATTTACCGCAGCGACGGGAAGCCGAGCTCCGATCCCCCGCCCACCGGTCACCCTCGCAGTCTGGACTGCATGGACTGCCACAACCGTCCGGCGCACGAATTTCGCGCGCCGCAAGAAGCCGTCGATCTTATGCTTAGCGCAGGAAGGATTGATCAGTCGCTTCCGTTCATCAAACGTGAGGCTGTAAAAACGCTCGTACAGAAATACCCAGATCACGAAACCGCCGAGCGCCGAATCGGATCATCCCTGATTGGATTCTACGAGACTACGTTTCCAGAGCTATGGACTTCGAGTCGAGGGGCTGTCAACATCAAGCAAGCGGTCGATGTCGTACGCGAGATTTATCGAACGAATTTTTTCCCAGAGATGCGTGTAGACTGGCAAACCTACCCAGACAACATAGGTCACCTCTACTCGCCGGGGTGTTTCCGATGTCACGACGGTAAGCACATAAACAGTCAGGGGAAAGCACTCGACCAAGACTGCAATTCGTGTCACAGTTTCCTCAGTCGCAAAGGGAAAGGCAACGGACAACGCCAACTGGTTGAAGGTCCGTTCGAGCATCCCTTTGAGCTTGGTGGACTACACCAAGGGGTTCGCTGCGACCAATGCCACTCGGGTGGAGTATTGGAAAACACCTGCAAAACGTGTCACAGCGACACTGCTGAACTCATATCGGGCACGACTTCTGCATTCGCGCGCTTTGAAATCCAAGCTGACTCGATGGGCGACGTGGTCGATTGCGAAACCTGCCATGATGCGTCTGAACCGCTCGTCACTGAGACGATGAACGAGACATGTACGGGCTGTCACGACGAAGAGGAATACGACGGGATGATCGTCAAGTGGCAAGGCGAACTGAAAGAGCTTTACGGCACGCTCCCCACAACAGATTCAGAGATTCAGACGATTCGCGAAGCGCTGCGGCGAGCGGGTGCGCACCATAACATGAGGGCGTCGCGCAAGATCCTCAAGGCGCTCTCGACGGGCCATAATGACGCCGGGTCGCCCGACGGTTCGTGATCGCGCTCGACATTCTCTGTTAAGTGCCAAGGCGTCGGGCAATCCCGACTAGAGTGCTAGAAACGCAGAGGTTCATTCCGCTTAGTCTAGTTCATCCATGAGCAGATCGGAGACATCAGCTGAATCGACCGGCTCGAGTTGATCGAGCCAAAAAGCTTCGTCGTTGCGTTTGAAGGTCATGACCCTTCCGCGCATGTTCGCATCTTTTCCGCGGTGACAGCGGATGTAGATGTGCTTCTGGTCAACGGCGAGTATTTCAAACTTTCCAAGTTCGTGCGACATGACGAACCTCGCGCGTCGCGCCAGTCCTGATCCACGCCGAAGCGCCTCGCGGAATATGTGCCAACCTCGAACGATGGGAACCTCGTATGGCTCGTTACCGGCGGTGGGCCTCCCTTGGAAGAGATAGTACGGGGGACATCCGATATACGACAGCTCGCGATTCAATTCAGCAAGGACTTCGGGATCATCGTTGACGCCCTTGATCAGAGGACACTGGTTGATGCAAATCACGCCGGAACGTATGAATGCATCAATGCCTGCTACTGCTGGCTCTGTCAGCTCGCGCGGATGATCGAAGTGCGCCATCAAATAGATACGCTGCCGTGGCGTTGAAAATCGCTGAAATGCGTCTTGCAAGTCGGAATCGTTCAACATCCGCCACGGATCAAACGCGGGCATCTTAGAGCCGATGCGGATAATCCGGACATGGTCGATCTTGCTGAGTGCCTCGAAAATCTCAATCAGCCGCCGTGTACTCATCAGAAGCGGATCGCCCCCAGTGAGGAGTACATTGGTGATATTTCGATTGTTGGCGATATACCGGAGACCTTCGGAAATGTCGTTTGTGACCTCGTCGTTGTCGTCCATGAAAAGTCGCTTGCGGAAGCAATAGCGACAATACGCCCCACAGACTTCATTGCAGAGTAGAAGGACGGTGTGGGGATATTTGTGCTGGACACCCGGAGCGACCGTCACGGAGGCTTCGTTGCTGGCGTCGAGCTCGCCCCAGTCGTTAAGTTCTTCCTCGCGAGGTATGATAAGCTGCTTGATAGGGTCGTGGGGATCTTCCCAATCGATCAAGCCCAAATAGTAGTCATTGGCACGGAAAACATATCGCTCAGCTACCTTCTTTAGTTTTTCCCTCTCGGCTGGCGGGATGTTGGGGATCTTGTCAATCGAACGAGCATATTTGACACGCCGAACCCCGGCGAAATCTTCAAACTGTGGTAAAGTCGTTCTGATCATTTCAATCCCATTTGGATCCGTGAACGACGCGAAGAAAGCCCTCGCGACGGCGAATTCCTTGCGACCTTCTGTATCTAGCGAGAAAGCGTCCCGAGCGACGGCCCGGTCACCCGATACGCGTGCCGAGGTCGATCGAGGCGACTCTATGATCGGTCCACGTTCGTCCACTATATCATAGGACACCAAAACCAGCCATGCGTCCGGTAACGTCCGATAACATAAGCTGTTTCGGAGTATTGGTTATGATCGGGCATTTTGATGCCTGTATGGCGTCTGATCCGTGCTTTCTGAAAGGGACACTAATAGTTCCAGATTTCGTTTGATTCTGTAGTAACTAATGGGTAAGCTCCTATAAAAGGGACCGTGGTGGTCTGCCTAGGCCGAGCCGGACCTGATTCCACTACTCCTGTACACCTCCATCCCAAGTCTGCCATTCCGACTGGGTGGTTCACAATTGAAGACATGCTGACTCGAGACGATTGGCGTTGGAGTCTTCATGACCAAAGGAGCAACGAAGTGCCCGCAGTGCACAGAATCCAAGAGCACTTGGTCCGAGGTGCCAGAATCCTCGGAATGCTCTCGGTCTGTGTAGTTGGCGTCGGGCTGACTTCCTGCGGATCCGCTCCCGTGCCGTCTGGTTCCGGCGTTTCCAACTCTGTCGCAGACGTTTCATCCGGAGTTGGGTCGCCGCTCGATTCCGACCGTCTCGGGCTCTCCAGTCGCGCTCGAGTTCGCAATGAGAGTTCCGCCCAAGCTGATGTCGTCATGCAATTCGTTCGAGATTCGAGGGTGGTCCACGAAGCTTTCGCCCGCGTCCTGCCCGATACCGTTACGACCATTACTAGCCCGCCGGGGATCGATCATGTCGAGCTATCGGGAACTGATGGGCAAGGCGACCAACTCGCGAAAGAAATCTTCGTCTATGGCGTCGATTTTGATTCCGGCGTGCCCGCAGAATATGTCATTTTCGATATAAACGATTCGCTTGCGGGGTCTGGACTTCCGCCGATCGATGTTCCTACGCCGCGGGAACCGGTTGCCACTTCGCTCCGAATCATCGAACCGAGCACCGACGTGTCACTTATTGTTGGATCAACGCTAACTGTGCGATGGGATGACTCGAACGATCGAGAGGATGCGGTTGTCTCTTTGTTTCTAAGGGCTAACAATCTCGAAAGCGACCGGATTCCATTCGGGCACACGATCAACGCATCGCTCGATGGCACGAACGACACAGCTGACTTTGTCATACAGGGCGTCGGGGTTGGCACATACGAGATTGTTGCCGAGATCGTAGACGGCGATCGAACGGTCACGACCGTGGCCGATGGCTTGCTGCGAGTCGTTCAGCCTCCAGCTAATGAAACTCCAAATGACTCGCCAACAATTCAAATTGTGTCGCCTTTGTCTGCGACCATGCTTCAAAGTGACGAGCTTCTCCATGTCTCATGGACGGATTCCGATGCGGACGACGACGCGACGATTGTTTTCTCACTTGTGGCGGTCTCCGGCCAGGGAAACGCGGCGACATCGTTTGTGATTAGCTTACAGCTTGCTGAGGACCCCGACAACGGCGACGCTGACAGTGCAGACCTTTCTGTCGCACGCGTTCATCCGGGAGTTTATGACCTTGTCGCCTCGATCGACGACGGACGCCTGCGCGGTGAGGATCGGGCATTCGGGGTGGTCATAATTCTTCCCGAGGCAGTTAACGATTCGCCGGTCTTTCGGTTCGTCGTCCCTGTCGGCGAGACGAGCGTTGCTACGGGCGGGGCATTGAGCGTCTTGTGGGATGATTCCGACGAAGATGATGACGCCAGAATTTCGATTTTCCTCGATCCCGACCTCAGCGGCGGCGATCTAAGCGGCAATGAAATCGTCCTCGTCAGTGATGTTTCAGAAGATCCCGATGATGCGGCTGACCAAGCGACCTTGGCCTTGCCCCCGGGTATGGCACCCGCGGACTACAGACTCGGTGCGACGATCACAGACGGATCAAGCATCGTCGTAACTTTCTCACCGTTTCTCGTTCACGTCTCTGGCGTTGGCGTTGGCGGTGGAGGAGGAGGAGGAGGTGGAGGAGGCGGAGGTGTAGGACCAGGCGATGATATCGGCGAAGATGATGGAGGCGAATCGGGTATTGGCGGCGGAGGAGGCGGAGGCGGAGGCGGAGGCGGCAACGTCGAGGGACCTCCGGACCTTAGCCTGACGGTCAACGGAGTGGCTGCGAGCGATTCGATCACTGTTTCAGGCGACGATGGTATCGATCTCTCTTTGGACACTGACGATGCAGGCGATGACCATGTCGGAGCGGTTTTCCTCACGAATCTTCGCTTCGGAGGCGATCTTCGAATTGATGTCACTTCCGCGGTAACTGGCCGACATTCAGTGGCAACCATTCGCTTGGACATTTCCAAGCTGCCATATCACGCTTTTCCAGGGATCTTTGATATTGAAGTAGAAGTCACTCGCGACGGCGAAATGACACTCACTACCCTATCGCAGTCCATCACTGTGACTCGGTAAGACGACTTCGGAAGCTGTCGGTCAGGGGCGCGGCGTACAGTCTAGTTTCCTAATCGCTCTGGCAAGTAGTTCGAGTGTCGCGTCGGGTGTCATAACCCATTCTTCCTTTCCGGCGCGTTTGGCGATACAAGCGTAATCATATCCGACAGGAATCTGCTGCTTGGTTTTTCGGAAGAACTCGCGAATTCGGCGGCGTACGCGGGCGCGAATGACTGCATTTCCAAGCTTACGGCTGACGACGGCCCCGAGTCGTGCGTGGTCTAAGTCGTTGGGTACGACATAGACGACAAGATGAGAATTCCCGGCGCTGCATTTTCGCTGGAACACCCGCGCATAATTCCGGCGGCCACTCAATCTCTCGTGGCGGCGAAGTCGCTGATCGGTTGGTCCGGGTTCTGTAATCATTGCTCGCCTGTCTATTGTATCACGTAGCCCGACAAAGGTGGGAATCGCGCCGAGAAGGAATTATAGGCGAGAATTACGGGAATAGGTAGAGAGTGGCGGCAAGATTACTCATTGTCGCTGCGGCGAACGGTCATGAGTTCCTCGCGGTCTCCGAGAACGACGTTGGCGGTACGTTTGACCTTCTTCCTGACATAGGTGAGGCGAACTTCGCGCCCCACGGGCGTAAACCCGACCATTCGGACTAAGTGATCGGAATCCTCGACCGGGACGCCGTTGAATTCGATCACGACATCGTCAGGTCGCAGTCCCGCCCTGGCGGCCGGCCCATCTGCGGGGTCCAGCGTGACGATTCTCGCTCCGCGATGAAGCGGAGAAACAGAGAAAGATCGCATGCTCGCCTGCCGAGCTTCGTTCACGTTGACGCCGAGAAATCCATAACGGACTTCGTCGCCCCTCTTGAGTGTTTCGATGACTCCGCGGGTGTCGCTGGTGATGGGGATCGCAAATCCGGTTCCCTCGTTGACTCCGCTGCTAGTCTCAATCGCGGAGACAATACCGATCACTTCGCCGTGAATGTTGAACAGGGGACCACCGCTGTTCCCGGGATTGATGGCGGCGGTCGTCTCGATCAGGTTTCCGTAATACTGAACCTGAGGATCGCCGGGGATACGGTTTGTCATTTCGCGACCGAGCGCGCTCACGACGCCATACGTCACGGACACTCTGCCATCGCTGTTGGCAAGCCCGAACGGATTTCCGACGGCAAACGCCCATTGTCCCACTCGAATCTTATTGAGGTCGCCCCATCTGACTTGCGGTAAGGAAGTCGCATCCACTTTGATAACCGCCAAGTCGCTTCGCAAGTCCGTCTGGATCAACTCGGCAAACAACGTCTCCCCGCTCGCAAGCGCCACGGAAACTTGGTCGGATTCTTCAAGTACATGGCGATTTGTCAAAATGTATCCCGCAGGGTCGATGATGAAACCGCTGCCCTGGCTAACTGGAACGCGGATGAATCCGTCGCTCTCACCGGGTTTGACGAGTTCGTAGGTACGGATCGCAACGACAAGGGGCCTGGCGGTATCGGACAGGGAAACGAAAGCGTCTTGCAGGGCTTCCAGATCCGCGACTTCGTACTTTCCAACAGGATCGCCAGCGCGAAGCGATACGCCGGTCATCATGACAAGTACAAGCCCAACCATCCAGAAACTCAGACTATTTCCGAACTTGGCGATACGTTGATCCATCTGGACATCCTCCGAAATGTCATGCACCCTGCGACTGCCCGTTTCGTGTATTATACGCTCTCAAGACGGCGAGGTCCGTCCGATTCGGTCGCAAGTTGTATCGGCAAGACCGCCGGGGAGGCGTGCGTCCCTGTGGGCATGTTACGCGTGAGAAAATGGACGAATCCACTTTTCACAAACTAGAATTTGACGCGATCCGCGATCTTCTTGCGGGTTATTGCGCGACGAATCTGGGCAAGAGGTTGGCTGTCACGCTCAAACCGGCGACAAGTTCCGCACAGGTCAAGACTTGGCTTCTTCAAGCTCAGGAGATGGCGAACCTCACCGATAATCACGGTCTGCCGCCGCTCGGAGGTGTGCATGATGTCCGGGAACTCGTCAAGGCATCAGCGTTCCCTGCCCCACTAGAGGCGGACCAGTTGGTAAAGATCGCGGAGACTCTCTGGGCGACGGCCTCGCTTCGGAGATGGTTTGGGGCGATCGCTGGACTCGCGCCGACCATGGCATCGATCGACCGACGTGTACTGGATCTCACGGCCCCAGCCCAAGTCATCTCAAACGCCATCGACGAACGCGGCGAAGTCCGCGACGAAGCTTCGGGGAAGCTCGCCACTATCCGAAACGCGATCTGTGAGGCGCGGCGCAAGCTGCGAACCGTTTTCGATAGAATCATCAAGCACGCCGGGCAAAGCGGCATCCTCCAATACGGCAGCGCGACCTTCCACAATGACCGGTTCGTGTTACCGCTGAAGGCGGAGTATCGCGGACGGGTGCAGGGGATCGTTCACCGTAGCAGCGACTCGGGCGCGACGCTTTTTGTAGAACCATCCGAGTCTGTAGAGCTGAATAACTCGATCGTCCGCCTCCGAGACGACGAAACAAAGGAAATCACGCGCATTCTCAAAGCGCTAACCCAACGAATTAGTTCTGATGCGCCACAGATTCTCGAAACACTCCGAGCCATCGCCCTTCTCGACGTTGTCGCAGCAAAATGCCGCTATATGGAGAAACGCTCCTGCGTTTGCCCAGCAATCAACGAAGACGACGTTCTCGAACTTCGTGCTGCGAGACATCCGCTCTTGGTTGAGCTTTTCGCAGAAGAAGTCGAAGCAGGTCACCCACCGCGACAAGTCGTACCGATCGACGTACGACTCGGCGACGATTTCGATGTCCTCATGGTGACCGGTCCCAACACCGGCGGGAAGACCGTCACACTAAAGACCGTCGGACTACTAGCGATGATGACGCAGTGCGGAATTCCGATTCCCGTCGGAGAAGGATCGCGACTCCCCGTTTATAAACGTATTTTCATTGACATTGGCGACGAGCAGAGCTTACAACAATCGCTCAGTACCTTCAGCGCGCACCTTGCGACTCTCCAGGAAATCATCAGGAAAAGCAGTGAAAGGACACTTGTCCTCATCGACGAACTCGGCGCCGGGACAGACCCAGACGAAGGGGCAGCCATCGGTCAGGCGATCATTGCAGAGCTTCTTTCGCTTGGGGCAAAGGCCATCGTAACCACCCATCTCGGTGTGCTGAAAGCGGTCGCGTTCACGAGTCCGCGAGTCGATAACGCGTGCGTCGAATTCGACGTCGAATCGCTTCGACCCACTTATGTTCTCAAACTCGGAGAACCAGGAAACAGCAACGCCCTAATCATTGCAAAACGGCTCGGATTTCCATCGCGACTCATTCAGATGGCCAAGAGCTTTCTCGATGACCGCACCCGGGCACTTAACAAAGCGATCGCCGGAACCCTGGACTCCAGGCGACAGGCGGAACAAGCGCGACGCGATGCAAGGGAAGCAGCCATCGCGTCAGAAATCGAGCGCGATCAACTTGAAAAGGATCGCGTCGTCCTTCTGGAAAAACAAGACGCGTTTGAAGATTGGATGAAATGGGTACACGTTCTGAAGACGAGGGACGAAGTCTTCGTCAAATCGCTCAATTGCATCGCGAAGGTTGTGCGGATGCAGCTCCACAAACAAACAGCACTGGTTAGTACCGGGGTGATGGACGTGGAGGTCTCGATACGCGAATTGACACAACCCGGCCTCGACAACGGACAGTAAATCGCCCTTAATCCGAACTCAGACAGGAGCTTCAATTGCAGCTCGGATACAATACGAACGGCTTCGCACACCACCGACTCGGTGATACGTTCGATATTCTTTCGTCAATCGGGTATCGATCCATCGCGGTGACGATCGAGCACGATCTACTCGACCCGCCCGATCAAACCGGCGTCGCGTCCGCTGTTACCAAATTGCTTGAACTTCGCGACCGAACCGGTCTTTCGATTACAGTCGAAACTGGTGCTCGTTTCATTCTAGACCCCAAGCGCAAACATCAACCGACGCTCGTTAGTGATGACCATTCTGATCGAATTCGGCGGCGGGAGTTTCTCATGGGAGCGATTGACCTGGCAGCCAGCGTCGATGCGACGTGCGTCTCACTCTGGTCTGGTAGAACGGAGTCAAACGAAAACGCCTCGACGCTTTGGGAACGCCTGGAGAGCGAGATGCGCCTGCTCTTGCGACACGCAGAGCCATCTTCCGTGCGCCTCGCGTTCGAACCGGAACCTGACATGTTCATCGAAACGATGGCTCAATTCTCACGACTACATGAGACGCTCGATCATCGGCTTTTCGGGTTGACGCTCGATGTAGGTCACGTCCACTGCTTAGGCGACGGCGACATCGAAAAGCACATTCAACGGTGGCGTAGGAAACTATTCAACGTGCATATCGAGGACATGACGCCAGGGGTTCATGAGCACCTCATGTTCGGCGAAGGCGACATGGCATTCCCCCCGATCTTCGCAGCCCTTTCTGGGACGTCATATCAAGGACCCGTGAACGTAGAGCTTTCACGACATAGTCACAACGCCGTTGATACCGCACGTCAGGCATTCGAACTTCTTGGGCAGTACATCGAGTAACGGGGGGAGACAAGTCGCGGGATGCTCATGCTGATAGGAAATTTCGGATCGCAACGGCGACTCTACGGACATCGGTACGCGCCATGCTCGGGTAGTTCGGAAGTCGAAGGATTCGCGACTGGACGTCTTGCGCGACAGGACAATCGGTCGCATAATCTCGGTAGATACTCAGCCCCGCGCAGTTTTGATATTCGCTCGTCTCCGAGTCAATCCCGCACCTGAAAAGATACGAAGAAAGGTCAGCCGGTTTCTCTACGAGCACGCCGTAGTAAAGTCCGTTGTGGCGACCTTCACTCGATGGGTAAAACACGTCAAGGCCATCAATTCCGGATAGCTCCTGGTCGTACCACCGTCCCACTTCCTGACGACGTTCGATGAGACCCTCCGCCTTTCGAAGCTGACTTAGCCCCAACTTCGCCTGGAACGGGTGAAGCGGCGCAACGGTCACCGGGTCGAAATCTCGATCGATCCGCGGGGTCTCGGTCATGATCTGTTGCTGGACGGCAGGTTTCAGCGATCGCATCAGCCGAAGCATAGGCCAAGCGCCGAAACTGAAAGTGAGTTTCTTCGTGCCCACGTCCATGATCGTCCCCGTGATCGCTTTCTTGATCCCCGCCGGCTTGGGTTGCGTGGGCTCCAGACGCGAGAGTCGCAACCGGATCGCGCCGGCCAGATCGTCGTCGTTGGTCGCGATCATCCCTCCACCGAACGTGGTAACCAATTTGAGAACACTAAAACTGAAGATCGCAGCCTTACCAAACGTACCAACGCAGCGATTTTTCCACTTTGTACCCACCGCGTGGGCACAATCTTCGATAAGAACGAGGTTGTTCTTGTCAGCGATTGCCGTGACCCCGTCCATGTTGGCTGCGTGGCCATACATGTGGGTTGCAAGTAGCAGACGCGTCTTTCTCGACACGAGCGACTTCGCAATCTTGGTATCGATCGTAAGGTCTCCCTTTCTCACGTCGCAAAACTTTGGAACAAGTCCAAACTGACAAAATCGTTCGAGGGCCGCTGAGAGATTGAAAGATGGGACAATCACCTCGTCGCCTGGTTCGATGGCGAGTTGCTCAAGGATTAGGTGGATCCCGAGTCTCCCGGATGAAATGGCGATGGCGTGCTTGCACCCGACATAGTCGCCGAACTCTTGCTCAAAGCGGCGCATCGCTGCCTGTCGGCCTGCCCCTGTCGCCAGCGAGCCGAGAATGCCAGCATAATCAGCCAGCGAAGTTTCAATCTGGTGGCGTGGTAGTGAGAGAAAGTGCATCCGATGTCTCCGGGGCTACGAGAGCGTTCCTGCTCCGAGTCGAAACAATTTGCGCAGTTCAAAAAAACTTCGAACCTGCATGAATTTTTCGATGATGACACCCGGTCTGAAGTAGCAAGACCGAATTGCCTCTTTGTACAATTGGTTCACTTGCTCGGATGTCATGTGTCGGTGTTTGAGGTTGCTCTTGGCGAATCCAAAGTCGGCATCAACACCCCGCAGGAAACCCTCCTTTTTCGCTCGTGCCCAAAAGGGTGTCCCAGGGATCGCGGTGGCGACGTTGAACGACACGTAGTTCGCTCGCAACGAACGGGCGAAGCGGATCGTCGAGCGAACGTCTTGCTCGGTATCGTCCTCGAACGCGAGCATGATAAACGCGGTCGTATTGATTCCTAGCTGACGACAGTCGTCGAAGACTTCTCGGATGCGATCGTCGTCGATTCGCTTGTCGAGCCGCCGCCGCTTGGCTTCGCTCGCATGCTCGACGCCAAGCTCAACCCCATAGCAGCCCGCTCTCCTCATGAGTGAGAGCATTTCTCTTGTTGCAACGTCGATTCGCGTGGTGCAAAGCCACCTGAGTCGGAGCTTCTTGGCGGCGAGCTTGTGCAAGAACTCCGTCGCGATCGGTTTCTTGAGCGCGAACGTTAGGTCCTTGAAATACACCTCCCGAAAACCAGCGGCTTCCAGCGCAACCATTTCGTCGACCATGTCGTCGACATCGCGGTAAAGCGTCTTGCGATACTGTTGGTTATCAACGCAGAACTCGCAGGTAAACGGACATCCGAACGAAAACTGAGTACACGTCACAGGTCCACGTTTACTTTGCGGGAAGCAGTAGCGGAGATCTTTGAAGATCGCGTGCTCGGGCTGTGGCGCGTGAAATGTGTCGCCGTAATTAACTTTCGTATCCGGGATCACTAACTGCCCGGGGCGATCGACAGCGATGTTGACTGGCTCGATGTTTGCCTCCCTGCCCACACGAATCATCTCACCCAAGTTGTGCTCTACGGTATTGAGCAGGATCCCATCCAGCCAAGAATTGTCTGCGAGGATGCGCTGCAGC
>JAJDDZ010000074.1 GCA_029260025.1 Phycisphaerae bacterium | reverse complement strand
GCGCAAGAAAGTCCAGGTAGCGTCGGGTGCGTACCAATATGGCGACGTCTGCAACTCTGGAAAATCGCGGCGCTCATGGTTCTTGAAAGAACCACTGCTGCTCGGCTGCTGATGTTGTTGCGGTGGAGCTACCGTTCTGGCAAGATCCTTGCAGTGATGGGGCGCTGACCCCTTTTGTTACGTTGCCCACATCGAGGACGGACAATTATGAGAAGCAGCATTCAGAGAATGATTCCGCGGCGTCCTGATCCAAGCCCTTGGGTGATGTGGTTGCGTTCTGCGATCATAGCGCTTTGCATCTTCATTCTTTGGTATTTGCTGACATCCTCGGATGTCGTCGATTCTCGGCATTCCGACAGCCCATTGATCGCAAGCGAGATCCCGCTCTCTCTAGCTACTGTAAGGGATATCGCCGACATCGCTCATGCCAGGCTCGGTTGGAGCCGAGAGAAAACCGTCCATGACGCGCGCAACGATGCGGCGTTAGGCCAAGATGAGTTTGTAGCGTACGCTTGCTTGCGAGCGTCGGGCCGGCGAGTGGCTTCGGCTTGGGGCGATCGCGGGGAGTGGCAGATCACGTTGGGTGAAGCTCTGGATCGTGCGTTTCGTGAGAGCTCGGAACAGAGCAAGAATCTGATCGACACCGTAGAGATCGATCTCGCCTACAATTTTGAAACGGTCGCGTCCAAAAAACGTTCCGCCGCATTCTCGAACATTCACCGCGGCGTCAAAGGTATTGAGATCGCGACGCCAGCTGGTGTGAAGCGTTGGGCGCCTACGACAATGTTGGCGAGAAACCTCTCTTTCCACCGAATTCTTGAAGATATTGAACAGGCAGACGACTCGATTCGCTTCAAGGTTTCAAGATTCGCCGCGTATCAAGTTGTTGTGTGCAAAGGGGCGTCCTCGCGTCCCATTGAAATGTTCAGGGGAAACAAGATTGTCGAGACGGATGAAGTCGATGAAGCACGATGTAAAGACCTGGCCGAGGGACTGACGCGTTGGATGGAGAATCAGCTCCAAGCAGATGGGCGGATGGTTTACAAGTACTGGCCGAGCCGTGGCAAGGAGTCGCAATCGGACAACCCGATTCGTCAGTTCTTGGCGACCAATTGTTTGTTTGAGCTCGCAGAAGAGTCTGGAGATCCAAGAGCTCTTGATCGTGCTGAACGGAACCTTGATTACAACCTGAAGAAGTATTATGTCGCATCGAACGGCATGGGGTATATTGAGCACAAAAAGAAGCGGAAGCTGGGTGCAGCCGCCCTGGCGGCCTTGGCAATCGTCCGCTCTCCTGCGCGGACTTCTTATAAGGAACAAGAACTAGAAATGCTGAAAGCCATTGATGCTGCACTGCAATCGGACGGATCATTCCATACGTTCCTAAACGACCCAACGCGGCGCGACAACCAGAATTTCTATCCTGGCGAGACGCTCTTGCTTTGGGCATCGCTTTACGAACAGGACCGAGATGACAAGCTTCTTGAGCGGTTCCACATGGCGTTCGAGTACTACTACGATTGGCATCGTGAGAACCGGAACCCAGCATTTGTTCCGTGGCACACAATGGCATACTTCAAGGTCTGGAAGATCACGAAAGATCACTTTTTTGAAGAAGCGATTCTCGACATGAACGATTGGCTTGTTCATGAAATGCAGGAGTTGGATCGTATAGCGTACCCTGACGTACGAGGCCGTTTTTACAGTCGCAAGCACCAGAATTACGGCCCGCCTCACGCGTCCTCGACGGGCGTCTATTTGCTGGGTCTGGCGGATGCGTTCTGTCTGGCACGCGAGATCGGGGATTCCAAACGCCAGCGAGTGTATCGCTTGGCAATTCTTCGTGGGTTGCGGAGCATAATGCAATTGCAGTTCGTAGATGAGACAGACATGTATTACATTTCACAGCGAAACCGCGTGCTGGGCGGGTTACGAACGACCGTCTACAATAACGAGATACGCATAGACAACGTCGAACACGCGCTAATGGCAACTCTTAAAATCCTGAAGGTTTTCAGCCCGCAGGACTATGTCTGGCCCATCTGGCCGCCTAAAGCCTCGGTCGGCTCGTGATCGCAGTTTTCAAAGATTTCCAAGATCATGATCATTAGAAAATAGAAGGCCAGCGCAAGGGAGAGCTGGGCCGTGGTCGCGCAGCGAGACGTTTGAGCCAACGGGTGTAGTGGTCCAGCGATTGTTGCGCTAGTCCCGGTCGCTCGTAAAGCGTTATCTCCAAAGCTGTTATGATGTCTTCTTTGTTCAAAGGAGGCAGAATGACGAGTCGTCGAAACCCAACCAGAATCCCACTTCCCGCCTGCTGGTCCCACCACACAACGTCCGCCATGCTGCACGTTATCTCGTTGGCTCAGTTCGCACTGAACCACGCGCGCGGATGGGCAGTCAACAGCCCGATCGCTCGTGTCCGACTCAAAGTCGAAAACGATCGACTCGAGCAAAATATCGCCCTCATGAACGAGGAGATTCGCATCAAAGATGCTCGAATGGAACGCATCGATTCGCACAGGCGGCCGCACTATGCGCCCACGGAACGGATGGCAATTCTCGAGCTGCGTGCTGCGCGCGCTTGGTCCGCTCGACAAACGGCTGACGTGTTTCAGGTTACCGCAGCAACCCTCGCATCTTGGATGAAGCGACTTGACGAGCATGGCCCAGATGAGCTCGTACAGATCCGTGAGCCCGTTAACAAGTTTCCAGATTTCGTACGTTACGCCGTTCAGCGACTCAAGACTCTCTGTCCGAGATTGGGCAAAGTCAAAGTGGCTGAAATCCTATGCCGCGCCGGGCTTCATCTTGGTAGCACGACAGTCGGACGGATCCTCAGGGAACCTCCTGCCCCAACGAAACGACCGGCCTCGGTAGCAATCGGTCGTGTCGTTACTGCGAAAAGGCCGAACCATGTTTGGCACATCGATTTGACCGCCGTACCCACCGGCGGAGGTTTTTGGACACCACGCCTTCCCTTCGCACTACCGCAGTCCTGGCCGTTCTGTTGGTGGCTGGTCGTGATCATTGACCACTATTCCCGTCGTGCGATGGGAATAGCTGCTTTCTCGAAACCGCCGACCTCATCAACCATTCGCACTTTCATCGGAAGGATAATCAACGAATCAAGCGTTGCGCCAACTTATCTCATTTGCGACAAAGGACGCCAGTTCTGGTGCGATGTGTTCAAACGCTGGTGCAGGGGCAAGTCAATCCGTGTGCGGTTTGGCGCTGTTGGGAAACACGGAAGCATAGCCGTAGTTGAACGCTTCATCAGAACTGTGAAAGACGAGGCAACGCGCAGGATTCTCGTATCCTATCGCAAAGAAGCGTTCTGCAAGGAACTTACATCCTACCTTGCGTGGTACAACGAGTATCGGCCGCACACGACACTTGATGGCAAGACGCCAAACGAAGCCTACTTCCGGTTGCGCCCGAACAATCGAAGACCACGCATCGAGCCTCGAGAACGTTGGCCTCGAAGAGCGCCGTGCGCAGAACCTGCGACACTCATTGCCGGCCAACCAGGTGATCGGTTCACACTTGATGTCAACTTCCAAGACGGCAGACGGCATCTACCGATCGTATCGCTGAAGCGGGCAGCGTGAGCTATTGTAGCTCTCCTGCACCGTCTATATTTACGTCATGAGTGCGCTCAGGCGTAGCTCTAAATCGAAATACTCCGCAGACTTGCGTGACAAATCGTTAGTCGCAGCAGAGATCCGCCTCGAGCCAGCACATCTTGGCGCCGTTCACTCTTGCAAAAACAGCCTTTTCCTCGGCGCAAAGATCGGTGGACCAACACAATGGGGCGTTACTAGACTCATCGTCAATCGCCGCCTTCCCTTGCTGCTTCGTCCGCACCCTGGAACCAGGGCCCCTTCCCTCCACCGGAATTACCCGGCTTCATCGGTACTACGAGCCCCTCCGCCACCCGTCTACGGCCAGACGCCAGAAGCGTCTGGTGGCCGAGCCGATCGCCAGCCACCTCAGACGGGCTTCCCGTGTTGCCCAATGCTCCTTGTTGACATGCTGTCACCCACCACCCCGGCGAAGCGGATCGAACCCGTCGTCCAGTTCGTTCGATCCATGCCAGTCTTCCCCCAGTCCAGGCAGGGTCGACCTTCGCATCGTGTATTTCGGGGCCGTCTCGGTGTTCACACATATTACGGCCTGCCAACTTGCAGACGGCCGAACGCCGCCTTCTTTCTCCCAGGCTCCGACCACTTCGTTACCTCCATGGCCGCTGGGATAGCTACCCGGCCGGGACGACCTTTACCGGGACAGGACTTCCACCTGTTGGAACATCGGACCTTCACGGCACACCTGGACCAACACACCTCTTCATGGATACGAGAATCTGGTTCCTTTCCCGACAGGACTGGCTCCTGCCGAACATGCTTGCCTTATCTGGACGCACAATGTCCTGGCAAATAGCACGGCGAAAAGCACAGCCTTGAACCTTTACGGTCGCGTCGTTCTGTCTTTCCGTCTGCCGAGTTCGCTTGCATAGCGCGCCCCAATTATATCACGGTTGGCGGTTACCCAGTTGGTCAAACAGGTTTCACCTGTCGGCTTGGAATTCGTACACAAGAGCCCGGCCATCAACCCCGCTATCTCCGCGCGAGTGATCACCACATCGCCTACGAACTTGCCGACCAAGCTTCCGACGAGATGACCTA
>JAJDDZ010000073.1 GCA_029260025.1 Phycisphaerae bacterium | reverse complement strand
CGGAAAATTTGATAGCAGTAGCTACAAAGTCTCGGGCGGGTTGCACGGGTTGGGCGTGAGCGTTGTGAACGCGTTGAGCGAGTGGTGTCAGGTCGAAGTCCATCGAGGTGGGCAGCGACATTCGATGGCGTTTGCGTTTGGGGATACGACCCAACAACTCATCAGCGAACCGTCGGGGACGGATCAAACAGGGTCGAGTATCAAGTTCAAGCCCGACGCCGGGCTTTTCAAAGAAGCAGAATTCAAGTTTGAAACGCTCAATGCGCGTTTGCGTGAGCTTGCCTATCTCAATAGCGGATTGCGGATTCGCCTTATCGATGAGGTGGGGGGTCGCGAGGCGGATTTCTGCTATGAAGAGGGGCTCAAGGATTTCTGTGTTCATACGGCGGGCGGGGCGGAATCGCTTCTTAAAGATGTGATCGCGATCGACGGAGACGACGGGGCTGGCGACATGAGCGCCCAGGTCGTTCTGCTTTTTACGGACGCGTACGCGGAGAACATTCTCTGCTTTACGAACAATATTCACAATATCCACGGCGGAACGCATCTCTCGGCCACGAAAATGTCTGTCTCGCGCGTGGCGAGCAACTACGCACGCAAGAACAATCTCATCAAGGGCAACACGACGGTGACGGGTGACGATTGGCGCGAGGGGTTGACCGCGATCGTGTCGGTGAAGTTGCGCGATCCGAAGTTTGAAGCTCAAACAAAAGTGAAGCTGCTGAACCCCGAGGTAGAGACATTTTTGCAGCAGTTGTTATATGAAAAACTCGGCAACTATTTCGAGGAAAACCCGGCGGACGCCAAGCGCATCGTTCAAAAGGGCGTCCAGGCGGCACAGGCGCGTGAGGCTGCACGTCGGGCGCGGGACTTGTCACGCAAGAGCGCGCTAAGCAGTGGCGGACTCCCGGGCAAGCTCTGGGACTGTCGCAGCAAGAACGCCGACGAGACGGAGCTGTACCTGGTCGAGGGCGACTCCGCTGGCGGCATTGCCAAGCAGGGTCGCAACTCATTTACGCAGGCGATTTTGCCTTTGAAGGGAAAGATTCTCAACGTCGAAAAAGCACGCATCGACAAGATGTTATCCCACGACGAAATTACAAAAATGATCTCGTCGTTTGGGTGTGGGATCGGCGAGGATGAATTCAACGTTGACAAGTGTCGCTACGGTAAAATTATTATCATGACCGACGCGGACGTTGACGGTTCGCATATTCGCACGCTTCTTTTGACGTTCCTTTTTCGCCACATGAGACCGCTGCTTGAAGCAGGAAAGATCTACGTCGCTCAGCCGCCGCTCTATCAGACTAAAAAGGGCAAGCAGGTCGAGTATCTGCTCGACGACAACACGCTGAACAGAAAGCTCGCGGAAATTGGTCTTGCGGGAACGTCTTTGCTGGTTTGCGAAGAGGGTGGGGATGATCGCGTAATCGAGGGAGATGAGCTGAAGCGACTGATGGTCGACTTGGATCAGCTCGATAGTCAGGCGCGGGTTCTATCGCGTCGGGGGATTTCTTTTGCGAAGCTTGTGGGCGAACATCGCGATCCGAAGAAGGGTTTACCAAAGTTGCTGGCCAATGTTCATCGTCCGGACACGGACACCGAGCGTTATTATCTCGCCGACGAAGAGGCGCTTGCGTCTTTGAAAGAGGCCGAGTCCAAGGGCGGCGAAGTGATCGAGGTGATGGAAGCGCGTCATGCGATCTTAGCCGAGAGCGAAAACGGCAAGGGTAGTACGAACGGAAATGGCGAGACGAACCTGCCCGCACATCGCATTGTGCGAAGTCAGCTTCCCGAGTGCGAGCTTCTGGACGAAACTCTTTCTCGCATCGAAGCGCTTGGCCTTGTTGTTGAAGATCTTTTTCTCAAGCGAGAAGAGATGGTGACCGGCGAGCTTCCGCCGGCGAAGTTCGTGCTAAAGCCCGGCGAGGGCGATACGGTCGATGTCGACAATCTGCAACTCGTCGCGACGGCCGTTCGTGAGATGGGCCGCAAGGGTCTAGCCGTAAAGCGATTCAAGGGTCTTGGCGAGATGAACTCCGAGGAGCTTTGGGTTACGACGATGGACAAGGACGTGCGAACGCTACTCCGCGTGGTCATTTCCGAGGACATGGAAGACCTCGAGCAGTCCGATCTGGATGGTCGCGAGGCGGACCGGATTTTCCGACTTCTCATGGGTGAAAACGTCGAAGACCGCCGCCGGTTCATCGAAGACAACGCGGTGAACGTCAAGAATCTAGATATCTAAGCGCGTCCGTCCGCGGCCAAGTTGTATACTTCTGTCTGATTGTACTTCTTCCTTGCCTAGGCGCTCAGTGGCACGTACGATCTTTGTAACATATGAGGCGCATTACGCGCCTCGTTGCCGCCGATGTCCTGCCACGACGCCTGCTGGCTAGTTTCGTGCGATTCACGTGATGCGATTCGTGCTTGTCAATGGGAGAATTTTGTGCGCGCAAGGACAAAGGACATCCGACGTAGCGTTTCGGGCAAGGGCGGTCATTTCATCTCGCTATCTGGTCATCGGTCTGCTAGATCGTATCGAATATTATACCTCGCCGCTTTGTTGCTGGCATTTCTCGTCCAAGCCCAACCGGTTCGCGCCGAGCCGACACAAAGGCAAAAAGAGACGCAGCTCGACCGGCAGCAGCGCCTGGCAATGCAGCGCGGCGACTACGAAGCTGCGATTGAGCACGGCCTGGCGTTTGCGAAACTTTCCCCGGGGAATTATCTGCCGGCGTATAATCTTGCGTGCAGCTACTCGCTACTGTTTGATCGAGACAATGGGGTCAAGTGGCTTCGCATCGCGGCGGAAAGGGGATTTTTTCTCGCGGCGTCTTCTCTCCGCGATACCGATCTCGACGCTCTTCGTGATCATCCCGGTTACGCGGAGGCGATGGCGATCATTCGAGCGAACAACGACGCGCGCCTCGAAGTGCTTAAGCCTCGTATTGACAATGCCCCGCTCGCAACGCACGTTCCTGTGGGCCTTGACCCGCAAACGCCAGCGCCGCTGATCGTTGCACTGCATCCCTACGGCGGTCAAGCGAAACCCATGGTGCGCCTCTGGGAAAAAATCGCTGACGAAGTCGGTGCGATCGTCGTAGCCCCCGAAGCGCATACGCCCTATGCGGGAGGATTCACCTGGGGAATCATGGAGCATGCCGAGTACACGATATTGAGTGCAATCAAGCGTGCTCGAAAGATGTATAACATCGACGCAACCAAGATCGTCCTCACGGGTTTCTCGCAAGGCGGTTCGATGTCGTTCTATGTTGGCTTGCGCCATCCGTCTTTGATTGCAGGAGTGATTCCGATGTCGGGGCACCATGAACTAAAGATCACGCCGGTACCAAAGAGCGCGCCGGACAAGTTTCCGAGGTTCTACATCATGAACGGATCACTGGATGGCGCCGTCCAAAACAACCGCCGAGCAGCCAGAGATCTGGAGAAAGCTGGCGCATTGGTCAAGCTTCGCATCTACAGCGGCGTAGGCCATGCACTGCCCAAAGATCGCGGTCGAGAGTTACGTACTGCGCTCTATTTTGCCCTGGCTCGTTAGAGCGTCCACCTCAACTTGAGAATCGCCGAGCGACGGTGTCCGAGAATACGCCGATCCACACAAAAAGACTCAGGCTGCTTCTGGCTAACGTCAGCTCTATTGTTGTTTCTGCCGATGTTTTGCCACGTCTCTAGCTCAGTGTCTGTCGCTGACCGCGGCGTTACCCGTTTAACGATTTCATTAGTTTGCTTTGGAGTGATCCGATGAAGGCACCGATCCTAATGCCCATTCTTTGTGGTATCGCCGTGGCTGTCGTGGGCGGCGGACTTTGGTTTAGCGTTGACCCCTCCAGCAGCGAAGCGTCAACGTCACCAACCGCCTCCGAACCCAATACCGCCAGCTCAATAGACCCGTCAAATAGCGGACCTCGATTAGGCGCTTCGGTCTCTGCCAACTCGGCGACGGACGCGCTCGACCGAGCGGTCAGGAAGGTCCAGGGGCGGTTCCAGTCGATTCAGGAGACTTCTCGGATCATGAGCGCCGACGCAATGAGGTCGCCCACGGATTTCCGGCGACTTTCCTTAACGGTCGAGGATGGGTTGGTAACGACGAAAATGGAAGAGGTCGTAGCACCGCTCTTAGAACATCGCCGCTTCATGGAGGTTTCGGCCTTCAATGCCAAAAGGGTACTTGGCGATGCGATGGAAGGGGTAGGTTGGTTGCGGCGCGGCGTCGACGGTACCTCCGACTCGCAGGCTGGTTTTGAGGCAGCGGTCGCAGCGACGATCGAGATCGCGGTGATTACTCAACTCTTGTCCGATGCTGACCCCGCCTCGGAACGCCGATTTGAACGACGGGTCTGCGAACTTGTCGAGGTCGTAGCGCCGCATATGCCCCCAAAGCGAGCCAAGCGCGTCGCCAGAGCACTCAAACGCTGTGCGTCGCTCGACGACTAATAGCGTCGAGACCGACTTGGATATGTGATCAAGAATAAGGCCACGAAGCCTCTTGGTGTCATCTCTTAGGCTACTTGGTGCTTCCCAATTCCAAACCTCAACTTCGCCGAGACGAGTAGCAGCAGCGCAAGGACCGCGAGTCCCCATTCGCTGACGGTTGGAATCACGATGAAGCAATCGTCGGGGGGTTCCGTTGTTGTCGATGTCGTTGGACGTTCCGCTGGCAATGTCGCAGCCATCGGGTACGCCGTTTTGGTTACAGTTGCTGCAAGCGCGGTCACCGTTACAGTTTGAAATTTCACACTCGTCGGGCGTTCCGTCGCCGTCGCAGTCCGGGTCGCAGTCATCTGGTAGGCCGTTGCTATCGCAGTCGGCGGCAGCGCCGGTGGCAAGTTCTTCGTCGTCAAATACTCCGTTGTCGTTGCAGTCGCAGTCGTGGGTTTGGATGTAGAGGGGCTGGGTGTTGGGTATAGATCTAATTGCTAGATCGGTGGCGATAAACTCAGAGATGCCAGCAATACCGGTCGTTACAAAGTCGAACGTAAACTGGCCGCAGGCTTCGTCCGACACGGTCAACAGCAAGGTTCCGCCGTACTTTGGCTCGCCGGTATCCGCTGCCCCCGTTGGTTCTCGAGAGGCACCCCCGAGGATGTAATCAATCACTATCGTTCCAACAAAAAAGAGTGGATCGAAATCGCGGATGACGTTATCTGCGCGATCCGGATCGATGAATGCCCCAGTGTCCGGAAAGTGAGCGGACCCTATGCATTGGCCTCCGGGGCAGGACGTTCCCAGCGGACAATCGGATTGGGAGGTACAACCCATGAACTGAAGCGGCGCATCCCAACCTAGGGGTAGGACGAGGCCAGCGTCGCCGCTAACAACGCCGTCTTTTCCATTGATCAATGCCTGGTAGCTACGAAGGAGCCCCAAATCTGTGCCCCAGCACGAGAGCCAGATTTCTGTTTCGATCGTATCGCCACGCGATGCGGTGACGTTACTTGTTGGCGCGATCGGATTCCCGTTGATCGCTACGGCCTTGAGCGAGAGGCACGAGCCGGGGCCACACGCCGGGTCGGGGCAGACGCCCCCGGCGAACGCGCTCGATGCGAATAGACAGCAAGAAATCGCGAACGTCGTCATGACCCGTGATCTCGAAAGAAGGTTGGCGGTAGACGGGGCTGTGTGTTTTGCCTGCGATTGAACACCAACGAAATCCTGTTTGCGCATTGAGCTTTCTCCACGAAAAGCACAGACGGCGGGATAAGCAGGGCGGGACCCCCTCTGACCTTCCTGACCGGGCCCCAAGGTACCAGGAATCCGGACCCTCTTGCAAGGGAATTCTTTGGGAAAATGGGTGACGCGCGATGATTCGACGCGGGAGGAAGCCTTGCGGGGAGGATGGGGGCTTTCACTGGCCGTGGCCGTCCATCGAGCGCTTCAAAGCCAACATCGCCACTAGTCCCTTCAGCCGCGGTTGACATAGGCGCGAAGCTTGTCTATCTTGTATTGAACGATCAATCAATCTGCGTATTCAGGCGTTTGTCCGCGATTTACGTCAGAATGGGGGGGCGGAGAGTGGTCAATCTAATGCGTGCGACTTCATGAAAGTAGCCAACGAACAAACAACCAGAGATCGGATCATCGAGACCGCCAGGCAGCTTTTCCTGACTCGCGGGTTTGCGGGAACGGGGATCGCAGCCATTCTCAAAGAGGCGGGCGTTCGCAGCGGTAGTCTATACTATTTTTTCAAGTCCAAAGACGAGCTACTGGTCGCTGTGCTTGATCAGTACAAAGGGTTACTTCGTCCAATCCTGATCGACCCGGTGGAGGCCGCGACCAACGACCCGATCGGGCGTGTGTTTGCACTACTCGAGAGCTATCGCGGGTTCTTGCTTGAGACGGGTTGCAGGATGGGTTGCCCGATTGGGAATCTTGCGCTGGAGATTTCTGATACGCACGACGAAGCGCGGGATCGCGTGCGTGAAAATTTCGACGCGTGGTGCGCATGCGTGGAAGGTTGGCTTGTGGATGCGGGGGATCGATTGCCGAACGATCTTGATCGCGCCGAGTTAGCCCGGTTTGTGTTGACCGTCATGGAGGGCGCACAGATGCAAGCGAAGGCCAACAAGAAAATCAAAGCCTACGAAGCATCGATCACACAGCTTCGACACTACTTCGAAATGCTCGAATCAAGAGCAAAGTAGACCGCTCCTTAGTTGTTCGAGAGCTTTTGGAATTCTTGCAAGGTCTTATTGAACCTTTCGAGTTTATCTCTATCGGTCGCCATCTTGATCGCGCGCTCAATCGCTTCAATGGCGCCACTCACGTCCTTTCGCTCCGCCCGAACTTCGGCCAGCGTACTCAGCATAAATGGGTCCGACGACTCGCTCATTATGTTTGCCTTTTCTGCAAGCTCCAAAGCAAGGCTGAGATCGCACTGATCGGAATTCCGAAAGTTAAGAATCATCCGCGCGAAACCGGCGTGAAGGGCCGCGGTATTTCCCTCTTTCGTAGCGAGGACTTTGCGCACAAACCTGGCTGCGGTTTCTTGAGACTGACTAGCATGGAGCATGTGCCCATAGGTGCTGGGGATCCACTCGGCGACGGTCTTCGGGGCTGCGCGAAACGCCTCAAGCATCAGCGTCATACCCCACTCGTAATCACCTTTCTCGATCGCCTTCCCCGACTCATTCGCTTTGCGCCCGGCTTGAATCCCGCGGTTCATCATCTCAATACTGCGCTGAGTGTCGTATGTTCCGTCGATGATTTCTCTCAACGGTCCGTCGAGATCCTTCGAGTGCCCAAACCAGGCGAGTCTAGACGCGCGATCAACGATCATCGAGGTCGGGAGTCCGCCGTTCTCCGTAGCGTCCATCCAAGTCTTGGCGAGTACGTCGTCTGCGTCTTCGACGATCGCGAACTTCAGGACAGATTTCGAAGCTATACGGCGCTTCGCGAGAAACTTCGCAGGTTCTGGCGCAGCCTCGCGCTGCCAAATATGAATCGCAATGAAGGTCGCGTCATCTTCATAGCGCTGAGCTAGTGCGTTGAGATGGTCGATGGGTTCGATGCACGCCTCGCACCAGGTAGACCAAAAATCAACAACGTATACGCGCCCGCTTTCGAATTGCTTAACCGGTTCGCCCTGAATCCATCGAACATTTTCAAGGTCCGGCGCTCGCTGACCGGGTACAGCAAGTCCGTCACCGGCAGCAGCTCCAGCAAGTCCGAGACTGATACCGATCGCAATGAAACCGATCATACTTCGCTTCCTCCTGTTCTTCAGGTCTACAGCCCATCGCGGAGATGCTAATGTAATCGATTAACGTGTCGTGGGAAGCTAGCTAAGGCATGCGATCGTGCGCAAAAAAATAGTCGCCCGCGGCGCCAAAGCGCTACGGGCAACTCTTCTTAAAAGGCGAAAAACCGAAGGCCGCTCATAACCGTGAGCGTTCTTTCATGCGCACCTACTGACCACCCTTGACGGTCGTCGTCTTGAGGACATTCCCGTCGGCGTCGGTGATGGTCTTGATCGTTCCGCCGTCATTGGTGGCTGTGATGGTGACCTTCGCGCCGTCCTTGACGTCGCCTTCGATTATTAGGTCGTCGGAATCAACGGTGATCGTCGTCGTGTCGCCCTCGGTCTGTATGTCGATTTTTTCCAGATCGACCGCGACAGTTCCGTCGACTCCTTCGAGTTCAACACTGATGATCCATCCTTTGACCATCCCAATACCACCCGCCGCCGCAAACCCGGCAGACCCGAGCAAGACGAGGGCGAGTGTCGCCGCCAGCACCGGACGCTGACGCCAAGAAGATCTCGTTCGTTTCGTTTGAGCTTCGTTCATAATTCTATCCTTTAATGGATTGTTGTCGTAATCTCGCGGCCAACTTCGGCCACCAAGCGACGCAAGCGCATCTTCAACTGGATCCCGATGATTTTGCACGGCGTCAACTCCTCTTCGTTAGCTGCGTGCGAAGCGCTTCACGCGCTCGCCACAGTCTTGACCTTACCGTACCCTCGCGACACCCAATGATCGTGGCAGTCTCACAAACGGAGAGCCCTTCCATATGGTGCAGCGAAAGCACAGCCTGATACCTCGGCGGTAGCGACAAAAGAGCACGCTGCAAAAACTCGTCCCGTGCACCTTCCGCGACATCGCCCGTTGTGGATCGCGTAGCAACCTCGCTCGCATGCGCCTCGTCAAGCGCAACATGCGGGCGCTTCTTTCGCTGCTTAGCCCAGCGATTTACGACGTTCGTCGCAATACGCATCAACCAGTAGCGAATCGGAACGCCCCGGTATCGATAACCGGGTAGCGATTTCAAAACGATCACAAAAACGTCAGCCACCAAGTCTTCTGTAATATGCGGATCACCTGTTCGGCGATAAACATAACCCAGAAGCGCCGGCGCATGTCGCTCATAGAGCAGACCGAGCGCGCTCGGGTCACTCCGCGCACGCAAAATCAATTCGTGCTCCGCGTCCGCCAGTTTCAAAGGGGCGTCGTCCTCAAATCCATGTACATGAGCAATCGTCATCAAGATCTCGCAAGTCGCGACCGCATTCACTCGCGATCCACACCCATAATAAGGCACAACCCACCGTTTTCGCTCCCGGAATTTGTAAGTTTCTTCTTTGTATGCTTGGTCTGGCGTGCAGGCGTGTTATCTGGACGTTAGAATGCTGACATGCAATGGCCTCGCAAAATCAAGGATATCATGCCAATCCATCTCCTTTGGCCATATCCCAAAGGGCGTTTTCCGCGGGCCCTTTGGGCAAGGGTTCGCTGGGGCAGGTGGCTGCTTGTTGTCTTTCTAGTACTGCCGCTTACCCTGATCATTTTCGTTGATGTGCCGATCGTCGATCGTGTTGTGTTGCCCCTTTTGATCTTTAGTTCCATTCTCTCACCTCGATTGATTCATCGTTACGCTCGTCGCTTCGGTCATCGAGTTCGCGAAAACGAGTTTATGAACTGCCTCGAATGCGGCTACAACTTGCGCGGTCTACCAGATGAACACGCCTGCCCCGAATGCGGCGTCAAATACTTGCTTCCGGATGTGCAAGTCAAATGGCGCGATTTCCTCGGCGACGCATGAATCGGACCTGACTCCAACCATGCGGCACGGTTTGCCGCGTCTCACGTCGTTTCATTTATCAGAACCTCCGACCAATAATGTCCGGTAGCTAACCGCCCATAGACCTCAAAACACACCCTTTATCACTCGCTCAAAACCTTCAAGAACGCTCCAAATCCCTCCGACAGACTCTCTGAAGTCGACGTGGAGTTGGTCTAATGAATCATGATGCACAAGCAAGCCTAGCCACCATTCGAAATGAGCTTGATCGCGTAGCAGGCCTCCGCGCGGACCTTCCGCGTCTCCGCGAAAAGCTTGGCGACGAGCTGTTCAAATTCGATAAACTCGAAGCCCGCGTCAATGAACTCGACGAACAAGTCCAATCGCTCGAAGCGTTCTCTTTCACCAGCCTGGCCAGCGCGATCAAAGGCGACAAGAAGGAGAAGCTCTCCGCGCTCAAAGAAGAGCTACTGCCCCTGACTGAAAAATACCGCTCCGATCTCGATGTTCTCGAACAGCTTAATGATCAAGTGCAGTCCATCGAACACGAAGTCGAAGGATTCCGCCAACTGGAAAAGGGTTACCAGCAGGCGTGCGATGCCGTCGCAGAAGAAGTCCTTTCAACAGGAGGCGAGTCCGCCCAACAGCTGGCAGAAATCGAAGATCAATACCAGCAGGTCAAAGCAGAACACCGAGCACTGACCAAAGCAGTCGAAGCAGCCGAGCAAACCGAAAATCATCTCGACTCAATGACTAGATCGCTCGGCAAAGCTCGAACGAAGATGACAACCTACGCCTCTCCGCTTGGTGCGATTGGCCAGGTGGCCCATCAAGCCTATTCCCACAGCAAAACAAAAGGCCCCATCCGCCTCGTCCGTCAAGGCGTCGAGCGATTGAAACGATACATCGATGAACTCCCGCTGGATGAGGATATCGAAATCAACCGCGACCTGCGCGCTCTTTCGATCACGCTAGCAGAGACGGCAGCGAAATTGTCAGAGAACTTGCCAGCCGGTTACTTCTGCGACATGGGAGTCACTCTCCCTATCAAGCAAGACGTACGACTAGCCCTCAGTCATTGCGAGCGTCTGAAGAAAGAACTCAATCCAAAGCTCGAAGCCCTCGAACAACAGCGCCGCACGATCATCGAGAGCGCAGTCTGACGGCGTTCATGCCCCGCAACGTGCAATTCACGTCCGTTCGCACCCCACCGCATTGCATAATTCACCGGGTTGAAAAAAGCACAGCTTCACGCAAGTATGCTGCTTCCCACCTGGCAGCGTTCAAGTACCAGCTTACCACGCGTTTGATCCGGCCACATCGGGTGGATAAAATGTCCGACAGGCAACGTCAGTCGGCATCAATCCGATAACTCGTTTCCCGCGTGGGTTGCGAGCTGATCGAAGCCGCGCGACGAACCCAAAGGGGGAAGGGCTACGCGATGAACACGACTACATCTTCAATGGCAGCTCTACTATTTGTTCTCTTCGCGGCCAGCGCCAGCGCTGGCGGTACCGATACCGATGCCGACGGCGTAATGGATGTCGTTGATGTCTGTTGCGCGACGCCGGCGGGGATTCCCGTTGATGCGCACGGGCGACCCCTCGGCGATATCGACCAAGACTGCGATGTCGACCTCGAAGATGTGTGGTTGCTGCAGTTGAGTTTCACCGGACCATTACCGCCACCGGCCTGCTGCGCGATCGACGCCGATTGTGCCACGGAAGAATACTGCATGACTCCAATCGGCGCCTGCGGAATGCACGGGGATTGTATGCTATTGCCCCAAGGTTGCCCCGACGTGTGGGATCCGGTTTGTGGCTGTGACGGGCAGACGTACGGAAACGAGTGCGACGCCGCCGCTGCGAGCGTGAGCGTTGATTATGCCGGCGTTTGCATCGACTTGTGCCAATCGAATGCCGTGTGTCCTATTGGTAGCTACTGCATGTTTTCCATCGCTTCTTGCGGCGGTGAAGGCGAGTGCATGACGGTCCCTCTTGGCTGCCCGGATGTTTGGGATCCGGTTTGCGGATGCGACGGCATTACTTACAGCAACGCATGCGACGCCGCCGCAGCCAGCATTAGCGTTGATTATTCTGGCGAATGTAGCGTTGCCTGTCAGTCCAATGCCGACTGCGCTTTGAACGAGTACTGTTCGACCGTTACAGGAAGTTGCGATGGACTAGGAGAGTGCGCGATTCGCCCGCCCGCCTGCCCAGAAATCTATTCCCCCGTCTGCGGGTGCGACGGCCTAACGTACGATAACGAATGCAAAGCCAAGAAAGCGGGCGTCAGCGTTGACTATGGTGGCGTGTGCGTCACCCATTGTGCATCAAACGTCGATTGCCTCGCGAGTGAGTTCTGCGCGAAAGTCAACGGGAGCTGCAACACAAACGGTGAGTGTGGAACACGACCAATCGCATGTCCCGACATCTATGCGCCAGTTTGTGGTTGTGATTCCGTCGCCTACGAAAACGCCTGCCTCGCAAACCAAGCTGGAACATCCGTCGCGAACAGCGGCGAGTGTCGATAGCTATGCGTTTCCGTGTGTCGGGCGTGTGCGGTTCGGAGAGTTACGTAAGAAACGGGCGAGAGCGTGTAATGCGCCCTCGCCAACTACTATTCATGAACCCGACGAGTCTTGCGACTTGTCTTTTCAGCTTCAGCCAGTTACTCAAGATGATGTAACAAACCTTCGTATTGGTGCTCGACCCGGTCTCAAGTTCGAGGGTCTTTACGCTCACGTTCGCGAGAGTACCGCGCCTACCGGACGGGTCCCCACCGCTAGGATCGGCGACCGCAGAGAAACCGTCGCTTCGGCATCCATCGCGTAGACCTAGAGCGACGCTCCGGCTGCGGCACAGAACGGCGCATTAGTCGATGCGCCGTTGAAACTCGCGCGGTACAAGATGGACGGCGAGCTTCGGTTCTCGACCCATCGAATGGGAAATGTGATAGTTCAATAGCGAAAAAATGGCGACCCGGTCCTCGCCAACGTCCTGGCCGCGCGCAACGCGTCTTAATGACTCGATGAGAGTCGGTGAAAGCTCACGCTTTTCGACGTGGTTCGCCTCGCAATGTCTACAGAGAAGACCCCCCTCGAAAGAGGAAAAATAGAGCAAGTCATCCATCCGCTGACAAGACATGCACGTCTCAAGCAGGGGCATTCCGCCGATCGATCGCAGCAGCGAAGCTTGATATCGAATCGTCTCGCCAAGCGGTTCGGTTGCATCGCCGAGCGAAACGAGCGCCTCGATCAAGTCGTCGAAAAGCTCGGTGTGTGGGTCCCAATCTTCGGTGAGTTGAGCGGTAATCTCGCTAGCATACTGCGCGCCGTGTAAGCGAAAAAGTTTCTCACGCAGACCAGATAGGCTACGCGTTTGCTTCCACTCGGACAGGGAGCTGAGTCCTTCTTGGCGTTCATGGCGAACGTTAAGAACAACGGTTCCCGCATCGAGAAGATCAATCCCCGTGGCGAAGCGCGTTTTCGTACCGCGCTTGATTCCCTTGGCGATGGCGCGGACCTTGCCGTGTTCACGTGTAAAGAGAACCAGCACCTGCGACGTTTCAGAGTAATCCAAACGCCCAAGCACAATAGCATCATCACGAATCGACTTCATGATCGACCATGATAACCGAAACTGCAGCCCGTGCAGCGTCGTCGCCGGTAAGGTGCTTGGTGCGAGGGTCGGATCAATCGAGGATCGGTTTTGTTATCGGTCCTGCTTATGAGAGTAGCGCCTAAGTTGAGCGCCCGACTTTTGGTTCCGATAAAGAGGATAGGACTTAAAGGAGCCAAGACGATGAAACGACGAGGACTATTTGGGATCAGTTGCTGTTTAATGCTGGCGTATGCCGCCTTAGTGGCTGGATGTACGGAGTTCGTTACGGAAAGTGCCCGTACCAGCCTTGCCGGCTTCTTTTCGACAGTAATAACCGAAGGCATCAATTCGACGGTCGCGCCGCAAAACTAGTGGCCGATGAAACGAATCTTCGATAACGCGCCGGCGCGTTCTTCTAGCTTTGATCTTAAATTGCGACCCGGATCGTGACGCCATCGATAGATATGAGGCGTGTTGTCGCGCCGGATTTCGGGAGAGAGGCTGCCCACTTCGGCGCATAAGGTGAGACGGGCGCATGGTTGTCTGTTGCCGTGCCCGAGAGTGTCAGGTCGTTTTGCTGACCGCTGACATCGATCTCCGGACTGTGCAAACCCCAAAGAGGCCAATAGCCCTTCACCGCAGTGCCAAACACATGCCGCGGGCTGACTCCACGCGACCACGCGGCCGCCTGTTCGCCCGTCGGTTCGACATCGGCGATAAGTCCCTCCGCGAGCGTACCATCGAGCGCGTCGCCCGGCGTTGGTGTCATCCTGCGCCCGAACGCGACGCGATTGAAAATCGAAAGACCTCCCGGGTTGGAACTGCTGGCGGTTCCGATGAACGTGCCATCGACGTAGAAATCCACGTGACGCAATCCTCCCGAATCTCGTTCGACAAGAAGGCACGCGTGCCAGTTTCCGTCATCGTACGCGCCAGCCGTAACGACGAGGTTTCCGGTGTGGGCACTATGGGCGTAAATCTTCCCGAACTTGCCGATGTAAATTCGCGTGAAGGCGCCGGAAAAGAAATCCTTTTCACCGAAGACAATCAGTGTCTCGACGTTCGAGCCGCCCAATTTCCTCAGCCAAACACCCATGCAAAACGGATAAGTCGAGACGGGGGCGACGTCAACCAGAGCACTTTCGTTTGAAGAACGATTAAAAGAACGAGCCATAGCAAGTCTACTCCTATTCCCAAATGACGCTTACGATCCACGTCGAAACCTTGTCAAGCGTCCAGCCTGTCGTTTCAAAAACTAGGTCCATCACGATTTCTTCACCTGCAACAATTGTGTCGGCGTCAAGGGTGATGCTTGTCTCAATGTACTTGTCGCCGTCGGATGTCGTGAATGTGACGGTTGTCGTTCCCTCTGGGTTTAGTGTCGCGGACGAAGGGTCTTCACTGGCGGCGATAGAGGCCCACTTCGGATTGACCTTTGCGTCTTTGTTTGCTGAGACGGTAGCTGCGAGAGTTCGCAAGCGAAGCTTGGCGGTTCCGCTGGGTAGTTGCGGTGGCGTTTGAAACCGAAGTCGCCAGGTTGCGTCGCTTGCGATGCTATCCGTTACGCCTAGGCCTTCATCCTGTTTGGAATTCGCACCTGCGCCGACGTGAAAATTTACGAAGGTGTCGGACGTTACTGGGAACGCACTTCGTGGGAAAACTGGTCCACCTGCCATGTTGGTCTCCTTCGGTGTTGGGTGTTTGATTCAATTTGGCGAATAGCTTCGAACTAGTCGATCGAATACTCGATTGCTATCCAAAGCTTTGTCGGTGACGAAGCGATGGCGCTCGCCGCAAAACTGAGCCATTCATCAGCTAGGATGGTGGCTTCATCGAACGTTGTCTGTTCGAGTCCCGCGGCGCTCGCTTGTTTATCGACGGTCCATGCGTTCGTCCCGGCTACGTCGGGTGTGAGCTTCGAGCGTTTTTCGATGTTGAAATCGACGGTGCCAACGTCGGTAATCGCGCGGACCGCGACGAGGGTCGCTGCTTGTGGTACGAAACCGATCGGGAAGTCGTCGCTTGCGGTCGGGTTCTCAACGTAGAAGACTTTCGCGACCTTTTGCTTACCCACGGTCAGTTCCGACTCTGTTCCTGCGTCGTTCTTGGCGTAAAGCTTGCCGTCAGATTTCGCGTAGACCAAGAGCGCGCCGCTTTGGGGGGTGACCGGGGCGGACATCTCTTTGAACTCAAGGGTCGTGGCATCGGCGAGGGTAAGCGCATCCTCCACGGTCAAATTCCTTGTGACGAGGCTGTCGGAGTTATGTGTAATCGGCATGATTTTTTGACTTTCGATTAAGAGGCAATCGCGAGTCCGACCTGCAGTCCCCAGGTGATATTGGTGGGGTCTGGGTTGGTCCATTGGATGCGACCGGCATCGCCCGCTTGAAAAGTCCAAGGTGATGGGTCAGTGCTTTCCTCGGCCGGGATGCGGAGGTTGATGTCGCGCGCGACGCCCGCGCGGGTGATGGTGAAGAGGGTCGCGTCGTAAGAGACTCCCGCGAGTGCGTCGAGTGCGATCGTCATCGGAGCTGTTGCCGAAGTGCCAATGAAATGACACCTTACGAACGCGAGTCGGAAACGGATGTCGAGTTTGAAGATCGCGTTAATATTTTCCGTGCCTGTAGAGCTCTGCACGGTGACAGCCGTTCGCTGCCGCGTCTGGGTTTGGGAAATCTCGTTGCTTTGTTCGGCGAGTACGCGGTCAGCGATTCGCAGTATGTCGGTGATGCTCTGAGTCATTTCTTATACATCCGTTGCGTCGGTTACGTGGTTGACGATTGTGTTTCCGGCTGGAATTTGCACTCTGAATGGGACGCCGATTAGTTCGGACGTCCCTTTGTTTTGGCCAGGAACGGTGACGGATGCGTCACCGGCGAAAATAACGTCGGCGAACGTTCGCTTGCGCAGTTGGCCATTGGCTGTGTAGCGGACGATCAGGTCGATGCCAGCAGTGATCGAAAGCAACTCTTCCGCGACGGAACCGTGGAAGGAAAAAAGGATCCCCGATGCGCGATGGAGTCCTCGGTCGAATGTTCCAAGGAAGCCAAGTGTGTCATCGTCGCCGGGGAAGGGAACAGGTTCGATTCCAACCTTGTAGATGAGGCTATGCACGCCCTCGATTGTTGTTTCGGTGAACGGCGATGCACGGAGTTTCGTTGAAGCGCCGCGTGTTTCAAGTATCCAGATCATATCGTTACGCCGGTGTTTGGTTATGGTTTCGCTCAATCTTGACGATGAGAGTCTGTTTGCCAGTTGCGGAGAGTGTGCGCGGACCGGAGCGCACTTTCGCATCGTCGAAGGTCCACGCCCGGTTTTCGAGTCCTTCGGCGCCGTCGATGATCCCGGTGCCGATGAGGCTGTCGAGGTAATCGTCGGTTGCCCCGAGGTGATCGAGGATAGCCCCGAACGGGTCCGTGCCAGTTACGTCAGTCACGATGCGAGCGGCGATTTGGACTTCTACGATTCGGTCGCCGTCAACTGTTGCGATGGGTCGCGCTCGGATCAAGTTAATCGCGATAAAGGGTCGCGGATGGTCGGAGACGCTCGGCGCGCCGACGTGCACCGCGTGGAACGGTTTCGCTGTTGTTGTCGGGCTTGCGACGAGGTTCGAGCGGAACTTCGTAACGAGCTCATCGATTGCTGTGCGGATGGTTGTGCGATCTAGCGTGGGCATTGGATCACTCCTAGTGGTCGCCGAGTTCTGTGTGGTTGAGGATGCGTTTGTTCCCGGTTGTCGTCGCGGCGGCTCCCATCGCGCTGTTGGCCGAGACGGGCATGGCAGCCGGTAAGGCGAGGACGCCGGTAGCAATGCGCATCAACCACACGACGGTTTGGTCGTATCGTTTTCCAGCGTCGTCGGCGATGGGCGGTCTTCGTAGTCTTAGGCGATACTCTGCGACGTCGAGCGTGACGGATTTGAGCATGTCGGATAGGTCGGCATGCGCGGCTAAGTCGATTGGTACTTGGTACCTTTGTGCGAGGTACGAATTCACCTCGGCTTCAGCGGCGAGGCGAATCTCGTCAACCACTGCGATGTCTGCAATACTGTTGCCATCGTCGTCGGCGAGTTGAACGTACGCGGTGGCTCCGACGCGGGTTTGGATATCGGTGTTTGTGATGTAGGCCATGATTCTCGTGCTCCGAAAGAGTGAAGGGGGCGCGGCGCGGTGTCCGCGCCCCCTGACCTTGATCCGCGAACTTGTTTGCTACTTTCTACACGATGCCGGTCATGTCCATACTGATGGCGTACTGCCAGTACCCATAGGTCATGCGGTATCGGGCGCGAGCGCCGTATAGGAACTTTTCGCGGCGGAAACCTTCGTCGCTATCTTCGGTGAGAGCGGAGAACTCGACGGGCTCTCTGTCCTGGAAGATGAACGGGCGGATGATTCCGTCGGTCTTGAGCAGGAACCACTTACTAACGTCAGTCAGCCACGGGAAGGCAACGACTCGTGCTACGCCTTGCAGCGCGTTCGACGTGCTGTTGACTACGGTCGCATTGACCGCTTCTAGCGCCGTCATGTACATCGTCGTTGGTACGACGCAGACAAGTCCGCTGGCCGAGAGCGACATGGGGTCGCCCTGGTCGTCTTTGAAGCCCATCATCGCACCGATGGCAGACTTGAGTGCTGCCTTGAACTCCGTGACCGTCGCGTTGTCTGGATCGACTGCGCCGGTGGTCAGTTTGTTGTCCTGCGCGCCGGAAGATCCGGAGATGTGGTCATTGCTGAAGAACGAGACTCCGTCGTAGCTGTTGAATCCGGTTGTTGCTCCGTTGATTACAAGTTGCGAGAGGAGGTAATCTTTGTGAGTGGCTGCCCTTGCTGCGAGCTCGCCGACGCGGATACGGATTTGTCCGGTCTTGTCGTCGGAGATTTCGTCGCGATCGACTTCGAGGGTCGATTCGTACTTAAGATTTTCGACGGAGTACGATTCGGTGCCGATTCCTTTGGCGAGTCGACCTGTTCCCCATTCGCGCATTCGAGGAATTTCGCCGAGCCACTTGTACGTTTCGCTGTCGGAGTTGGATTGGATTCGCGTTGAAAGATCGGCGAAGTGCGTTTGAGCGTTGCCGAAACGTTGAAAGAATTCGCTTCGCAAGCCTTTGGTGAGTAGTCCTGTGTTGATAACCGCCACTGGGTTTCTCCTTTTCGTTTGGTACTAGTTTGAGTTATTGGGTCGATGATCCAACCTACGGTTCTTTCATTTTCCTTTGCCCCGGTTGGAAACCGGTGCCACACTGTTTTACACGTAGTCAATTTCGACGAGGAACGAGCCTGGGTCAGCGGTTGCTCCGTTGGTGACAGCGACTGTCATGACTTCACCGGCGGTGACGTGAGTGTTGGAGACTGGGCCGAGGTCTTGGTCGGTATTCGCTGCGGGGAAGGTTGTTGTTGCGTCGAATGTTTCGGTCACGACGCTACCTGCGCCGGTCGCGAGTGCGACGACGCAGGTGTTGCTGTTATCGATTCCGGCGGCTGCGGTTGCTTGATTCACGACGCGGGCGGAGACGATCCAGCCTGAGCAAGCGAAGGCGTGCACTGCTCGGGCGGCGATGTCTACGCCGGCTGCGACGTTTTCAACCGCGTGGGTTGTGGTTTTGATCTTCGCGTTTTGAGGATCGATGCGGAGGATGATCTCACCGGTGGTGACAAAGTCCTGCACGAATCCGACGTATGTGTTGGCGGAACCGGTGAAGGTCAGGGTGTCGTCGTCGGATGCGAAGACGGGGCGGCCTACGTCGGCAATGGCCGCTCCGCTGAGTGCGTGGCCAAAGTCGCCTAGGGTGTAGACGCGGACGGCGAGTGCTCCGTTTGCGCCGGTCGTGTTATCGACGTCTTCATAGGCGACGCCGAGGAACGGGTCTCCTGCTGTTAGTGGTTGTGCGTAACCAGTGGAGGCGAGTCCGACGAGTGCTCCTTTGTAGAAGTGTTTTGCGGCTGCGACTTGGAAGCTTCGCAGTTCCTGGTCGATGTAGTGGTCTACTTCTCGGTTTGCTGTTAGTGCCATTGGGTTTGTGTTCCTTTCGTTTTTGGTCCTATTGTGGTTACGGGCGTTTGAGAGTCTTTCAAAATGTTGGGTCGATGAGCCAATCCGTTTACTAGCTTTTTTCTTAGCGCCGGTAACAAACCGGCGTCATGTTTTTTCAAGCGGCTTCGCTTAGTCCTGCATCGTTGAGTGCTGAGGCGACAAAAGCTTTTTCGTCGGTGATTCCGGCGAGCATGGGGGTTGTTCGGAATTCGGCGCGGGCTTTGGCGGCGATGGTGTGTCGTCTGGTGTCCAGTCCGGTTGCGCCGTGGGGCTCTTTTAGCTTGCCGGGTGCGACGATGATTGGGGCTGTCCTGAACCACTCGTCGAAGAGTCCTTCTTCTTTGGCGACGAGGGCTTCTGCCCAGGCGCGTTGTGCTTCGACTAGTTTTCCTGATCGCATCGCTTCGGTGATTCGGTTTGCGATGTGGCGGTCATTGACTTCGCGCTCAAGCGCGACGATGCGGTGACTTGCGGCGAGGAGGATGTCGTGCGGGTCGGCGTCTTCGGCTAGCTTCAGCTCTTGGCGAAGGGCGACTAGTGGAACGACGTCGTCGACTCGCATGTTGCTGCAGTTTACGATCGGGGCCATGCCAACTATGGCGGGTTTGTTTGTTAGTGCGGCCGAGTGGATGGCGGCGAGTTTGCGATCTGTTTTTCGGATGAAGGCGACTGGCGAGAGGTAGCGGTACTCTTTGGAGGAGAGCATTTCTAGTGCGCGGTCGGTCCATTCGATTTCGGCGAGGATGCCGACGCCTGGTTCCGAAAGGATTTTTTTAATCCAACCGGCGGCGGGTGCTTGACCGGAGGGTGAGCTGTAGGTTCCGCCGAGAGTTTGGTGTTCGTAGTCGATGGGGATGTCGGTTCCGTGTTCGTCGAAGGCGTCTACGACGAGTGCGGCGGACTCGTCGTCGACGACGAAGCTTCCGTTGGTGCTTTCGACTTGTCCCCATGGGGCGACGAGGATGCGAACTGGTACTTCGCTCGCTTCGAGGGTGGCTGAGCTTAGTGCTGTTAGCTGGTCGTCGCTTGCGTGCGTTTTGTCTTGGTTTTCGTTCATGATTTTCTTTGGCTCCGTGGGTTGAGGCGTTTGACTTTTCATTTAGATAACTTGACGGGTGATCGGTTAAGAAAACTTCTTAAGCGATCAGCGCTTTAGGCCTCCTAAAGCGGGTTCGTGCTCACTTCCGGCGGGGATTCCGAGGACGTCGCGTGCCCAGTCCTGTGGGACGGAAACTCCGAGTTGGTTGACTGCGACGTCCAAGATTTCGGCGAGTTCTCTGGCGTCGGTGGGTCGGCGCGGTCTGCGACAGAAGAAGGGGACGGGTGCTCTGTCTCCGAAGCGAAGTCTTGTGATGGGTGCGAGCAGGTCTCGGCGGATGGTGCGGCCTTCTTTTCTGAGGTCGTCGGCGAGGATGTCTTTTCGGACTTCGTCTTGGACCTGTGAGGCGGCGAGCGATCCGCGCTGACCTGTTACGTCGGTCGTGAGGGTTTGACCGAGCCAGGCTTTGCTCATTTCTCGGTTTAGGAATTCGAGCAGTCGTTCGTATGGGGGACCAGCCGTGCCCCGGTTTGCTTCTACGATTTGTAGTTCGACGGCGCGACTGAAGATTCCGGCGGCGTTTGAGCCGAGCGATTCGAGCATGGTGAGCAGTTCGCGTTTTTCTTCTGGGCTGGCGTTTGGTTCGTATCGTGCGACGCGGATGGGCATGCCGAAGATTTCTGCGAAGATGAGCCAGTCTTTGAGCGAGAGATTCTTCGCGAGGTAGGCGAGGGCGGTGACGCGCAGGAGTCCTCCGCGCTGGGGATGACCCGAGACGCTGTGCGGGGTGTGAACGATGAACTTGTTGGGGGGTGGTTCGATGCCATCATCAGGATGGTCTTGGGTGAGGATGCGGAGATGGTCGAGTTCGTCGAAGGCTAGTCGCGAGAAGTCCACGGGTGCGAGGTCGATGGGTTGCATTTGGCCGTTGATCATGCCCCAGACGATTTCCGAGACGGCGACGTTTCGACCTAGTGCTAGTGCGAGGTGTTGGAGGGTGTCGTCCAGGGATTCGAGGCGGGTGAGCACTTCGCGGGCGTGGTTGGCTGCTTCGTTGGCGAGGGATTGGTCGACCCCTTTGCGCACGTCGGCGGCGCTGACGACTTGCCAGTCTAGTCCGGTGAGGGCAAGTCTGCGTGTGTTGGCGACGGAGTAGAGGTGGGCGTCTTTTTCTTCCATTTCTTCGAAGAGTTGCATGGCTGTGGTGAGTGAGCCGTCGTCCGCCTCTCGGAGGATGGCGGCGAGTTTGGAGGGGGTGAGTCCTGCGCTTGGGTAATCTCTGAACGAGTCTTGAGCGCGGGGAGTGATAACGCGACCAAGTTTCGGTCTATTTGTGGCCGAGGTTTTGATCGCGTTGATGATTTTCTTGGTCCATTGCATTTCTTGAGGCTCCTTTACAAAACGTCGAAACGTTCAAACGGTGGAAGTTTGTTGTTACCAGGTTCCTTTTCTTGCGAAGTTGATTGGTTTTGTTGCTAGCGATTCGGCTGGTCCGCTGCTTGTTTGTGCTGCGTGGAGTGCTAGTGCTGCTGCCCAGAATCTGTCGGCGTGACTTCCTTCTTGTCTTGGTGCGGAGAGTTTGAAGTGTCCTTGTTCGCTGATGTCGCGGCGGAGCGAGTGCCAGTCGTTTCGAATGCGGCGCTCTGCGGGGATGGTGATGGTTCTTGCTTCAACGGCTACCCGCAGAGCGCCTGCGATTTGCGATTTTAGTGCGGCGGTGAACATGATTGGTTGAACGCGGTGGTTGCCGAACTGCTGGACTGCTTGTTCGGCGAGCTGCATACCGATTCCGCCGGCGTCGATGCAGCATTGGCGGACGTTTCTTAGTGAGAGAAGCTCGGCGAGAGCGTCGAACTGATGGGCGAAGGTTTCGCCGGTCATTTCGATGAGGGCTACGGTTTTTAGCGAGGTGTCTTGTTTGGCGAAGACCCATAGGGCGGTCATGTCGCGTTTTCGACCGATGTCTACTCCGACGAAAAGTTCGCGGGGGTCGGTTGCGATGGCGCTGGCGTTGTCATGGGTGACGAGTAGCGGGTCTTCGCAGGCGGCGATTTGTTCGTAGGTCAAAAAGGCGGTCGATTCGTCGAGGAATTCGCAGTTGAATTCTTGGCGGTAGAGTTCTTCGTCGCCCATTGCTTCGAAGAGGGCTGTCTTGTCGACTTTCATTCCCTGGGCGATGGCGTCGTCGAGTGTGATTGTGCTTTTTGAAAAGCGTGGGTTGCTTGCGAGTTCGTAGAAGAGGTTGCTCTTGCCTTTGGGGGTGGAGGCGATGTCTAGTTCGCCTTCTCCGCGAAGGAGGGTTGGGAAGAGTGAGGCCCAGATGTCTTTGTCGTTGGCGTGCATGGCGAATTCATCGAGGAACACGTCGCCGGTGTAGCCACGCGCCGTTTGCGGATTGGCGGGCAGGCCGATGATGCGGACGCCGCCGGGGAGGGTTAGCTCCAGCTGGCGGAAGGATGAGTTGGCGAAGACGGACTTGTCGGTGTAGTCGGTCGCGATTCTTAGAAGCTGGCAGTGCTGGCGGGCTTTTTGCATGAGTTCGCGACTTTGGCGCTCGCCGGCTGAGAGGAAGATCTGGTTTCGCCTTCGGGATAGTCCTCGGAGGATTCGGCGGAGCGATTTGGTGAAGCTTTTTCCTGTTTGACGCGACCAGCAGTTCCAGAGGAAGCGGTCGTTGGAGTTTACGTCTTGGATCTGGTAGGGGAGGAGGGGGACGAATGGTGTTGGGCGTGCGGGTTCGGTTGGTTTCGAACCTGTGCTCTCGTTTGTTTCAGTTTGTGGAGCTGGCTCGCTGGGAACTGGCGGGCTAGCCGCCACCCCGACTGGTGGCACCCGGTTTGTCGCCGCGTCGGTTGGTGGCCCTTGGGCGTTTGTCGGAGAAGGGGTGGTCCTTGGGGATTGGGCTTCCGCGCAGGCTGAAGACTGCGGCTCGGGGGGAGTCGGGGTTGTCTCCGCTTTTGGGGCGGCGGCGGCAAAGGTTGCGGGGCGTTCTGCGTTCGCTTGTTTGCGTCTTTTTCTTTTGTCTGATCGTTTGGCTGAGTTTTTCATCACGCCCTAATAACGTGACGGGTGATCGGTTAAGGGAATTTTTTAAGCGATCAGGTGGTTAGAGGCGGTGAGAGGGGTTTTTGGAGGTGGAGTTGTTAAGGTTGGGGGTTTGCCGGATCATTGGGTGCTAGGAGTTTGGCAATGGCGAATCCGGAACATGTTGAGATTGTGAAGCAGGGTGCGGCTGCGGTATCGGACTGGTACACGAAACATCCGGAAATGCGTCTTGATCTGGATGGCGCTCGGTTATCAGGGCTAGACTTGTCTGGAATTGATCTGCGCAAGGCTTTTCTGGAAGAGGCTTCGTTCGATGAGGTGCTGCTTACTGGCGCGATGTTCCAGTGCGCAGAGCTCGCCGGGGCGACCATG